>DATGYM010000247.1:0-18597 GCA_035297925.1 Pyrinomonadaceae bacterium | reverse complement strand
GCATAGTCTTCTTTCGTTCCGGCCACGTGCGGTTCCACTGTCAGTCGCCGCAGATGTTCTCGCGCGGAGGCCGGCGCAGGCACTGCCCGAAAATCTTCTTCCCAGCGACGCTCCTGCGCAGAGGCCTCGGCCGTGAATCCGTCCAGAACAGGAGCCGGCGCGGTCGGGCTCTGTGACCAGGCGGTACGCAGCGGGGCGAAACCCGCCAATAGGACGAGCATTAATAATCCAGCCAATAAGTTGCGGATAAATCTCATTTTACAGGTTCCTCGATTGAGACATTTCAAATGAACAATGTTAGCCAGGTGATCGTAGACTGACTGATCACCGAGAAAGGAAGCCAGCGATGGACAGCAGATATTATCCCCGCGTTGAAGCAGACGTCTTCAAACTGGTGGCCGAGCTTCGTAGTGTCTTTGATCAGGATTATGAAGTGCAAACTATGCACGTCTCTTCAACCACGATTTTGCAAGCGAGAAAGTCTAGCACGTTGCGCGACCTTACGGGTCTGTCAGCCGCACTGACTATCAAGATAACTCCCGAAGGCGGCGGCACGCGCGTGGAAATTGGCATGCAGAAATGGTTGGACAAGGCAGCCGTAGCCGCTGTAGCGGTGCTGCTTTCCGCCGGACTGTTGATGGCCTTGCCGGCGCTCGGAGCCTACTGGCAATACAAGGTCACCGAGGATGCCTGGAAGGTGGTTGAAGAGCATATTTCCCGGAAAGCGGGCGGCTACATTCCGCCGCTCCCGGGGCGCTGCGGAAGTTGCGGCACTGCGAACAACGCGGACGCGGCTTTCTGTTCAGCCTGCGGCGCGAACTTCAAGGTGACGACGTGTCCCGCCTGCGGCGCTGCTCCCAAGGATTTCACGGCACGGTTTTGCAACCAATGCGGTAGCCGCCTCACCAGCGATGCGCAATGAAAGTTGACCGACAGAACCGAGCGCAGTGGCGCCGGACTGGAGTCGATGTCGCGGAGCAGCAGCGGCCGGCTAAAGACTTAAAATTGCGGCGTATTTGATTTGACAGGCATTCACCGAAGAATGACGCCCGGGCCGGTCGCTATCGCTTCCGGCGCTGATTTTGTTTTGCGCGGCTGACGAGCGACTAACCCGTGAAATTATTGACTTGCGCCGCCGATCGGCGTATTGTTCCGCCGCCCAAAACAGTTGAAAGACGCGACGCTTACGCGTGAGCCGTGGCAGAAGGTCCACGCCTCCGTCTTCGACATTCAAAAAGACAAAGACAGGTCGCACCACTATTCCAATCCTTTTTTGGAGCCGCAACCGCAGCCGTCTAGGTTCACGACTGTCTGCGAAGTCAATACCAACTTAACTGAAAAAATTACCCTGGAGGTATTTGTGATGAAGAAGTCTCTCCTGTTGTCCGTAGTAATCACTTTGCTCGCAGCCTTCGGTCAAGTATTCGGGCAGAATCCCGACAGGTCCGGCCCTCCGCCAGTGATTATGATCGTGCGCGAAGACATTAAGCCGGGCATGATGCCGATGCATAGCAGGCATTCGGCCGAGTACGCCAACATATTTGGAAAACTACAAACCCCAAATCACCGGGTCGCCCTGGTGCCTGTCGCCGGTAGTGAGAATGAAGTCATTTATCTGACTGGCGCCGGCACTTTTGCCGAACTTGAAGGAATACAAAAGGCCACCGACGAGAAGATGGGGGCCGCGAGCGGAATGTGGAAAGCTGATTTGGACCGGCTCGACAAAGAAGCACCAGTGCTTCATGCCGGCATGCGCGACATGCTGGCAGTCCTGCGACCGGAATACAGCTACAATCCGGGTGTCAACATTTCTACCATGCGTTACTTTGCAATCACGACCGTGCGACTTCGGCCCGGTCAGGAAGAGCAGTATGCCGAGCTGGTAAAAATAGTCAGGGCGGCGCGTGATAAAGCAAAGGCTGAACTTCACGTGGCCGCTTTCCAGGTTATCGCCGGAATGCCCGGCACGACGCTGATGTTCTTCCGTCCAATGAAGTCGTTGGCTGAATATGATCTGAGAATCGGACCCCGCGTTCGTGAGGCGATGAGTGAAGATCAACAAAAGAAGGCGGACAAATTGACGAGCGACTCGGTCGTCTTCAGCGAGACGAGCGTTTATGCAATGAATCCGCAGATGAGTTATGTATCGAAGGAGATGATGGCGGGCGATCCTTCGTTCTGGACTCCGAAGCCGGTGGTGACGGCGAGACCAAAGCCAAAGAGAAAGATGGCGAAGCCGGCTGCGCCGCCGCCACCCACCGAATAGCGGATTGCCGTTGACTTGAGTAGGGGCACGGCATGCCGTGCCCTTATTCGCATCTAACCACGTAGGGGCACGGCATGCCGTGCCCCTATTCGCAAGCCGTGCCCTGTAAATTCGCAAGTCTAATCGTGCCTGAGCGCTCTGACCGGATCGATGCGGGCGGCACGTGCAGCGGGATAGAGCGCGGCGAGAATTGAAACTGCCAGCGCAAACAGGATGGCCCCAGACGAAAGCCAAAACGGCAGCCAAAAGAAGTCCACAAAAGATGCGCCTTGAGGTTTAAGAATAAATCGGTAGGCGAGACGATTGGCAACTCCATCGATGGCCCAGGCGCCGAATACACCGATAATCCCTCCCACAATTCCGAGCACTGCCGCCTCGACAAAAAAGATTAATTTGATCTCACGATCCTCCGCCCCGATTGCCTTCATTATCCCGATCTCACGCGTGCGCTCGAGGATCGACATAATCATCGTATTCGCAATTCCGAAAGAGGCCACTAATAAGGAGATGCCGCCAAGCAGTCCCAATACGGAATCGATGATTAGGAAAACGGTGCGAAACTGTTCCAACTGGTCCACGATGGAGAAACTGGCAAAGCCCGCTTCCTTCAGCCGCTTGCGCACTTCAGTTAATGCCACCGGATCGTCGACCCTGACGACTGCCGAATCGTATCCTTCACTCTCCGACGCGCCCAATGAACCACTTTCACGTGCCAGTGCGAGCGCCACCTGATTCATGGGACCGCGGTGCTCGATTGACCACTGATGCGCGGCGGGCAATGGAATGTAGATCCGCGCACCCGGAAACAATCCGCGCACTCCTCCCTGCCCTGCACCTTCCCTCACTTGCGGGTTCAAGACGCCAACGATGCGAAATTTTTTCGCCACCAGGGCGTCTCCACTTGTCTCAGCCCCGATATCTTCCTCGAGTGGCAGGCCAAAAAAAGTCGGCGGTCCCGCATCGTCCTGCTGTTTGGCAGCATCTTTGGACGAATTATTCGGAGCCAGAAACTCTATCGTTTTGCCAATGGCGTCTGCCGGTTTCTCAAAACCGAAATCGCGCGTGAGTGTTTCGTTGACCACGGCTTCGTCCGCATCGATCGAGCTAATCATTCCTCCGGCAGTGAATTCCTTGAATCGCGAGCTGGCGTTGGGAACCGACGCGCCGCCGATTGACTCAATCTGCGAATGGCCGTTGGTCCGTACGTAGGTGAAGATCATCAGGCTCGGTTCAACGTAGGCAACTCCGGGAATTTTTCCTATCTCGGCGATCGCTGCATCGTCCAGTATGCGGGTAGGCTCGGCATCGGGTTTCAAACGCGAGCGGCGGTCGCCTCTGTCGTTGTCGTTGCGCGGCGAGTTGCCTTGCGATCTGCCGGCCACAAGGCTGCCGAGACTGCGGCCGAAAACCTGGATCTCATTGAACAAATCAAGCGCCTTGAACCGCGACAACATGTTTCTTTGCAGACCAAGTCCAAACGAAACCATCGTCACGATCACGGCCACGCCGACAATCACGCCCATGGTCGTGAGGATCGCGCGCAGCTTCGCCTGGCGCAGATTTCGTAGGGCCAGCTTCAGTATGTCGAGAAAACTCATGTTAAAGACCGGGGGAAGAGAGGGAAATAGGGGAACTGGGCAGCGGCAAAAAGGGGAAGGGCTTAAAGTAAATAAGACGCGGGGCAAGCGACTCAACGCCGAGGAATCGACTCAATCTGAAGGCTTCGGTAATCACCTTTCAACCGGAACGTTCCCCTCCTTTCCCATTTTTCCCCTTCCCCAATTTCCCTCTTCCCCTCTTTATTTCCCTCCTATTCCCCAAACACGTGTCGCACCGCATCGACCGTCCAATCCGAAAGACTCGCGGTCACAACTTCAGCGCCTGCGGCTCGCAGTTGTTCCTCGGGAACTGTATTTGTGACGCCCAGCGTGCGCATGCCCGCTTGCCGGCCCGACTCAATTCCGGGTGGCGCATCCTCAATAACCAAACAATCGCCGGGAGACAAAGGCGGCAGTCTTTCAGCTTCACGCCTGTTGTTTAGTTTCTCGAGTGCAATTCGGTAACAGTCGGGCGCGGGCTTGCAGACTTTGACATCTTCGGCACTGACAACCACCGAGAAAAGATTTGAAAGGTGCGCCCGATCCAATGCGTATTCGATATCAGCCAGCAAAGCCATGCTGACAATCCCAAGCGAATACTCACGCCTGGCAGCTTTCAGAAATGTCACGACGCCCGGAAACAGCGGTAGCTCGTCGGCAATCAGTTGCCGATGCCGCAGGGTCTTCCCTTCAATCACGTTTTTCAGTACATCGTCTGTAAGCTCTTTCTTTCCTCGTTCAAAGGCGACCTGCACAAACGTTTTGTCATCCATTCCCAACGCCGCGTAGTAATCGCTTTCGCTCAGCTCAATACTGTGCTCGCGCAACGCATCTTTGTAAGCCGCCATTTGCAGCGGCTCGTCGTTGATGATGACACCGTTAAAGTCGAAAAAGATCGCGTGAATCATTCGAGCAGTTTCTAGTTTCTAGTTTCGAGTTCCCCAACTGATCGGCTCAAACTAATAACAGCTTCGTAACAATAGTTTCCGACGGAATTCATGCGCCTGGCGCTTGAGACCTGTGCTCTGAGACTTTAGCACTGGCCCTTGAGACCTGAGCCGCGTCAGGCGGTGTCAGCCGCGCGTTCTGCTCTTCAAATAACTTTGGTAGTCGCTCACTCTCGAGCACATCCAAACGACGCAGCACTTCGGCCAGCGAAAGCTCATTTTTCAAGTTGACGCGATAATCGAGATCTGCCCGCAGCCGATCTTTTTCGCCCTGCCGATTCTGCGACATCATGATGATGGGCGCCTGCATTCCCGCTATCACAGCCAGCACCAGATTAAGCATCTGATACGGCTTTGGATCGAAACCGTTAACCAGAAGATAAGAGTTGAAAACGATCCAGAAGACAATCAAACCGATTGATACGCCGATAAATTTCCAACTGCCGCCAAATTCGGCAATCATATCGGCGGCGCGATCAGCCATCGTGGCCCGCTTGCGTTCCTCCTCATTCGCGTTGCGCGAAACGCGTGAGCGCAATAGCTCATCAGTGCGCCGCAGGCGATCAGATAACGCCCCCAACATACCCAGGGCTACATCCGGATTGGAACGAACAAATGCGAGAAAGTTCGGCCGGGAAAGCACCGCCAGGCGACCGTCTTCAATGACCTTCGCGTCGGCGGACCTTTGCCGGCCGTCGATGATCGACATTTCACCGAAAAAGTCTCCCTGCGCCAATTCGGCGAGGGTTATCTCTCTGCGATCCTCGTCAGTAATGCTGATGCGCACGCGCCCGTTTTCGATCAGATACATGGCGTTGCCCGAATCGCCTTTGTGGAAGAGCTGTGTACTCGCCGCCACATCGATCGTGTCCAGCAAATTACGGAGCTCTGTTGCCGCCGCGTCAGTCAGCGATGCAAACAGCGGTACCGACCGCAGCGCCTCAAGTGTCATTTCATTGGCCATAGGGAACCTCTCAGCGAAACGATGAAGGATGAACTATGAATGATGAATGAGGAATGCTGAACGATTCCAGATGTGCAAACGACTCATCGTTCATCATTCATAGTTCATCATTCCTCTTTCATCCTTCATCCTTTGTAATAACTCGTCCGTCTTTCATCAACACGATGCGATCAGAAAAAGTGCTGGCGAGCTCACGATCGTGCGTGACCATCAGAATAGTTAACGAATCGTTGTTAACCATCTCGCGCAGCAGCGCCAGCAGTTCATGAGCGCGTGTGGAATCGACATTTCCCGTCGGCTCGTCAGCTAGTAACACTTTCGGATTGTTCGCCAGAGCCCGCGCGATGGCGACGCGCTGTTGCTCTCCTCCGGAAAGTTCCGAAGGACGATGCGTCAAGCGATCTGACAGTCCTACTCGATCCAACAACTCCGCCGCCCGCCGGTGTCGCTGCGTGCCTCGAATTCCGCCGAATGCTAAGGCAAGGCCTACGTTCTCTTCGGCGCTCATCGTGGGAATCAGATTGAAATTCTGAAAGATCATTCCTACGGAATACCGACGGTAACGCGCCATCTCTTTTTTGCTCAACGGCGCCAGCGGCTTTGCGTTGAAAAACACGTCGCCGCTGGTTGGATGGTCAAGGCCGCCCACCATATTCAGGAGAGTGCTCTTGCCCGACCCTGAAGTTCCCTGGATGGAAACAAACTCTCCTTCATCCAAAGTCAACGAGACATCGTCGAGCGCTCTGACGCTCGTCGTCCCCATTTGATAGACCTTGGAAACTTTGCGCGCTTCCAGTAATGCCATGATTAAGAATAAATCAGTCGCAGCGAATTATTAGCCGCGGATTCACGCGGATAGTCGCGAGTCAAAATAGAAAACAGGAGAACGTAACTGAACGATTGTTCAAATTCTTATCCGCGTGAATTCGCGGCGCTTTTATTCCCTTCGTCTTTCTGCATCGGCCGGCTAACTCGCCACAATGCGAACCGCTCTTCCTGAAACCCTTTTAACAACATTTCGAATGGCTCGCACTGAAGCTTCTCATTTGCTATGAATTCGCGCACCTCAGGGTCGTCAAAAAGCGCCCGCGAGATGACGACATCTTCGCCGGTGGACAAACTCTCCAGGCGTGCAGCCATGTTTACGGTCGAGCCAAAATAGTCGAGGCGGTCATTCAGCGTGACAGCAATGCACGGTCCTGTATGCACACCCGCCTTCAGCGTCAGTGGTCTGGAGCCATCAGCGGGCCACTTCAACATTTCCTGCGCACTCAGCATCGTCCTTAAGGCCGCCACCGGCCGACGAAAGACAGCCATAACAGCATCGCCGATGGTTTTCACCACCGCCCCATCTTCAGCCACGATCACCTGCTTCAACAGATCGAAATGATTCATGACGCGGCCGAATGCAGTGGCGTCGCCAATCTCTCGATAGAGTTGCGTCGAGTTGCGCAAATCGGTAAAGAGCACGGTCAGCGTGCCAACCGAAATCTGTTCTCCCGGACGAAGTGCCTCAGTCGCAAAAAGATCGCGGAACATTTGCAGTGCAGTTACTTCTGCCGCGGTCGCCGCCTGATCGCCCCATGCCTGGCGCTCGAGTATCAGGAGCTGTTCGGCTTGCGTTGCGTTTTGCATTTTCAGTGTCGACTGCTCGGTCAACCTAAGCTCGTCCGGACTCCAACCGGCTGCAGACAAAACGACGCTCGCGGTTGTCAGGCCGTCTTCACTAACTCTAACGTCCTGTCCGCCTGACAGCTCCAGGGCCCGCAAGCGATATCGGCCCGGCTCAAGTGCCAGCGAAAGTTCGCGCTCGGACTGCGCCGGCAATAACTGCTGGGCCACGATGTGCGGGGTCTTTTGTGGACTTCCCATGCAAAAATTCTGCGACTCCACCTTACGCAAAAGTGCATTGGGGCGGAAAGTGACTTCAACGAAGCGATCAAAGTTGACCGTATAGTCGATCTGACAGGTGACGCAGTGAACTTGAGAACTTATTTCGCTGAGTGATCTCCCGGTTTCTCCGGCCCCCCTACACAGCGGACAAAGAAGTTCCCATTGCAGATCGAGCAGACCAAAGCGCGTGGCAAGCAAACAAGTTTCCAGCACGACACGCCGCGGTAGTTTCCATTCATCTGCCAGCGCGTAAGGACGAATTCGCGCCAGCGCAAAGTCGTCGGCGCTGCCAATAAGATCGAGCAAGCGAGCAACCACAGCTTCATTTGCGCCTTGAGTTAAAAGCTTTTCCCGGATTGCCTCCAGCCGATCGCGAACCGCTGGGGCCAACTCAACTTCCACTGCCGGCGGCCTTTCCACTTCTGTGTTCGCAATCTCGTCATACTTTCTGAAAGCTTTGGCGAAGCGTTTCGAGCTCGAGAATCTCATTTGTGCGGCTACCAGCAGGGCAGACACGCGGGAACGAGGCTTCAGCCGCACGTCGTAGCTCAGTTTCGTACCGCCGTCGGGCCGCGGCATGAGTTCGGCGAGCGCGCGCAATTCCGTTATCGGTCCTTTGCTATAACTACGGGCCACGCCGAAACGCGTTGGCTTGATCCATTCAAAAGGCTGCTCTTCCCATTCGACCGCCATACCGTACATCGAAAGACGCAGGCGCCGGCGAGCGTTTCGCAAACGCTCTCTCGTTGTGGTGGCGGATTTCACCGCCGGCACCCCGGTATCGCGATTGAAACGATTGGTGTCGGCAACGAATGGCCAGAGTTTTTCGGGGCTGGCCTTCAGGTTGTATTCCCAGTGGTAATGCAGTTCCCGGTTAGACATGCGGCAACGAAGCGAGAGTTTAAGTCAGGGCTCGAGAGACCTCTATCAGCACCGGGAGCGCTAGCGATTGGCTTAAACCCTGGCTCCCGATCGACGATCAGCTACCGCTCCCGGTTCTGATGGCCACGCCGTCGTGTGTTGACTTTTTGTGCAACGCGGTTGCAACTAATTACTTTCGACTTTTAGCCGTGGGGCCAAAATTTCAAAATGAGAAAAGGAAAATGTTATGCATGCAGTTCTCACACTTCCTTGTATTCTGAGTCGACGTCTTCAGTCGACGAGGCCACGCGGTAGTTTCTCGATTGCACTTGTTTGGTGATGAGCAAGTCGTCTTTTGTTTTCAGCAAGTCGGCGCGGTTGTAAACGGAGAGCTCGAAATTGTAACCATGCGTAATCGCATCTTTCGGACAGGCCTCAACGCAGTAGCCACAGAAAATGCAGCGGCCATAGTCGATGTTGTAGACCTCGGCATAACGCTCGTCGACACCGATGCGCTCTTCCGGGAGCCGCGGATCATCTTTCGCGACGATGTAAATGCAATCAGAGGGGCAGGCTGCCGCGCACAGAAAACAGGCAACGCATTTCTCTCGACCATTCTCATCAACGTGCAAAAGGTGTTGTCCCCGATAGCGCGGCTGCACAGTCACGGGCTCTTCCGGATACTGGACAGTCCATTTCTGTTTGGGAATGTAAGACAAGGTCACGCCCATGCCCTGAATGATGGCCCGGGTCGATTCGATTACATCGCTAATGATTGACATTTGTTATTCGATTCGTAAGTAATGGCTCGGTCGTTGGTCTTCCGTCTTTTAACTCACTGGGCCGCTGGCATCTTTCACCGGATTCACTTCTGAACTTGTCGCCTGCCATCTGCCATCGCGCCAGACAAATTTGTCAGTGAACCGATACGCAACTTCCTGGTTCTGGCCATTCTGGTCTTTAACATCCAGCCTGATGATCCCGGTAAGCGAAGCGCGGTCGCCATTCAGGCTTACCTTTAAATCTTCAAACTCCCAGTGCTGAATCGTGGTGTCGCGTTCAATTGTCTTCAGGTATTCCGCTTTCCCCTGCGCCTTACCTTCGCTTACGCCGACGTAATCATCCGCCAGAATACGATTGAGCGTTTTCTTGTCGGCATTGATATTTGCCACAGTCCACTCATCCTCCAGCGTCTTAAGATCAGTTAACACCGCTTGACTGTCGGTCGGCGGTGCGGACGTATCCTCACCAGTCGAATTCGCGTTCTCGTTTTCGTTAACGCCGGCCAAATTAGAGTTACTGCTATTCGAATTAACGTTGGAGATGCGGCGTTCGATATTCGCGTTTAGATTACTGCTGTTTGAGTTTGACGCCGCCCGCAACATGGCCGGAAAGAGCACAGCGGCGGCAATGCCGAGTCCCGCAACAACCAGGAACACCAGGACAAGAAGGCCAAGGATCCAGGGCCAGGCTTTACGCCGGGGTTGCGCGTGAGCACCTGGCGGCACATACGCAGGCGGCTGATATGCCGGAGCACCACCCGGGCGCGGTGACGCCTCTGCAGGCTGGGACGCGCCCTCATCTCCGCGATCAGCGGGCGACATGATTAGTGTCGCTTCGTCGCCCGTGTCTGCAGTAAGCAGCGGCGTTCCATCATCGACGCAAAAACTCAGGTTTTGATCGATAAAGGTTCTATTGCAAGTGGGGCAGCGCTTCACGGTCAGTTTCTCTTTCTCAGGCGAACCCGAATTTTCTGCACACAGGAATTTTATCTTGCTTTAGCCACGGTGGCGACCGGCTGGGCTCTCTCGATTGCGATCTTCGAAGACGAAGGTTGTTAACGAATGCCGCTGAGAATGAACCCTACCCCGTAAAGCAGGATTACAAGCGCCAGAATTACAAAGTAGAGCGCGCCGGTAACGATGCCGCCAATCGCAAAGCCCTTCCCACCAAATTTCCTGGGGTCGTTCTTAATTTGCACCAAAGCAACAATGCCGAGCACGAGCGCAACCGGTCCCGTAAGTATGCCAAACGAACAACACCAGCCCACGGTGATACTCATAATGCCTAGAATGAGCGAGGCGATAGCCAGACTCTGGTTTGGATTGCCTGGATAGGCGGGCGGAGGCGGGGGCGCCCAGCCAGACTGAAGCGGCGACGGCGGAATGTATTGGACCGGCGGCGGACTGTAGCGGCCGGGCATATCGAGCGTCGGCTGTTCCGCCGGGCTAACGCTCGGGGGCAGGGACGGACGCAACAGCGTGGGCGGCGGCTCGTCAGGCGAGCGCTCAATGTTTACCAGCGAAGTACCGTCCTGCGTGCAGAAAGTCAACCACTCATCGGTAAACTCCTGATTGCAGGTCGGACAACGTTTCATCTTGCTTATCCCGGTGATGTGTTTGGCACGGACTTGTGGGAGCTTATACGAGCTCGAGCTGGCTAAAGAAGTACGAAATTTCTATGGCCGCATTCTCGTCGGAATCGGAGCCGTGCGTCGCATTCTCGCCGACTGAGGTGCCAAACTCTTTCCGAATCGTTCCCTCGTCGGCTTTTGCAGGATCAGTTGCACCCATCAAATCGCGCCAGGCTTTTACCGCGTCTTGTTTTTCCAGGACCATGACGATGCAAGGGCCGCTCGACATGAATTCTGTCAGGCCGCCAAAAAAAGGCCGCTCGCGGTGAACAGCATAAAAACCTTCCGCCTCCTTCAAACTCATGTGCAGGCTCTTGAGCGCGCGCAGTTTGAAACCTGCGTCAGTGACGCGTTGAATGATGTTTCCCGTGTCGCCCGCGCGTACGGCATCAGGCTTAATGATTGCGAATGTAAGATTATCCATTCCGACTTTTTCCGATTTCCTTCTGAATTTTGAACTTGGTCCTTCATCTTCCCAGTGCTTCTTTCATACCCGATCCTATATCGGCCGGAGACTTCACAACATGGATGCCGGCATCTCCCAGCGCCTTCATTTTTTCTGCTGCTGTACCTTTGCCACCCGCGATGATGGCGCCGGCGTGACCCATGCGACGACCCGGCGGCGCTGTCTGTCCGGCGATGAACGCGACGATTGGCTTGGTAACATTCACTTTCGCAAAAGCTGCGGCTTCTTCTTCAGCCGTGCCGCCAATCTCGCCAATCATTACGATGCCGTCTGTCTCATCGTCATCCTGGAACAACCGTAACGCATCAACGTGGGTCGTCCCCACAATCGGATCGCCACCAATGCCGATAGCTGTCGACTGCCCTAAGCCAAGGGTCGTCAATTGGCCCACCGCTTCGTAGGTCAACGTGCCCGAGCGCGAAACTACGCCAATGCGACCTTCCCGATGAATATGTCCCGGCATGATTCCAATCTTGCATTTCCCGGGACTGATAATCCCGGGACAGTTTGGTCCGATCAGCCTGGTAGCTCTGCCGTCCAGATATTCTTTGACCCGCACCATGTCCAGCGTGGGAATGCCTTCAGTGATGCAAACGACTACCGCGATACCGGCATCGGCTGCTTCCATGATCGCATCGGCGGCGAACGCCGGCGGCACATAGATGACCGAAGCGTTTGCCCCTGCTTGCTTCACGGCGTCAGCGACGGTGTTGAATACAGGAATGTCTTCGTGCCTGGTTCCACCCTTGCCGGGCGTCACGCCACCGACAACGTTCGTTCCATACTCGACCATTTGTTTGGTATGAAACGTACCCTCTTTCCCGGTGATTCCCTGCACCACCAGGCGCGTATTTTTATCGACGAGAATGCTCAAGTGCTCGGCTCCAGAATCAGAAAAATGGATTACAAAATGAGGGCGGAGTATAGCAACTGCCACCAGCAGGCACAAAGAACCACTGCACCTGGGATCACAAGGCCAGCAAATCAGAACGCTACCTTCACAAAGCTACCTGAGTTCAACGCGCTGACCATACACGGGCACCGTAGTCGGCCACTCAAATCTTTCTTCGATATGTTGAGCCATCGCGTCCGCTGCTTCGGGCTCGCCGTGCGTAAGAAAAGTTTGGCGGGGCGCAGTTGGCATTCCTTCCAGCCAGTGCAGAATCTCCTGCCAGTCGGCATGCGCAGAAAAGCTGCCGATGCGCTCAATACGACAACGAACCGGCACCCATTGACCCAGTATCTTCACTTCGCGCTCGCCGTCGAGAATCCGCCTGCCCGTTGTGCCCGCCGCCTGATAACCGACAAAAAGCAGTGTCGTGTTTGGATCGGGAACCAGACGGAGGGCGTGATGCAGCACACGACCTCCGGTCATCATGCCGGAAGCGCTGACAATTACGCGCGTTCCCTTCATCTCACTGAGTCGCTTCGATTCCTCCTTTGATGAACATGTCATCATTTTGTGGGTGCGGAGGGGATGTTGCGGTCTGGCCAGCACACTCGCGTAATCTTCGTCCTGCTCCTCCCTGCGATTTGCGTAGGCCGCAGTTGCCGCGGCGGCCATCGGTGAATCAAGGCAAACAGGAAACACTGGAATAGCTGCCTCATCTTCCAACTCTCGAATCAGATAGATGATCTCCTGGGTACGACCGACTGCGAACGCCGGAATAAGTATTGGGCCACCGCGTTCCGCTGCATCGTTGATGATCCGTTTGAGCGCACTTTTGGGGTCTTCCGGATCGTGGAGACGATCGCCATAAGTAGATTCCACCAGCAGGTAGTCGCACGCGGGAGGCCCAACCGGGTCAGGAATTATGGGCTGGTCATAGTGGCCCAGGTCTCCCGAAAACAAAATTCTGCGACCGCTGTGATCGTCGCCGCCGCTTTCGATCTCGAGGAGGACTAGGCTTGAACCAAGTATATGTCCGGCGACGCGAAACCCCGCGCGAATTCCCTGAGCAACAGGAAGAGGCTCGCCGGTGTTCGCCACCGGCTCGATTAGCTCGAGGACGGCAAGCGCATCCTTCTCCGTGTACAAGGGAAGGGCCGGTTTGTGTTTTGTCAGTTTGTGGCGATTGCGATAGTCAGCTTCTTCTTCCTGCAAGCGGCCGGCATCCGGCAGTAGTATTTTCAGCAAGTCGGCAGTCCCACGCGAACAGTAAACCGGACCCCTGAATCCCTGACGGACCAGTCGGGGAAGATATCCACTATGATCGATATGGGCGTGTGTAATCAGAACCGCATTGAGTGAGCGAGGATTAAAAGGTGGCTCCAGCCAGTTACGCTCGCGCAGGACTTTTAGTCCCTGGAAAATCCCACAATCGACCAGCACGCGTGCTTTGTCAGTTTCAATCAGATACTTTGAACCGGTTACCGTACCGACGCCGCCCCAGAATGAGAGTGTTGCCAATATGACTGCCTCGATTTGCGCGATGGCGCTATCTGCTCGACCGACTTAGCTGCCTTGCAACCTTCGCCGATAACCGAAGAGAACGATGATTGCGGGAACGAGCAGGCCCAAGTTTCGCAGTGCTGTCTTAACTCCTAACTGGCTGGCTATGATGCCGCCAAAACAACCACACTCAAGGGGCTCGCCGTGCAAGATGTAGACGTAGTAAAGCGCGTAGCCGGCAAAGCCAATAAGCAACAGCGCCGCCAGAAGGGCGCCGATGCGAACGGTTCGCGGCAGGAGCAGCAGAATCGCCGCTATGATCTCAAGTGTTATTATCGCGCCGGTAACCGGCCACATCCAGCGGGTAGCATTAAACCCTGAAGCAGTAAGGAGTTCGCCTACGTTTGTCGCGAACGTTTTCGCGATGGCGATTTTTGCGCCTGCCGTGAATAGGAATAGAGCCGCAAGACCGAAACGACTTAGCTGCACCAGCCACTTTAAAACTGCGGCAAAATGAAAACGCGAAGATGAAGCCCTCGTTTCGACATAGGTGGATGGTTCTGTTGCGGGCATTGAACCCGGAGGCGAGCTTACGGAGATCTCATCATTCATACGACCACCACTGGCTTAGTCCTTTGTCTACGCTGCCAACCCAACAACTTTTTCAGCAGCATCCTTCATTCCGTTCGCGACCGTGAAATTCATTTCCGATTCGCGAATCACGCGCTGACCTTCTTCTACGTTGGTACCTTCCAGACGCACCACCACGGGGACTTGTATGCCGAGCTTCTTCGCCGCTTCGACCACGCCGCGCGCGACCATATCGCAACGAACGATGCCGCCAAAGATATTTATCAGCACCGCCTTCACGTTTTGGTCTGCGAGCAGAATTCGAAACGCGGCTTCCACTCTTTCCTGGGAAGCGCCGCCGCCCACGTCAAGAAAGTTTGCCGGCTCGCCACCGGCCAGCTTGATAATGTCCATCGTCGCCATTGCCAGGCCCGCGCCGTTAACCATACACGCAATATTGCCGTCGAGCTTAATGTAGTTGAGATCGAATTTCGAGGCCTCAATTTCCAACGGCTCCTCTTCATTCAGATCGCGGAGATCGAGAAAGTCCTTGTGACGAAACAAAGCGTTGTCGTCAAAATTGACTTTCGCGTCGAGCGCGATCAGGCGATTGTCCTTCGTCAGCAGAAATGGATTTATCTCCATCAGCGAAGCATCCATCTGTTCGTAGGCCGAATAAAGGGCCTGCATGAACTTGACCGCCTGATTAATAAGGTCGGCACGGATACCCAGGCCAAAAGCCAGCTTGCGCGCCTGAAAAGCGCGAAAGCCCACCGCCGGGTCGATAGTCTCCTTCAATATTTTTTCCGGCGTCTTTGCGGCAACTTCTTCGATGTCCATGCCGCCGGCTTCTGAAGCCATGAACACCGGTCGGCTTGAAGCGCGATCCAAAACAATTCCGAGGTAAAACTCCTTATCGATCGGCAAGCCCTCTTCAATCAGCAGCACGCGCACCTGGCGGCCCTCAGGTCCGGTCTGGTGCGTGACCAGGTTCATGCCCAACATCTGGCGGGCAAGCTGTTGCGCCTCGTCCGCGCTCTTTGCCAGCTTAACGCCACCACCCTTGCCGCGACCGCCTGCGTGGATTTGGGCCTTGACGACAACGATGCCCGTGCCCAATTCTTTGGCCGCGTGATAAGCCTCTTCCGGCGAGCGCGCGACCAGGCCACGCGGGACGGGCACGCCAAATTTTCTCAGTAGTTCCTTGCCTTGATATTCGTGAATCTTCATGATCTGTTCAGCACTGATTGATGATGTTATTCGGAAAGCGCGACGAGTTTAGCCGCACAAGATCATTCACCGCAAGCGGGTGCAGGTCCGGAGGGAGCGCAACGTTTAGAGCTCGCGCAGACATTCTTCGATTCACTGTATCGCGGAGTTGAACACCAATGAGCGACGTTATTGTCACATCTTCTTTTAACCTGAGGAACGAAGTAATTTATGGACAGGGACAAAAGTTGGTCACTGATGAACCGCTGGAAGCAGGCGGTGAAGACGCGGGTCCCGATCCCTACACGCTCCTACTTGCAGCTTTGGGCAGCTGCATCTCAATGACAGCGACGCTTTATGCAAGAAGGAAAGCCTGGCCGCTGGAACGCGTCACAGTGCGCTTACGCCAGGAGCGAATTCATGCGCGTGATTGCGTCGAATGCTCTCACACCACCGCAGACTACGTGCATCGCATCGAACGCGCCGTAAGTTTCGAGGGTGATCTAACTGAGGAACAGCGTGCGCGTCTACAGGAGATCGTGCATAAATGTCCTGTGCATAAAACACTGACGTCCGAAATCGTGATCGCTGACATGATCTAGCCGCGAGTTTGCGACTAAATAAAAAGGCTTCCAATCAAAACTGATTAGAAGCCTTTTGAACTGGTCGGGACGCCGAGATTCGAACTCGGGACCTCACCCACCCCAAGGGTGCGCGCTACCAGGCTGCGCCACGTCCCGCAAAACCGTCCCTAGTATCTCCGCAAAAAAGTCGTAACGCAAATTCGTCGTTCGCGGGGCGAGAGGAGCGCCCGCGCAAACGAAGGGGACCTGCGTTACAAGCCGCTCAGTCTCTTTTTTTGGGACCGTTGAGCATGGCAAGAATTTCCCGCAATTCAGCAGCTACTTTTCTCAGCGACCTTCGCTCTTCCGCTGTTCTCGCTGCTGACGCGACGGGTGCGTCGCCGCTCGCCAACGTTCCGGTTGACGCTTGAAAGCCATCGGCATCCGAACCTTCGCTATCCTCGGTCGAAACTATCCTGAGCTTGCCGCCGGCCCGCAGATCATTTGCCAGTCGTTTTTTCGCGCCGGCTATCGTGTACTGGTCTTCATAAAGCAGTTCTTTGATCCGCAGGGCAATCTCCACGTCGCGCTTGCGATAGACCCGTTGCCCGGCGCGATTTTTCTGCGGCGCAAGCATGGGAAATTCCGATTCCCAATAGCGCAACACGTGGGCCTGCACGCCGGCGAGTTCACACACTTCGCCGATTTTGAAGAAGAGTTTTTCGGGGATGGCTACGGAAGTACGACCCATGATGGTAGTGTCGACGATTAATCTTCCTGAATGTGCAGGATAGACTTTAAAGGGAGACTAATGGCAGGTTTGCCAGCTGCCCAGCGAGCCGACATGTTACTGCCAGCCCTTTGGGCGTGTCAATACTTACACTTAGGCACGATTAGTTAAAACTAATTCTTAAAAGTATTGTCTAAGGTAGAGAACAGGATGCATGCATGATAGACGCGTTTCAGTGGTCAGGCTATAATCCGCCTTCCTACAACGTCAAACCGCATTATGACCCGGAGGGTATTCGAACTGTGACCATTTCCCCTGCGTCCCCGCCTGTTTTTCGCCTGGCGTCACGACTCGACGAAATTGGATTTTCTGACATCGTTAATGTTCGCAATCGCATTATGAAGTTGCGCGCGGAAGGCGCTACCGTTTTTCAGTTTGAAGGCGGCGAGCCTTACATGAATACGCCGGACTTCGTGAAGCAGGCGATGATGCGCGCGCTTGAAGAGAACAAGACGCGCTATGCGCCATCTTCGGGTATCCCGGAACTACGCACTGCGATTGCTGATAAGCTGCGTGACAAGAACCAGATTCCCGCCAAGGCAACTGACGTAATGATAATGAACGGCGGGATGCAGGGATTGTTTGGCGCGTTTCAGTCTGTGGTGAATCCGGGCGATGAAGTTTTCGTCTTCTCTCCTTTCTGGACCCCGATCAAGGATTTGGTTGCTTACTCGCAAGGCCAGACTGTTCTCGTCCCCACAAGAGAGGCGCGCGCAAATGGCTTCGCAAGAACGCTCGCAACTTATCTCACTGATCGCACCAAAGCTATTTACTACAACACGCCGCAAAATCCGACGGGCGTTGTCTTCACGCCGGAAGAGGCGCAGGCAGTGGCAAACTTTGCGCAAAAGCATGATCTGATCGTGATCGCCGATGAAGCTTATGAGGATCTGGTGTACGACGGCAATCACTTTTCCATTGCCTCGCTGCCGGGAATGTTTGAGCGGACGATTAGTGTGTTTACGCTTTCTAAGTCTTATGCGATGACTGGCTGGCGTCTGGGCTACACGGTTGCCGCCGAACCCTGGATGACCGGTCTTCGCAAAACTACGCTCTATTCCTCCAATGGCGTTTCCACCCCGACGCAGTGGGCGGCGCTGGCAGCGTTTACGACTGAAACAGATATGCTGGAAACGAATCGCGTCGCTTATCAGGAGCGGCGCGATTTACTTTTGACCGGACTGAACGAACTGGGTCTGAACTGCGACAAGCCCGCCGGCGCCTTCTATGCTTTCCCGGATGTATCGCGTATCAGCAGCGACAGCCGCGCCGCGGCCGAGATACTTCTTGAACGCGCGCGAGTAGCAACCGTTCCCGGCATCGTATTCGGTGAACACGGCGAGGGTCATCTGCGTTTTTCTTTCTCTACTTCCGTCGAAACGATCGCTGCGGGTTTGGATTCACTCCGACGAAATCTTTAAGAAATTGGCTACAGATTTTCACGGATAAGCACGGATCGAATCAGGAAGAGATTCGTGGTCGATCTCACTGTGTTAGTTTCTGTGAAAATCCGCGTTAACCTGTGGCGAATTGTGACTTATGAATGAATTTGATTTCATCCGGCAAATTCGCGCCCGCGCGCAAGGCAGCGCCGACTCGCACGGCCTGGTCTGTGGCATTGGAGACGACGCCGCAGTTTTCAAAGCTGCCGCGGGTTGCGATGTC
>DATGYM010000246.1:0-81653 GCA_035297925.1 Pyrinomonadaceae bacterium | reverse complement strand
GCGGGTTGCGATGTCGTTGTCAGTACAGACCTGCTGGTTGAGGACATAGACTTTCGGCGCGACGTGATACCGCCGGCCCTGCTCGGCCACAAGGCGCTCGCCGTCTCTCTTTCTGATATCGCCGCCATGGGAGCGCGACCGCGCTGGGCCCTCTTGTCTATTGGCGTTCCCAATCCAATTTGGAATTCGGATTTTTTGACTGACTTCTACGAAGGATTTTTCAAACTCGCCAAACGCTATAACGTGACATTAATCGGCGGCGATATTTCGCGCACGCCGGAAAGGATTGTGATCGACTCGATTCTCGTTGGTGAATCGGCCAAAGCCGGCGCCGTTTACCGCTCGGGCGCGAGGCCGGGCGACCAGATATTCGTTACGGGCTCTTTGGGAGACGCTGCCGCGGGTTTGCGTTTGCTGGAACGTGGCGCGCGATTGTCGTCGCATGCTGCTGACGGTTCCCTGCCCGACCTGGATGATGAGGCGAACGAGTCTCACCGCGTAGATCATCTGCTGCTTCGTCAACTACAACCGGAGCCTCGTGTCGGCTGGGGCCTGCTGCTCGGCGAGCAGCGACTGGCCAGCGCGATGATCGACATTAGTGATGGGCTGTCTTCAGACCTCAATCACCTTTGCACCGAAAGCAAAGTGGGTGCTCTTATCGATGCTTCACAAGTTCCAATTGACCCCGTGCTTACCGAGTTAAGCGGACGTCGCGCTCTCGATCCGCTGCTACTGGCGCTTCACGGCGGTGAAAACTTTGAGCTGCTGTTCAGCGTCCCTCCGGCTAATATTCCAAAACTGCCAAAGCGCGTGGATGGTGTCCCGATAACGAGGATTGGTGAGATTAGGGAGTCTTCTCACAACATACTGATCGCCGAAGGTCAGCGAACGTGGACCCTTGAACCCGGCGGTTGGCAGCACTTCAAGTGACCAAGTAAGTCAGAACCGGGATCGTTAGCAGCCGGCCCAGCGAAACCGAGTTTTGTCTCTAGAGGCACGGCATGCCGTGCCCCTACCTGCATTGTTTTTTAGACGGCCCTAAAAGCCGGTCGCTTTATCCGTCATGGTTTGACTCGCAACCAATCCTTACCTAGACTGCCAGCCATGCGCGTCCTGGAATTTCCAAGGGCGCGTATCTTTCTAACGAAGCTCATGCTCAGATTTCGCAACACACTAACCGGCAAAGTTGAAGAGTTTCGGCCGCTGCGCGCCGGGGAAGCTCGCTTCTATTATTGTGGTCCGACGGTGTGGGACTACGGGCACCTGGGCAACTTCCGTTCAGCGATCGCCGCTGACATAGTGGCTCGTTACCTCAAATTCAAAGGCTTCAAAGTCACACACGTCATGAACATCACCGATGTGGAGGACCGCATTATCGCCAAGTCTCAGGAAGCCGCTCTGAGCATTGACGACTACACGGCGAAATATATAGCGGCGCTCTGGGAAGATTTTGATGCGCTCGGTTGCGAAAGACCGGACATAGTACCGCGCGCGACGCGGCATATCCCCGAAATGGTGTCGCTGATTGAAAAGCTTCTGGAAACGAATCACGCGTACAAGTCAGACGGTTCCGTCTATTACCGTATCGCTTCATTTCCTGAATATGGCAAGCTTTCGAAAATTAATTTCGCCGGGAACATCGCCGGCGCCAGTGACCGCGTCGACACCGACCGTTATGAAAAAGAGGACGCGCGCGATTTTGCTCTTTGGAAGGAACCAGCATCAGAAACGGAGCCGGCCTGGGATTCATCAATTGGCCGTGGTCGCCCGGGCTGGCATATCGAATGTTCCGCGATGTCAATGAAGTATCTCGGCGAGACGTTTGACATTCACGCCGGCGGCATTGACCTGGTGTTTCCGCATCACGAAAACGAGATCGCGCAGAGCGAGGGAGCGACCGGAAAAGAATTCGTTCGCTACTGGATACACTTTGAGCATCTCAAGGTCGAAGGCGAGACGATGTCTAAGTCAAAGGGCAACTACTACACGTTTCGCGATGTTGCCGCCAAGGGTTATTCCGCGGGCGCAGTGCGTTATTTCCTGCTGAGCGTTCCGTACAACAAGCAAATTAATTTCACCTTTGATGCGCTCGCCGGCGCCGAGAAAACGCTGGCAAGTCTGCGCGACTTCAGGGCACGCTTGCAGGAAGCGAAGACCACGCCGGGTTTAAACGAGCAGCTACATGAGGCGACGTTACAGGCCGCACAGGAATTTGAAGCGGGTATGGACGACGACTTAAACACCTCGGTGGCGCTGGCCGTAATTCACAACCTGACGCGCATTGTCAATACGGCCCTCGCGAGAAAAAAACTGCAGGAAGAAAACAAACTCGAACTGGTTCAACTGCTGCAGCGTTTCGACACCGTGCTGAATATTTTTGGAGATGCACAAAGCGAACTGCTTGAAAGCGAAGTCCAGAGTTTGATCGATGAGCGGCAGGAGGCCAGGCGGCGCCGCGACTTTGGGCGCGCGGATGAAATCCGCGACGAGCTCGCCAGCCGCGGCATTATTCTTGAAGACACGAAAGACGGCGTGCGCTGGAAGCGACGATAAAAGTCGGCGTGTATTTAATGGTAGGGGCACGGCATGCCGTGCCCCTACCAGGTGCCTTTACAGTTATCCCTAAGCCCGTCGCTATCCGCTCAAGGTTCTAATCGCCACCTTGCGTGTAGGGGGCACGGCATGCCGTGCCCTACTTGGTTCCTTTACAGTTATCCCTAAAGCCCGACGCTATTCGCTCACGGTTCTAATCGCCACCTTGCGTGTAGGGGCACGGCATGCCGTGCCCCTACACGTAGATAGCAGCCCCTCGAAAAAGGGGCGGCTGGAGTTCAGTTAGAAACCGGGAGGCGGTGGCGGCGGGCCATGATGACCTGGGCCTCCAGGACCTCCGGGTCCACCATGACGTTTCATCATCTGATCAGCCTTGGCACGTTGCTCGGCGGTCAACAAACTGTAGATCTTCGAACGCATGCGCATGTGGTCAACCATCTGATCGGTCATCAACTGCGCCTGCTGGCTCGCCAGGGTGCGAACCTGTGCTTCGTCGAACTGACCATTCGCAGTGGCCGCCTCGAGTTGCTTGTGAAGGTCCTCGAGCTTCGCGTGACGCTCTTCTTCCGTAGCGCGCTGCGACTCCAGAATAGTCTTCACCTGATCCTTTTGAGCGTCGGTAAGGTTCAACTCACGCGAAATATGTTCAATCATCTCCTGTGAGTCGAGGCCACGCATCTTTTCACCTTGCCCCATATGACCCTGGGCCAGCGCGAAGACCGTCGCGGCCACGACCAGAACAGCTACGCTGGCAATTACTAAAATCTTTTTCTTCATCTTATTCTCCTCTGCTTTAAGTAGGACAGACTTTTCCAGTCTGTCTTTGAAAATCGACAGGCGCGAGTGCCTGTCCTACCCGAGTTATCCCATCGGGCCGCTGTATGCGAACTCTTATACGCTAAATTTCCAGCCGCCGACGTAAAGACTCAGTTAACGAATGTAAAGTTTTGTAAAGACAGTCGCAAGTAAGTCATGGTTGACACTTCTTTACAAATAACCCGCGGTTGTTTGGGCTACAATCTGCGCCTTGGTAGGGCAGGCAGTCTTGCCTGCCCAGGGGCAGCCGGTAAGTCTGTCCTCGCTGATTTCAGGCAACATAGGGATCCGGACAGACAGGAATGCCTGTCCTGCTTCTATGGATCAAATACTCATTATCGACGACGATGTGGAGTTGTGCGAATTGGTTACAGAATATCTCGCGCCGCTCGGGTTCGAGATCGAAACTGTTCATCGTGGCGATGTTGGCGCTGAGCGTGCGCTCTCTGGCAAGCACTCGCTGGTTGTTCTCGACGTGATGCTGCCGGGCCTTAACGGTTTTGAGGTGCTGCGCCGTATTCGTGCCGAGTCAAAAATCCCGGTGTTGATGCTTACAGCCCGCGGCGACGATGTGGACCGTATTGTAGGACTGGAGATCGGCGCCGATGACTACCTGCCAAAGCCTTTCAACCCGCGGGAACTGACGGCCCGCATTCGCGCTATTCTCCGTCGCGCAAAATCAGACGAGCCTGCGGCTCAAGCTACTGCGCGCAAGTTGACGGTTGGCGATGTAGACCTCGATAGCGGCACGCGCACCGTAACGCGCGGCGGTGAAAACGTGGAGTTGACCGCGGTCGAATTTGACTTGCTGGAAAGGTTGTTGCGAGCTGCGGGCCGCATAGTCACGCGTGAGGAGTTGTCGCTGGAGGTCCTGCGCCGAAGTGCCTCGCCGTTTGATCGCAGCATAGACATGCACGTCAGCAACCTGCGCAAGAAACTGGGACACCGGTTCGGCGCAATGGAGCGAATAAAGACTGTGCGCGGCGTTGGTTACATTTACGCGCAGGCGAGTACCGGCGCAAAAGGTGAATGATTTGCCCCAAAGTTTGTTTCTGAAAATATTTTTATGGTTTGGCCTGGTGGTGGTTACGGTGATCGTCGGCACATTCATCGTCGGCGAGTTGCTGCGGCCCGATCCAACCCAGCCGCCAATGCGACGGCCATTGGATCAAACGCTCAACGAATATGCTAAGCAAGCGGTGCACGCTTACGAAGCGGGCGGGCAAACTGCGCTTCTTACACAGCTCGATCGCTTTGAACGTGAAACTAATATCCGGGGTTTCCTTTTCAATAACCAGCTTCAGGAGTTAAGCGGCAGGCGCATGGCGCCAAACGCTCCGATCATTGCCAGGCGCGTGATTGAAAGCCGGCGCCCGCAGGTGATGGAAGAAGGGCCACCTCCGCTAATGGGTCGTTTGGCAGTAAGCGACAGTGGTGTCGAATATGTTTTTGTTAACGAGCCGCCGCACCGATCGCAGCCTCTATTTCATCCGTTTATGCATGTGCTGGCGATTATCCTCACCGGGGGACTTTTCTGTTATTGGCTTGCAAGGTATCTGACGTCTCCCGTGGCGAAATTGCGCGCCGCCACGCGCGAGTTCGCCAACGGCAACTTAAGCGCGCGGGTTGCGCCGTCGTTGGGCGGCCGCCGCGACGAGCTCGCTTCCCTCGCGGCTGATTTCGACGAGATGGCAGAGAAGATTCAATTGCTCGTGGACAGTCAGCGCCGATTGCTCGGCGACATATCGCACGAGTTACGCTCGCCACTGGCCCGTTTGAACGTCGCGCTGGAGTTGGCCCGGCAAAGATCCGGTAGCGAAGCTTTGAGCGCACTCGAACGTATTCAAAGGGAAGCGGAATTACTCAATGAGATGATTGGACAACTGTTGGCCCTGACACGCCTGGAAAGCGGCGCTGAAGGAATGAAAAAAACCTCGGTTGATATTGATTCGCTGGTGCGGGAGATTGCCCGCGATGCCGACTATGAAGCGCGTGCACGCAATCGGTCGGTAACAATCGTAAATACAGAAAAAGTGATCATCGATGGTGTTCCCAATCTCATCAGGCGCGCAATTGAAAACGTGATACGAAACGCCGTGCATTACACCGCTGAAAGCACGGCTGTAGAGATAAACATGTCTGAGGAGGCTGACCCTGATGGAACCGGCGGCGGCAAGTCCAACCGGGAACGAGTGGTTGTGACGGTAAGAGACCACGGGCCGGGCGTTCCGGACACCGCCCTTCACAAGATTTTTCGTCCCTTCTATCGCGCAGATGAAGCGCGTGATCGCGAAGCCGGGGGCGTGGGTCTGGGGCTCGCGATCGCCGAACGCGCGATACGATTGCATGGCGGCAGCGTCGCCGCTGAAAACGCCGCCGATGGCGGATTAATTGTGAGGATTACCTTGCCGGCCGGTTGAGAAAAAAAGAAGGCCGCAGACCTAAAGCGAAATCACGCGGACGTCGATTTCTTATCCGGGTGATCCGCAAAACATCCGCGGCCCCTTTTTTGGTTCGCTGCTTAATAGTTTGGATTGACTCCCAAATTCGACATCAGAAACGAATAGATGTCCGCCGTCTGCTCGATCGCTTTGGTAGTGCTGCTGGCCCCATGGCCCGACTTGGTGTCGATGCGAATCAGAATCGGATTGTCGCCGCCCTGGGCTGCCTGCAGGGCCGCCGCATACTTGAAATTATGCGCCGGCACTACGCGGTCGTCGTGGTCGGCTGTAGTTATCAAGGTCGCCGGATATTTTGCGCCCGCCTTCACATTGTGAATCGGTGAATAGGCATACAGCGCTTTAAACTCGGCTGCGTTGTCGCTTGAGCCGTAGTCCGCGATCCAATTCCAGCCAATCGTGAACTTGTGGAAGCGCAGCATATCCATCACCCCGGCTTGCTCAACCACCGCCTTGAACAACTCCGGTCGTTGGTTCGAAACTGCGCCCACCAGCAAACCGCCGTTTGAGCCTCCCTGAATCGCGAGCTTATCGGGTGAGGTGTACTTGTTTTTAATCAAATACTCCGCCGCCGCGATAAAGTCATCAAAGACATTCTGCTTTTTCAGTTTGGTTCCGGCCTCATGCCACTTCTCGCCGTATTCGCCGCCGCCGCGCATGTTTGCGGAAGCGTAAACAAATCCCTGCTCGAGCAGCGCCAATCGCAGCGAGCTGAAGCCCGGTGAGTTTGTGATGTTAAAGCCGCCGTAGCCGTAAAGCAGCGTGGGATTGTTACCGTCGAGCTTCAGGCCTTTCTTGTGGACGAGAAACATGGGCACCCGCGTGCCGTCTTTGCTGTTGTAGAAAACTCGCGAGGTTTCGTAGTCGGCCGATTTGAAGCCGGGGATCTCCGGTTGCCGGAACAAGGTCGACTTCCTGGTCGCGATGTCATACTGATAGATCGTCGGCGGGAAGTTAAAGGTCGTGAAGGTATAGTACGTAAACTTGTCGTCGGCTCGACCACCGAATCCGCCTACCGTTCCGAGACCGGGAAATTTGATTTCGTTTTCAAGTTTGCCGTTGAGACTGTAAACATACCCGCGCGTGGCCACGTCCTGCAGGTAAGTGACAAAAAGTTTGCCGCCCACTGTATTGGCAATGTCCAGTGGTTCAGGTTTTTCCGGAATAACGTCTTTCCAGTTCTGCTCGTCGGGATTCTTCGGATCGAAAAGGAAGACGCGGCCGTTGGGCGCTTTATGATCGGTGAGAATCAAAAACTTGTCGCCCACGTTATCTACGACGCCATAACTGTCGTCACCAATTTCCGCGACAATGGGTGTGAAAGCATTACCGGGCTGAGAAAGGTCGCGATAAAAAACTGCGTTTCCCTTCTTGCCTTTGCCGCGCTCAGAAATTGAAAGAAACGCATAGCGCTCGTCGTCGCTGACGCTGACCGTGTGGAAGCGTTGCGGATTCGCTTTATCTTCGTAAACGAGAACGTCCTCGGATTGCGGCGTGCCCCTCTTATGATAATAGACCTGGTGGTTCTCGTTCTTGCTCGTCAGCTCGTGACCTTTTTCCGGCGCCGGATAACGGCTGTAATAAAAGCCGTTGCCCTGCCATGAGACGCCTGAGCTTTTCATCCACTGCACGTGCTCGGATTCAATTTGTTTGGTGCTCACGTCCATCACGTAGACGTCGTTCCAGTCTGAACCGCCCTGGGAAACGCCATAGGCAAGATATTTCCCGTCGCGCGACAGCGAGAAGGCGCCGAGGCGCGTCGTGCCGTCAGCGGAAAGCTTGTTGGGATCGAGCAGGACTTCCGGCGTTCCATTCAGTCCCTTCTGCCTGTACCAGACACTTTGATTCTGCAAGCCGTCATTTTTTGTGTAGAAGAAATAATCCCCGCGACGGGTCGGCGCCGAGTATTTGGGATAATTGTAAAGTTGAGTGAGACGCTCTTTGATTTTCTGGCGGAAGGGAATTTTTTCGAGATAAGCAAAAGTGACTTTGTTTTGCGCCTCAACCCAGGCGGCTACTTCCGGCGTCACAGCCGCATCGCCTTCGAGCCAGCGATACGGATCGGGCACCTTCGTGCCAAAGTAATCGTCGACGGTATCGCCCTTTTTGGTTTCGGGGTAAGTAATGCTCGTTGCGCCGGTCTCGCCTGTTGACGTGGGCGCGGTCGACATCTTCTGAGCGTTTTGTGCCCGAGTTTGCGGCGTGAATTTCGAGACCGACAAAACGCTGAGGGCCAACACCAGGACCATTAAAGGAAAAAGCATTCGCTGGAAAGTGAGAGTGGGAAACTTAAGAGTATTTCTCTTCATCGGATCATCTCCTGGGGATCTGGCTATTAAACTGGAAACGTTACGGATTACGATGTGGGTAGACGCGCCATACTTTAATCGACTTTGCCGCCAGGATCAAAATCAAGCGTCGCGTTGGTGGTGGCTTGATTTCAGTTTTCTCTGTGTGCTCTGTGACTCGGTGGTGATTAAACGTTTAGCAAACGCTTAGCACGGAGGCACAGAGCCTACCGAGGACGTTCAGAGAGCAGCAAAAGCAACCCGCCTAGACGCCGGGAGCGCTGAGAACGCGCAAAATCGGCCTTGTAACGCAATCCAGCATGAGTTATCTTTCGCCCATTGTTCCCGCCCGATAAAGCACTCTCCCCAAACCGAGTTCGGCTCGTGAGTTTTCGCAAATGGAGTGCTTATGAAAGTGTTCTGTGCCAGCATTGCCAAATACAAATATTTCTCACTCTTGCTGTTGCTTTTATTGTTGCCCTACGTCTCTTCGCGGATTAGCTCGCAGACGCGCGACAGGACGGTAACTGCGGGCCGGCAGCCGTCCGTTCCACCTGCCGAGACGGTTAAAGTTGATGTCGATCTGGTTACGGTTGACGCGCTGGTTTTGCAGAAAAAGACAGCACGCCCAGTGGGCGAACTGCAACTAACCGACTTCGTTGTTCTCGAAGACGGCACCCGGCAGGAGTTGACGCATTTCAGTCAGGATACCTTGCCACTGTCTGTTTTGTTGTTAATTGATCGCGGTGGCTGTATTGATCCCTTTGGTTCAATAGTGAGGCAGGCTGCACATGATGCTTTGGCGCGTTTGAAGCCCACCGACGAGGTCGCGGTAATGACCTACCACGACAATGTGGAATTGCTACAGGAATTCACGCGCGATCGCGGCGAGATTGAGGATGCGTTGAAGCGGGTTCCTCCGCACGATAACTGGGCCGATCACTGTCTGAACAAGGCCTTTGCCAAAGCCGCTGACTATATGGTGACAGCCGGCAATCCAGTCGGCCGGCGTGTGATCATTGCCATCACCGGCATCACGCGAAATTTCGATTGCGGGCACGGGCCGTCTGGCAAAGCCGCAAAGCACGCGCTATTTGAATCCGGAAGCGTTGTGTGCGGACTTATCCCCTCAACTGCCACGCAGCGAATGGAAAACAAATACATGGTGTGGGGAACAAAAATGGCTGGTGTGTTTGGCGCTCCAACTCTGGACATAAAAGATCTCGCCGAAGAGACCGGCGGTGAAGTTATGGAAGACAAACCAGAGAAACTGAATACCAGCTTCAAGACGCTGATCGATCATTTGCGCACTCGCTACAGTCTCGCATTCGTCTCATCAAACAAGAAGCGCGACGGAAGCCTGCGAAAATTGAAGATCGCAGTTACGCCTGAGGCGCAGAAATCGCGCGAAAAGCTGGTTGTCAAAGCCCGCAGAAGTTATGTGGCGCCAAAAGAAAGATAGAGATCTCCGATAAGACGATGGCTGACAATTCAGATTTCACGGATCCCTTTGATCCCTTCCCCGAGCCGGTGACCATTCCGATTACCGATGTCTTTGATCTCCACACGATTCAACCGCGCGAGGTGAAACTCGTTGTGGAGGAGTATCTCAATGAAGCGCGACGCCTGGGATTTGGCACCATCAGGATTATTCACGGCAAAGGTAAAGGAGTGCAGCGGGAGATAGTGCGCAACACACTGGGTCGTATGCCTTTTGTACTCGATTGGACTGATGCGCCACCCGAAGCAGGAGGGTTAGGCGCCACGATCGTGAGATTCCGAAAAGATTAGCTGCGGGCCGTTCCGCTCCCACAAATTCTCACCAAAAAGTTTTATTCAAATCCAATCAGCGAAAATTCCCAGGTAAGGAAGGCGGGCTTGACACCGCTCTAAGAATGCGGCTCAACGTCGGTCGATTTGGGACACTTCTAATTGCTGCCGCAGCGCGCGCACTTCATCAAGGTGTCCCTCATCGTGTTCGCTCATCATTTCTGCCAAACGCTGCAAAGTAATCCTTCCTACTCCCGCAAGCTCTCCCTGGCGCTGCAGTTCATCATCAGACAGATTTCTAAACAGCGCGACGTTTCCCTTACGCGCTCTTGAAAACGACTCTAACGCGAGTTCTGCCTGTTCGTTGTTGTATTCGCTCTCGGCGGCAACCCGTGCGCCATCAAAATCGGCAAGTGTCGGGTTTGTCTCCTCGATCATCTGCCTTATTCGGGCAGCGTAGCCGGCAACTTCCAGGTCTCTAAGGTGGCAGACGTTTTCTAGTGCTGAGAATTCATCCGGCGAATTCTTAAAACGCAGTTCGCTGTCCGTAAACGAGCGTATGATCCTGGCCAGTTTGTTTGGCGTTTCGTCAAGAAAGTCGAGCAAAACCGAGAACTCGTTGCGGGAGGTTTTTCTTTCTTGCTGAGCCATAGGCGTTACAAAATCAACAAGCCCTTGATAAGTTCGCTTAAAAACTCGATATCGATTGGCTTCGTCACGTAGGCATCAAAGCCGGCGGCCTTTGCGCCCGAGCGAAAGTCGGTTTCCTGATGCGCCGTAACGGCGATGATGGGAGTACGCCGCAAGCCGTCGCGGGCGCGAATTTTTTCCGTGGCGGCGATGCCGTCCATTAAGGGCAGACTCAAATCCATGAGGATAATGTCTGGATGCTCAAGCTGCGCGATTTCTACAGCCTTCAGGCCATTTTCCGCTTCGATGATTAGGTAGCCAAGATCTTCCAATGCAAGCCGCATGAAATAACGGGCGTCATCGGAATCCTCAACGATCAGGATTTTCTGGTCCCTGGAGTCCTTTTCGACCATTGCTCGCCGCCGCCAGTCCGCAGAAACGCCGGGCGCTTGCACGTTCTTCTCTAAAACTTTGAAGTTCTCTTGGGTAGACTCGACTGTATGTCGCCTCTAACGCCATGTCAAGAAACGAATCAACCCGCATCGGAAGCGGCCGTTAGGTAGCACACCGGCAGGCAATATGGAGTGCGGTAAGAACGGCAACATTTGGAGAAATTTTCAGGTTAACACTCTGCGCTGCAAACGCGTCATATCTGCCGCAGGGCCAGATAAGCAATGCGCCTACAACCTTTCTCAAGGTTCAGCCGACGCAGACCGCCCGTAAGACTGAAGGCTTCCATACTAGGGGAAGCGTAGGCGACATTGAGGTGAACCAAAATGCTCGTTTGAGCGTTAAAGCAATGGAATTCGAACTCAGCTGAAAGGCCGGAAACACAACTCATGAAAAAAATGCTTTTAGTCGTCTTTTTACTGGCGATTGCCGGGATCGCCGGCGTAGTGCGGTCGCATACCAGAGGCGCCGGCGCTGCCTGGCCCGTAGTTATTAACGGCGACAAACAGTCGGCCACAAACGCTCGGGAAGAGATCCGCAAGACTTACGACCTTGCGACGGGCGTCCGGGTAGAGGTTTCCGGGATCAACGGTTGGGTGAAAATCGAGACCTCTGACCGGAAGACGGCTGACATTTACATCGAACGCACGGGCGAAAGCCAGGAAGTTTTGAATCGGCGCAAAATTACGATCGAGAACACCGCGGCGGGCCTGACAATTCGTGGCGAAAGGGGTGATGCCGGCCTGTTGTCGCGCATGTTTGGTTCAAATCCCACTGAACATGTCACGTTGAAACTGCCGAAACAGATTTCCCTCGTGACGAATGGGGTGAATGGTTCTTTTACTTCCGGCGAGCTGGAGGGATCGCTGGAGGTCAATGGGGTGAACGGCAAGGTCGAGGTTGCGCGGGCATCCGGCTCGGCTGAACTCAATGGCATCAACGGCAATGTCTCTGTCGGCTTGGGGCGAATTGATAAAGCCGGAGTCGATATCAGCGGCATCAACGGTAACATCGACTTACTGCTTAGCGAAGATGTTAATGCGGACCTGGAAACGCACGGCATGAACGGACGCGTAACTTCTGACTTGCCAAATGTAGTGGTTGACAAGAGTGGGCACGGAAGCTACAGCGCCCGCATTGGCAACGGCGGAAACTCAATATCGGCTAACGGAATAAACGGTAACATTCACCTGGGTCGAATGAGCAGGGGGCCGGCCGCATAACTGAAGTCTGCGGCTGTGAAACAATGGGGCGTTGGGAAAGTGTGGTCGCTTCCCAACGCCCCGAAGAATTTGTGCGGTGCTGTTTGAAGCTCGCAGTTCGGCGTTCAAGCTTTAGTTTGTCCTAATCCCGGCAGACTAAAAGCTGAACCAGCGGCGGATCTTCATTAGAGCTTCCCGAACACGCGTCACCTTATTTCGGAGAACTTTATGTTCATGATGGGATACTCTTTCCAATCTTTGTAATCGTAGTGCCACCACTCCGGCTCGTAAACCGCAAAACCTTCCGCAGCCATTGCCGCGCGCAGTAGTTCGCGCAGACGCTTCGCCTCTGCCGTCCCGCATTCATAATTGATATGCGCCCGTTCAGTCATCTCGTCATACTCACTCGGCATCTTTGCTTCCTGGCCCGTCTGCAGATCAAACAACGAAAGATCCACAGCACAACCACGGTTGTGCCGCGAGCCTTTAGTCGGATCGGCGACAAAGATTCTCTTGTCGGCTGGAGTAACGTCCCAAAAAACTTTGGTGACCGACCAGGGACGATACCCGTCAAAGACAACCAGGCCATAACCTTGTTTCCTCAGGTTCTGATTAACTCGTGCCAGGGCCTCGGCTGCCGGTCGCTGTAGAAAGGCGCGCGCCTGTTTGTAAACAGCCTTGCCCAGGAAATTGTTTTTTGTGGCGTAGTGAATGTCGAGTTTGATCGTGGGATCGAGCTTTGTTAGTTCGACCAGCTCAGGTTGACGAAAAGGGCCGGCTTCGCGCGGTGGCTCCTGCGCAACCGAAACAACCAGAAGCGCAAGACTCATTATGACGAGCGTGAAAGAGCGCACAATTATTTTTTTCATAGTTGTTGAGTCAGTACGGGATGTTCGCGCCCGCGAAGCGAGATCCGGCGTCTGGCTGTTCATGCGAGTAACAGTGCAGTTGAGCCTGTGGCCGGTCGCTACCCGCTCCCGGTTCTGATTTCGTAGGGGCACGGCATGCCGTGCCCTGCGCCCTGCACATCAATTTAGAAATTCAAAGGCTGGCGGGTCGTCAGCGTTGGCAGATTCCACCCGCGCAACTTCTCGTTCCACTGCGGCACGGTGTTATTGATGAACCGGTTAACTTCCGCCATGCGATCAGCGTATTCGGGTTGTATCTCCGCAAAGTATTGACGCTGGGCGACGGTGGGCGCCGCATTCGTGGCATCTATCCCAAAGAAGATGTCGCCGATTTTGTTCACGACCTGCGATTTGCCTGCCAGGCCCAGACCTTCCGAACGCCGCACCAGACGATCCTCAAGCGTATCGACTTGCTTTATGTAATCTTCGAGTGCCTTCATCATTTCCTTGTCAGGCTCTTTATTGAGAGCTTTGGCAGTGGTCTGCGTGTGCTTGAGTTGATCCTCGATACTGTCAAGAAAACGCAGCGCCGTGTTCGCTGCGGATTGCATGTCGCGGAGTTTCATCTGCAGGTCAAGCTGTGCCTGCATGTCACCGAGTGGAACACTGATGGTGGGATCGAGCCGCACTTCAACCGGTTGCACAAACGTCTTATCGCCTATGATCAATTTGACCGTATAGGATCCGGGCAAAACCTGTGGGCCACGCGGTGGGCCCGCAAATGCCGTTTCTTCTTCGCTGGGCGGACGCCTCACTTCGGCGCCGCCGTAACGCAGATTCCAGGCGACGCGATTTAATCCCTTCTCCTTTGCGGGCTTGTCCAGCTCCTGCACCAGTTTTCCGGAATCGTCAAGAATCTGAATCTTGAATGTTGTCTTGTCGTCTGGTTTTGTTTTCAGGTAGTAAGTGAGCAAAGCGCCGTATGGCGGATTGGGACCGGCGAACGCCTTATCGCCAATTCCATAACGCGTAAATCGACTTGCGAATCTCAGTCCCGGCCGGACGGGAAAGAGGTGCGCATCTTTTTTCAAGATGTCCGCGGTCATCTGCTGAAGCGGCGTAGCATCGTCAAAGATGAACACGCTGCGCCCGTGTGTGGCAAGAATCAGATCGTTTTCCCTTGGATGAACGAGAATATCGTGCACCGAAACATTTGGCAGGTTCTTTAGATTGAGCGCAATCCATTCCCGGCCGGCGGTATAAGAAGCAAACAAGCCAAGCTCGGTGCCGGCGTAAAGCAGATTCGGGTTCTTCGGATCTTCCCGAACAACCTGCACGTAAGCCTTCGACGGCAGATTACCCGTTACGTTTTGCCAACTCTTTCCGCCATCGCTCGTCTTAAAAATATAAGGACGAAAATCGTCGAACATGTGGCGATCGAAGGTGACGTAGGCGGTGTCTGCGTTTGTCCGCGAAGGTTCGATGTGCGAAACCGGCGAGTTCGCGGGCACGCCGGAAACCCTGCGGATAATATTGTCCCAGTCCTTGCCGCCGTCGTTGGTTAATTGCAAATTGCCGTCATCGGTCCCGGCCCATAACTGGCCTTTCCGCACCGGCGATTCGGCAAGGGTGATAATCGTCGTGTGATATTCGGCGGTAGAGTTTTCAAACGCGACGGGACCGCCGGCGTCCTTCTGTTTTTCCGGATCGTTGGTGGTCAGGTCGGGGCTAATCTGTTCCCAGGTTTTACCGAAATCAGTGGATTTGAAAACAACGTTGCCGCCGAAATAGAGCGTGTTCTTGTCGTGCGTTGAAAGCAGCACGGGCGAGTTCCAGTTAAAGCGAAACTTCTCGCCCAGCGCCGGCCCATCACCGCTGCCGCGTCCCCACGGATTGACCTCCTGTTGTTCGCGGCTGCGAAAGTCGGTGCGCAAAATATTGCCGCCCTGTGATTCTGAAATATAAAGCTCGGGATCGTCCGGACTGTTGATGATGTAAAATCCATCGCCGAAGCTGACCATGCGCCAATCATCGTTCATGATTCCGGAAGGTTCGCGCGTGCGGCTGGGTCCCGTCCAGGTGCCGTTATCCTGCAAGCCGCCCATTACGAAATAGAATGGCAGCCGATTGTCGGCATGAATTTGATAGAACTGACCCAGCGGAATGTTGTAGACGGGCTCCCAGGTCTCGCCGCCGTCATAGGTAACGGCGATGCCGCCATCTTCTCCCACCCATATCCTTTTTGGATTTTTCGCGTCTTGCCAAAACGCGTGATAGTCAATGTGCGTACGGCCCGTGATGGAACGAAACGATTTGCCGCCGTCGATCGATTCATACAAGGTCGAAGCGACAGCATAAATGTGATTCTCGTTGTTCGGATCAATCCGAACTCTGGTGTAGTAAAAACCACGCGAAACGATGGAAGTGTTTTTCGAAACTTGTTTGAAAGTATCGCCGCGGTCGTCCGAGCGATAAAGTGTGCCCTCCTTCGCTTCGACGATTGCGTAAACGACATTCGAATTGCTCGGCGCTACGCGCACGCCGATCCTTCCCAGCAGTTTTGGCAGCCCGTTGGTCAATTTGCTCCAGGTCCGCCCACCGTCAATGGATCTATACAAACCGCCTTTTTCACTACCGCTGCGATGTGTCCATGGCTTGCGCTCAAAACTCCACATGCCGGCGTAGAGAATGTTTGGATTGGTCGGATCTATTTCGATATCGGAAACGCCATGTTCGCGATCGATGTAGAGCGTCTTAGTCCAGGTCTTGCCGCCGTCGGTAGTCATGAATACGCCGCGTTCATCGTTAGGAGCGAAGGCGTGGCCCAGCGCGCCCACGTAAACGATGTCCGGGTTTTGCGGATGGATGGCGATAGCGGAAATGTGCTCACTATCCTTCAGGCCCATGTGTTGCCAGTTTTTGCCGCCATCAGTTGATCTATAAACACCGTCGCCGAACGAGACGCTGTTTCTCACATTCGATTCACCTGTGCCCACCCAAATCACGTCAGGATTGCTGGGAGCAAGCGCGATGTCTCCGATTGAGAAAGTTCCCTGGCGCTCGAAAATCGGTTTCCAGGTGACACCCCCGTTGACGGTTTTCCAAAGTCCGCCTGAAGCAGTAGCGACATAGACAATATTTGGGTTTCCGGGAACGCCCTCGACGTCGGCGGTGCGGCCGCCCATGTTTGCCGGACCGATGTTGCGCCACTCAAGCCGTTCGAACGCAGTTTCGAATGATGGCCGCGTAGTGGCATCACTCGTCGGTGCCGGACTTTCCTGAGGACTGGGTGATGGAGTCGCGCTCGGTTCCTGGGCCGGAGTGAGGTGTGTGTTCTGACCGAAAAGAAAGACGACGAGACAAAAACCCAAAACGCATTTATGCACGGGCATTCTTTTTCTCCTGAAACTTTGAAATGGATTCTCCGTCAAGTGCGAAGCTTAGATCGCTCTTTGTTTCCCGCTGACCTTTGGTCGTGAATCAGGCCGGACAGTTTATCATTGCAGAGCTGGAATTTGGCCCACAGTCGACGAGCTAAGAAAAAAGGGCACCTTTCACGAGATGCCCTTGCCCGTTCGTCACTAACAGGCCGACTGGTCCGAGGCGTTATTTCACCTTTGCGGTGAACACTTCTTCCATCAGGTAAGGACGCCGGCAACCGCTTGACGGATCCAATTGCCGGCGGCTGTCAGTCCAGACCGGATACGAAACTCCGCCATAAGAAACGAGGCCTTCGTAGTCCCCCTGTTGATTGCCGTAGTTAATCCCCTGGCAGGGGAAAATGCCACTGCAATCATGCTCGTTTGAGCTGACGGTACTGACCTGAATATCCGCTCCATTCCAGGTCGCGCCGCCATCGGTGGATCGTGACAGATAGTAATCCGTCTGGAAGCGAAAGCCAGTCGTATCGTTACGCGTGTCGTAGAAGGCCACGTTCACGTCGCCCGTGACCGCGTCAACCGACATCCAATGGTTGAACCGATCCACCGCGGACAGGAATTGGTCGGTTACCGGGGCGGCTGTTGACCAGGTCGCGCCCTGGTCGTCAGAGTAGGAAATGAATATGTCAGTGACGTTCGCCGGTGTCAGATCCATCCAACTGCAATAGATTCGGCCGCGATGACTTCCAGTCGAACGGTCGACGTCCAATGACGGATAGACCAAAGCGCCGCGAAACGATTCCGCGGGGATGCGCAAATCAAATGGAAGCGTCTTGCTGGAGACGGTAACCGGCGTTCCCCAGGTACTACCGCCGTCGAATGACCGGTTGAAGACAATATTGTTGTTCATGAAGTCGTTCCAGGCGACATACACTTCCCCGTTTGGTCCCACAGCCGGTGAAGCGCCGATCGACTGACCGGGGCCCTTGAGGTCATCGGCACGCTTGGTTGAAAAACTCGCGCCGTGGTCTGTTGACGTAGCGACGCGAACACCACCGCCAATCGAGCCGCCCGATGCAGCATCCCAGGCGATGTAGACGTTGTCACGAAACGGGCTGCCAATATTTTGGTCGGCAGTAATCATTGGCTTGTCGTTGAAATGGTTCTCACCGTTCTCAAAGTCGAAGAAGGTGACGGTGGGGTAAGTCTTGCCGCCGTCTGTGGAACGAGCGACCGCCATTTCAGTGCCGTTGATGCCATTTCCTTTTGCAAAGAAAACCACGATGTAGCCGTAGAAGAGATTGCCGCTACTATCAAAAGCGAGCGTTGGATCTGAACCAAAGTCGATGCCGGTCTTCGATTTCGGCGGCGGCAGCGGCAGGTCAACACCACCCCAAGTGCTTCCGCCGTTTGTACTGTAGTAACCCCGCATAGGCAGGCGAAAGATTTCGTTGGACCCTGCAGCCAGGACCTTCGGCTGGTTGGGATCAAGCGTTATGAAAGTCTCACTCTGCGGGCCACACTCGTTGGAAACGTCAACGTTGGTTCCAAAAGGCACTGAAGTCGTCGTCCCCACACTGCCGTCAGAACCATTGTTTAGAATGAATTGATATTTGTCCCACCACGTAGGATCGCGAGAAGTGTTTCCGGCCTTCACCGGCCGCACGCGGGGTGACGCGGTCAAGGCCATGAGGAGCAAAGCAAATGCTAGAAGCATTGACAAACGTAATCTGGTATTCATTGAGCAGACTCCTTGGGAAACGGCGCGCTGGCCAATCAGGCGCCCGGTTAGAGTTTGTAGACTTCCACCGAAAAGCTGGACTCGATTGAGACTACCAGACACTCAAGCAGAACGTTCGCCGGGGCACGGGAGGGCTGCATTCTACCCCCACTTTGCAAACTTGCGGAAGGGTGGAATCACACCTGAGGTCTGACTTGCTTCTCTGAGCGTCCTTAGCCTTGACCTGCTCTGTGAATCTCAGTGTTTGATTTACGTTTTGATCATCCACAGAACCAGGGAGCACACAGAACTTGCACGAGAAAGCGAAACCACGCGCGACCGAATTGCACGGTTAATTGAACCGCCGCGGGAAACCGGATATAAAGTACGGCACTCAGTTACGTAGAAGGAGACACACACCCTTGCCGCAAAGCCGACATCGCAAGACCAACAAAGCGAAAAAACGCCCGAAAGGTCTTTACCCCCAGGCGAAAACAAATCCTCCCGCTGGACGCAACCGTCAGGCGAGGATGATCGCCATTGTGATCGTTTTGGCTCTCGCCGCTTCTGCCGTCGCTTACCTGATTGCGACTCGCTCGGGCAAAGGAGCGGAAGTCACCACCGCGTCGGGGCTGAAGTATACGGACCTGGTCGTGGGGACTGGGGCAACGCCGCAAAGGGGACAGACGGTTACCGTGCACTATACCGGCACGCTCGAGAATGGAAAAAAGTTTGACAGTTCTCTCGATCGCGGCACGCCCGCTGATTTTCGCATCGGGGTCGGTGCGGTGATCAAAGGCTGGGATGAAGGACTGATGACGATGAAGGTCGGCGGCAAGCGACGGCTTGTGATCCCTGCCAACCTCGGCTACGGCCCAAGTGGGCGGCCACCCGATATCCCCGGAAACTCAACCTTGATTTTCGACGTGGAGCTGTTGGGCGTGAAATGACGCTTGGGAAGCTCGTTCGGGCCCTCACCTGTATCAGCACCGTGGCGTTAGCGACCTGACGCTCAGTTGGTGATGCTTCAAGTATCAGCTGTTAGAGTTGCGGCTTTGGCCGGTACCTACCGCTCAGTTCTGCTTGGGAGCGCGGGCGCCCTCGCCCGCATGTCTTCGTTACATATAAAGGGCCCGGCATGCCCTTGCCCCTACACCGTTTGTGTTTGGGAGCGCGGGCGCCCTCGCCCGCATGTCTTCGTTACATATAAAGGGCCCGGCATGCCCTGCCCTACACAGTTTGTGTTGGGAGCGCGGGCGCCCTCGCCCGCATGTCTTCGTTACGTATAAAGGGCCCGGCATGCCCTGTTCTGATATCGGTTTGGCGTTTTATTACAATCTTCTTGCATTGGATTGCCACGCCCTCGAGCTAGTCCCAGAAGGTGTAAGATAAGTTGCTCTCCTGATTTGCCCCCGCTCACTTGTTGAAATTTTCGCTGTAAAGAAGGCTTGGGAGGTTACAAAATGAAGAGTACAAGATCTGGAAGAATTTTTTCCGCCGCACTTTTATGTTTCGTCGCGCTTAGTTTGACAACATCAGTATTCGGTCAAGGCAGAAGCGGCGGCGCTGGCGGCGGACGTGGCTCCGCTGGCGGTGCAGGAAATGCAGGCGGGCCGCCGTCAGGCGTTGGCGTGGGTCGCGGACTCGGCACCGCCTCGGATCGATCGAATGGACGATCTGATACGGGTCTGGGTACAGCGTCGGATCGTTCCAATGGACGCTCGGATGCCGGCTTGGAGAGGGCGCGTATGGCCGCTGATAATCGGCGCGAAGCTGACAAAGACCTGCGAGATCATCCGGGAATCGCCAACACTCTGCACGTCAATGCAAACGATTTAAGGAGCGGCTACCAGGCGGCGTTAATAACAAATCCCAACCTGAAGTTTGGTCAATATGTTGCCGCAACGCGACTCGGACAAAATCTAAATGCGCGCTTTCCGAATGTTACGCGCGACGCGATTTTGGCTGGGTTGGCTGACGGCCACAGTATCGGTCACACGCTGCAAAGCCTTGGCCTGAGTTCGCAGCAGGCCGACGCTGCAAAGAAGCAGGCGGAAAGAGAAATCAAGCAAGCCAGGAAGTAAGAAGCAAAGTGCGTCACGTGTGACGCTTTAGAAAAGAAGCCAGTGACCGTCTAATCGGATCACTGGCTTCTCAGTTTTTAGGACGGTTACAAGGAAGTCGCCCTTTAAGTTTTTTCTTGTGAGCGACGCATGCCGTACGTGCGGTGACAAAGTCGGATGCCTGGAGCAGTAGCGACCGGTTTCAAGAAGCCCCTATTCAACCAGCAATGGCGAGCTGTATCTGATCACGCCCCGTTAAATCTGTACGGGCACGTCATGCCGTGCCCCTACCTGTCTCTCAAGGCCAGGCCGGGTCGCTATTGCTCTCGGCTCTGAATTGATTGGCCAGTGCAAAGCAGTGCAAAAATGTTTGCCGGGCCAGGTTCTGTCAACCATTCGACCGTCGCCAACTCGTCCATGTACTACACAGCCGATGTGGCAATTTGATTAGTAACTCTGCGGGGGTTACTCTGCCCTGCTATACCAAACTTTCTTGTAGCTATAACAGCCTGGAGAAGAAACGATGAGTGCGAACACCTTAACAATCACCGACAATCGCACAGGAAAACAGTATGAGGTGCCTATCGAGAACGACACGATCAGGGCCATGGACCTGCGAAAGATCAAGACATCTGACGACGACTTTGGCTTAATGACTTACGATCCCGCATTCATGAATACAGCGTCGTGCAAGAGCCGCATCACTTTCATTGACGGCGACAAGGGCATTCTTGAATACCGCGGCTATCCAATCGATCAGCTCGCCGAAAAAAGCAGTTATCTGGAAGTCGCTTACCTTTTGCTGCACGGCGAATTGCCCACCGAGTCGGAGTTAACAGCCTGGACCCACAACATTACCTATCACACCTTCATAAATGAGAGCATCAAGAAGGTCATTGACGGCTTTCATTACAATGCGCACCCGATGGGCATGTTCGAAGCCACTCTCGGCGCGCTTTCGACTTTTTACCCGGATGCAAAAGACATCTTTGACGTCGAATGCCGCAGAAAACAGATCTACCGGTTAATAGCCAAGGTTCCCACTATTGCGGCGTTTGCTTACCGGCATCGCATCGGCATGCAATACGCCTATCCCGATAACGATCTCGGCTACGAAGGCAACTTCCTGAACATGATGTTCAAGACGACGGAGTTGAAATACAAGCCGGAACCTGTCCTTGAACGCGCTCTGAGCGTGCTTTTCATTCTACACGCCGATCACGAACAGAATTGCAGCACTAATGCAATGCGCAGTATCGGCAGCGCACAGACCGACCCCTTTTCATCTTTAGCGGGCGCCGCCGCGGCGCTTTACGGTCCGCTGCACGGCGGCGCAAACGAGATGGTGCTGCGCATGCTCAAAGAGATTGGCTCGATGGATAAGGTTCCTGAATACATCAAACGCGTGAAGGCCGGCGAGTTTCGACTGATGGGCTTCGGCCATCGCGTCTACAAGAACTACGATCCGCGCGCGCGCATAATCAAACAGGTCGCGGATGAAGTGTTTGAGGTTACCGGCAAAGATCCGATGCTGGACGTAGCGCTGGAGTTGGAACGAATTGCCCTTGAGGATGAGTACTTCGTGAAGCGGCGGCTGTATCCGAATGTGGATTTTTATTCCGGCATTATTTACCAGGCGATGCGCTTCCCAGTAGACATGTTTCCGGTGCTCTTTGCCATTCCGAGAACTTCGGGCTGGCTGGCACAGTGGGTCGAGCTGCTTGAGGACCCGGAACAAAAGATTGCCCGGCCACGACAGGTTTATCTGGGATCACGAACGCGGGACTATGTGCCAATTGGACAGCGCAAGTCGGCTGACGCTGAAGCGGCGAAAGCGTAAGGGCTCACTTGTTATCGCGAGCAGCTTGCAGCCGCTTCTGTTGCAGGTTGCTGCGGTAACTTTGCTCCAGATACTCAGCACCTTCGACAGTCAAGAGCAGCCGTGAATTGTCGCTCTGTTCTATAAACTTCTTCTGTATCAGGAACCAGATAGTAAACTCGAGGTGCTCCCGAGGCCTGCCCGTCATTCGTTCAAATTCTCCCCAAAAAATTCCAGGGCTCGTCGGCTCCAAACGCCGCTGAGTGTAAAGAGCTTCGAGCACTGTAAGCCGGACGACCTGTTCCATCTCGAAGTCATTCTCGGACTGCGCGCCACTGGATACCAATCGCCACCGGTCCTGGCGATGCTGTTGGTGGATGACGTCATATTGCGCCCGCTTTTCCGGATCTCTCAATACCGTATAGGCCTCAAGGAGTGTTCGGAATCGGCTCTCGTCACCCGTGCTTTGATTGTCGGGATGGAACCGCTGCGCCAGCAGCCGGTAGACGCGATCGATGGTCTCGGGGTCGGCGTTGGCACTGACCTGCAGCACCTCGTAATAGTCTTCTGTTTTCTCTATTGGCATACGAGTGGTTTCATAACGGACGCTGTTGTGGATTCACAATAACCCCATAACAAAATTATTGGTGCACCCGGCAGGGCTCGAACCTGCGACGTTCTGATCCGAAGTCAGAATAAGACCTTTAGCGGCAATTCTCAGGCGGCCTCAAATTTCTCCTAAACCCGTGATTCTACGGGCATACATTAAACCATAGCATGTTCTGACGAAGGGGCGAACGTAATTCGTAAAAATTAAGACCGTTCACAACCACTGATATTAAGAGTTAACGTTTGGTCCGTCAGAGAAACCTCTGGCGGACTTTTTATTTGGAGGCAAAACATGGTCACCGAAACAAAAATTGATGAGGGGCTGCTTTCAGAGAAACAGGCGGTGGGGGGAAAGGGTTCGCCGTTGAGTTCATGACATTGAACGTCGGATATGAAAAAGAGATCCACGACTTGGTGGGGTTTTACCTGGATGCTCCGGGCCGTCAATTGAGGAGCCTGATAAACAAAAAGTTCGAAAGGACACGAGTTCTCTTCCGCTGTGATTGGTCGGCGAGCGATTCCTCTTATTGCATGGCTAGACGGGCATTAAGGAAAACCACTCGCAAGATAAACTCACGAGTGGTTTAAGTTGCACCTCATTAGATTGCCGTGTGGCAGCAATCTGGCTGCCCACACCGCAGGTCGCGAGTTTACGGACACGAGAAAGTTGTACTACCGAGACTAGCCTCTGCACCAGACGTCTGGTCCACTAGGCTCACGTTTGAGAATGAAACGTTTGTCGGGCCGACCAATTGCTGGCCTGGAGGGCAAGAAAAACTTCCCGGCCCTGGAGGAAAGAGCAGTATGCACCCGGTGATGTTACCGTTCTGGTCAGCTGCAAAGGTTTGGCTGTTGCTAATTGGTCCACCGACAGTCTCCTTGTTTGCGGCATTGGGGTTTTTGTTGCCGCCATTGATACACTGGTAGTCGGCGCTGCCGTTACCCAAAACCGTAACAGTTTCAACAGCACCGGATTCCAGCCCTGCTTCTTTGAAGCATACTTCAAGGTTGCTCGTGTTGGTACACGACGCAGTAGTCCGGTTCTTGATGAAGTGAGCGCTACCTGCCCAGGCCACCAAAGTCGATACGCTGGTTAGGGCCAGCAAGGTCAAGAGAATAATTGTTGTTCGTTTCATTTCTTTCTCCTTCTTTTCGCAGCTTTGCTTCGGAGTTATTCGCAGCGAAGCTGCAGTGGGGCATTAAGGTTGACGTCGCTCCTCGGTTGCCGCACGTCTGTTGGGCCGTGAACCGGGCTGGCTTACAACAATCTGACGAAGGGAAATTGTGGGGCGACTCCTTATGTCTCTCGTTTGGTTGAGCCCCACCACACTCTGCGTTAAGATGCGGGTTGCTGCACGACGCATCTTTCCCACCAAAGTGTGGTGGAAGTTGTGTTGTTAAGTCCCCGTTACCACACGCAAAGTGGTAGCGGGGTTTTTAGTATCTAATTGGCTTTAGGCACATCGACAAGCTTTTCGACCTCCAGTTTGGGAGAACTTGGGTCGTGAAGCCAGGTGATTAAGCCAGTGTGTTGTTTCAGCCTTGGGCGCTTCATTTAGTTTGCGCCCTTGCTGATTACTTGGCTCTTTCCTATCAGGGAGCGAGGAGCCCTTGATTAGGCAGTGGATGCTCGTAAGTAAGCTTGGCCGTCAGGCTAACGCCAATGACAATTTTTGTCAATTAGCATTTTCCCCCAAATGGTCCCGGGTGCTGCACAAGTCAACACCTCTCCCTATGAAATCACCAAGGTAATATATGGCGTCTCAGTGGGCCGAAGATTTGTGTGTGAATCTGTGTGCGGAAGTCAAAAAGTGGTGCACCCGGCAGGGCTCGAACCTGCGACCTTCTGATCCGAAGTCAGACGCTCTATCCAACTGAGCTACGGGTGCTGCGAAAGCAGTGAATAGTAAATCGTGAAAAGTGAATAGTAAATCTGCCCTTCACTTTTCACTCTTCACTTTTCACTTTTTCACGCTTCACTTCTTGCCCTGGAATTCAACCCGGACGAAATGAACCAGCGCATTAATCTCGTCGGCCGAAAGTTTGTCCTTAAACTTCGGCATGCCGTCGCCGCCATTTGTAACCTGACGGACCAACTTCTCATCGGGATGCTCGAGCGCATGGCCTTCCGTCAGGTTCGGGACCTTCAATTTCGTATTGTCCACCTTCACCAACCCACCCTTACCTTCATCGCCGTGGCAGGCTGAACAGTGCTTGGCATAATTAGCGCGGGCGAAAGCGAGTTCGTCTGGCGTCGCCGTCGCGACGGCAGCCGGCGTCGCAGTTGCGACCGGCGCGGTGTTAACGTTTTGTGTTTTCGGCTGGCTACAGCCACTAATGAATAACATCGCGCACAGTAAGAGCGCACAAATGCTGAGCTTCATGGACACCTCTTTCCCAGTAGTTTTCGATTGGGGTGAAAAAGTATAGCAACGTTCGCAACTGCTCGTACAGAACCCTGGCACAAAAGCCTGAGCCGTTACGCAACTCAAACGAACGGAGACTAGTTGTTTTTCTTTAACGTTACCACCCACGACGCTACCTCGCGCTTTTCGTCGTCGCTCAGTTTAGTCGCAAAAGATTTCATGGGCGGCTCCAGCCCGTACGCCTTCGGATCGTTAAGTATCCCTATGACGTCATCAAGAGAGCGATGCGGCTTGTCCGCCACTCCCAGCAACGCAGGAAACTTCAGCGGACCCTGGCGCGCGCCTTCACCGTGTTCGCCATGACAGCTCGCGCATAATTTCGTATACACTGCGGGCGGACCGGCAGCGGCGATGCCGGGCGAGGGTGAAGTGATCGCAAGGGCCGCTTTTGCAGCGTCACCTTGTTCGAGCGGAGTGGGCACAAAAGGTTCTCGCCGGAATGTCGCTTCTTCTGCCGCCTGTCGCGCCAATTGCTGCTGGGTACGCGGGTCGCGTCGATCGCTCACGTACGAGACTACCGTCATAGTGACAACGAAAACAAAGGAGAGCGCCAGGATGGTGGCGCCGATTTTTCGTCGCCGATCATTTGCGATTCGCGGCCGCGAGAACTTGTCGAGCCAGGGCAAGGCAGCAAGGGTTGAGAAGACTACCCCCGGCAGAACAATGGCGAATAGCGAACCTAAACTGCCGGGAAGGTATTTTAGAGTCTGATAGAGCCAAAGAAACTGCACGCCTGGTCGCGGCAAGTAATCAACGTTCGCGTTGGCGGCGGCGGGGCCGATCGGCGCCGGCAGTTTGTAGGAAAAAACTGCCAGCAGCACAAATGCTAACGTTGCTATCAGGACATTGCGTGTTAGTTGGTTGTTGAAAGCACGCAGCTCGGCTGCCGTGCTTCCGTCAGAGTCGACTCCAGTCATTGCCCTGCGGGAACGGTTTGCCGATCTCACGAAAAGCTGCCAGCCAACAACCAGCAAAATCACGAACGGCGTCACCAGCACGTGGAGCGCGAAAAATCGGGAAAGAGTCAAAGTGGAAATTTCACTCGAACCTAGTAGCCACCTTCGCGCAGCCGCGCCCACCAGCGGCAATCCGTTCATGATCCCTTCTGCCACGCGCGTGCTGAAAAAGGCCCGCGCATCCCAGGGCAACGAGTAGCCTGTCGCTGCTGCCGCAAAAACCAGAGCCAACAGAAGCACAGCCGCGACCCAACGATTTTTGTTGTATGTGTAAGCTCGGCGCGCGAAGAGTTCCACAACCTGCAGGAAAAAAAAGAGCGGCAGCCATTGTGAGCCATGATAATGGAGCGACCGCAGCCATGAACCGGCCGGCAAGACCTTCTCAATAAAGCTAACGGTTGTGTGCGCGTGATCGACTGAAGGCACGTAATAGAAAGCGAGCAAGAGTCCGGTGCTGAACTGGACCAGCAGCAGCATGCTGACAATACCCGTCGTGGTCCAGAGCCAACAGCGCCAACTCGCATTCGCTGCCGCACGAGACTCGTCGGGCTTTGCTACAGGCTTCAGTTCGCCCGAATCGCTGGGGTCTCTTGCAGTCATGCAATTTGGCCGCGGGTTCACGCGCGCTAACTGATTCGAAAACTCCTACGTTCAATAGTGTTTCCGATTCGGGTCAAGGGCGTGAAGCTGCGCTAAATACGCGGTGTTCGCTCCTGTGTGTGGTTGACGAAGTCCTGATACTGAATTTGTAGCTTGCCGTCCGCAACTCGCGAGGGCAGTGACTCCAATTCGCGGTGCGCGGGGCCGGAAATAGGCGAACCGTCGATCGCGAAATTGCTGTCGTGACAGGGACAGGAAAAAACATTTTCCTCGTCCTGCCAGGAAACGACGCAGCCTTCGTGTGGACAGACCGCGGAAACAACCTGATTGTTTTTGGCAGGCAAAATATAAACAGAACGCTCTACGGCTGATGTCGACCAGCCTGCCACTTGTTCAGTCAAAACCTTTCGCGCGATCGGCTTAACGCCGCTGATCTCATTCAAGCGCGCCAGGTCAATCCACTTCTGACCAACCGCTGAAGTCAGGGGACGAAGGAAGCGAATTGCCGCACTGCCAACGGAAGCGAATACTCCGCCAATTGCGGCGATCGGCAGTAGTAACAATAGCCGGCGCCGTGACTTGTCTGGAATTTGACTCGCTCGCTCCTTATCACCCATGAAAATTGTTCTACTCCATTTGGACGCGAATGTCTCCGTCAATGCGTGCCCGCCCGTTAATTCTTCCCATGAACAGAGCGGATGATAGTGGACTTTGGCTGCCGGGTAAAAATTTCACCAGGGCGAGCGCGCCGACACATCCTTCGCTCGGTTGCAATCACTCTTCAGACTAGGCAGAATACTTAGGCGCGTCAACAATCATCGCCGGCTATTACTCAAGGCGAACTCTCTACCAAAGTTTTAAGAGGTTACTGCAAATGACTACGGATAAGGAACCTGGCAATCCAACGAGAGGCTCACTCCGTCTGGCCCCCAATTGCGTTGAACTCGAGGAACACAAGGCGAAACTGCCGCGGCAATTTGTTAACTTCACCTTCTATCATGCGCGCCCTGAATGGCGCACGATTTCGGAAGATGAGAAGCAGCGCTGTAAGAAGGAGTTTCTTGGCGCCGTTGACGAATTTCGCCGGCAACTGTTGATTCACAGTTACTCAACGATAGGTCTCCGCACGAATGTCGATTTCATGATCTGGCGCATCGGCAAGGAGCTCGATCCCCTTCAGGAGATGACTTCGCGGCTCAATCACACACAGATGGCAAAGTATCTCGAGCCGTCGCAGTCTTTTCTCTCAATGACTAAGCGCTCGATGTATATCGACAAGGATAATCCCGAGCATGTTGAAGACCGGCTGCACATTGTTCCTGGTAAATCGGATTATCTGTTTGTTTACCCATTCGTGAAAACGCGTGAATGGTATTCGCGCTCTGCCGACCAGCGCCAGGAAATGATGGACGAACACATTCGCATCGGCAGCAAGTACAGGTCGGTAAAACTTCACACTACCTACTCGTTCGGCCTGGACGATCAGGAATTCGTGGTCGCGTTTGAAACTGATAACCCGGCGGATTTTCTCGATCTGGTTCAGGAGTTACGCGAAACCAAAGCCAGTTCCTATACACTGCGCGACACGCCCATGTTTACTTGCCGTCAACGCAGCCTGGCAGAGTGCCTCGAAGCGCTAGGGTAGAAAAACAGCGGGGGCGAGCCCACCTTTCCCAACCTGAGAGACTAACTAACTCGCAGAGCTGATCTCGGTTTGAAAGCCTTTCAAGAAACCATTACAACTCAAACCAAATCAGCTCGTGGTAAGGGATCAGCTCGTGGTAAGGGATCAGCTCGTGGTAAGGAAGGGGGCTTGCCCCCGCTCTTTCACCTCGTCGCTGATCGAGTGACGCTTTCAATCTGTAATCACATGACAGGTCACGTCCGCATCATCACCTTATCTTTGCTATTGTCTTTCGTTTCTTTCCTTCCTTCACCCTCACTAGCACAACTCAGATCAAGTGTCACGCCAACGTCGCCTGAATACCTATGGTTCGAAACCGAAAACATGCGCGGCTTTGGCACCAAGCCAACCGGCGAACCAATCCAGAATCCATCCTGGATGAACCTGCCGCGGGCCAAAGCTCCCGGATGGGGCATCAATGGACCCGGCGTATCAGCTGAATGGTCTCAAGGTGGCGAAAGCGAATGGAACTCCGCGGCGGCCAGCGCTGACGAGTCTAACGGCAAGATCTATCAGGATCTCGAAATTCCCCGCGCAGGCACTTACAAGATTTGGGTACGCTACGCCGACTGGGCTAATCGTTCCGAAAGTTTTGTCGTTCGAATTGTTCAGAATCCGGAGGCTTTGACACCGCGAAGTGGCAACCCAGTTCGCAGGGCCGGGGGTATTTCCACCCGCGAGCTCTTCAGTCATGAGTTCGGCTCCCGCGACGTCATCGATCCCCACGATGAAGTGAGCATGTACTGGGGCTGGGCATTCGCCTGGGACGGAGCGCAAGCGCAACTCGAGAAGGGCGCTGTCCGTCTCTCAATTGAAATTGAACAACCTGCCCAGGCACGACGCCACGTCGATTGTGTCCTGGTTACCAACGATCCGGGCTATGTTCCCAGCGGACGCAGCAAGCCGGACTTTGCTGCGATGCGCTACCTCCGCGAGTGGTCTTCGACACGTGAAAAACTTTTGTCGTTGCTTCAACCAACCGCGCCGACGTCCATTCCGCCGGTCTGGCAACGTCCAATGATTGCCGGGCGCGACTTCGTCATGCCGTGGAATATCAGTCCCGAGTTCTGGAAGCTGTATGACAAGCCGCCGGCAGAGCGTCCCCTTTACCCGTTCAATGCCGAACCTATCGAAGAGTTTGTCCAGCGGTACAAAGGAGCTTCCGACGTGCCGCTCTTCAGCTCCCGATTCGTTGTGCCGGTTATCTACATCAACAATCTCCCTGAGTATTTGAAGGAAGGCAGTCCCTTTCTCCGATACCTGCGCCAGACAAAAACTCCCTTCGCTGTCTTGATCAATTACGGTGCGGCGGAAATGTCCGTCGCAGACGGACAAGCCGCCTGGAAACTCTTGACCAGTGAGTTTAAGGACCAGTTTCTCGGTTGGATGTCGGGAGAAAGCGTAGGCTATGTGTGGGAACAGGCGCCGCAGCAATTGAAAATTTCTGCCTCGATGTCGCGACCGGAGCTCCTCGAAGCGCATCGCGTTTTTTACACCGACGCGATCGCGCGTAAGTGGGCGGCCATCTTTCACACTGATACAGGCGCTATGTGGGACAAGCTGATTCCCGCACAATCAACCTCCAGCACTTCATTTGCGCACGCGCTCACGGCCTGGGGCGTGCGACTACTGGGCGTCGAGACCGCGGCTGTACAACCGATGTTTGCGATGCGCACGGCTTTCACGCGCGGAGCTGCCCGCCAATATGGAGGTAGCTTCCTCTATTATCACGCACCAAACTTTGGCGACACTGCGACCACCTTTACGAAACAACAGAACTTCGCCGGCCCCGACAATTTTTTTCATTCGCGTTACGGCGCGACCATGGGTCCATCGCTTTCGTGGTATCGAAAAAGTTATTACTTCTATTACATGTCGGGCGCGTCAGCAATTTATCTGGAGCAGGGCTTTGATCAGTTTTTCAAACCCGGACCCGGCGAGCACGAATTTCAATTGAATCCGCTGGGCCGTATTTCAGAAGAGTTCATGCGCTTTGCCGAAAAGCATCCCGATCGGGGCACGCCCTACACTCCGATCGCTTTCCTGCTTGACCCTGCTCACGGCTGGGACATGACGGATTATCCGCAGTGGCCCTTTGAAGTCTCGCAAATTAACCGCAGCGATCGAGCGTTACGCGAACTTTTTGGCGTCGCTTACTATCCCGGACTCGTGGTCGAGGGCGAACCCGCAACCGGCGATCGTCAGGCTTTTGTTAACGGGATCTTCGGAGACGTTTTTGATGTGCTCGTCGCCTCAAGTGTGCAGACTGCGGCGCCCACTACCCGCATGTCGGACCGTAATTCGCTTGTTGTGAAGAGATCTGCGCCTCCTGTTAAAAAGACCAACCCGGAACGGGATTACGAAGGCAGCAGCAACATGGAAAGCGCACCTGGGTCGACGCCGTCCAGCTCTCCACAGTTAAAGAGCAGCGGGCCTCCAACTGCTGCGTTGCTTGCCGCCTACCGCGCCATCGTGGTTGGGGGCGAGCTTGATCTGTCGCCACAATGGATTCAGCTACTCATCGAATATGTAAAGTCTGGCGGCACATTAGTGCTCAACGCGGCGCAAATCAAAGATGTGCCGGCTGTTCTGACCGGTGTAGTGTTGACCGGCGCCACCGGGGAAGCGCATAACGCGCGCTGTTTGTCACCGGACGAAGCTTTGCAGAATCTAAGCGGCCAGATATTTCGCTATGAAAAACTAGCGCTGGAAGGAGCACGGCCGTTAATCGTGACGTCAACCGGCGATCCGCTTGTCACCATTAACAAAGTCGGCAAGGGCCTGGTGGTCTTTTCCGCGTTGCCTGATTTGTTGGGCGAGGACGAACGCATCGCACCGTTCGCGGCCCACATGCTCGCGCACGTATTTGCAGACGCCTCTCCGCTCAAAGTCAGTGGCGATGTTGAGTACTTGATTAACCAGAATGAGAATGGGTGGGTAGTCACGCTCTTTAACAATAACGGCGTGGTCAAACCACAGCAGGGCCTGGCCCAGGTCGATCGCAGCGCATACGTCAAAGCCACCATCCACATTTCAGGCAGACAGATTCAAAAGGCGGTGGACTGGACTAACGATACGGAAGTCGAGTTGCAAAGTGACGGCACTTCAAACGCTGTGACAGTTGCGCTCGCTCCCGGTGGCATCTCGGTAATTGAGCTACGAACACGGAAGTGACCTTACGATTGAATTAGCCCCGTCAACTTAATTGGGCTGGATGTCTTAGAGCATGATACTGCTCCGTTTAATCGGCCGCTCCTTAGATAGTTTTCTCTTCGGTTGTCGCTGGCAGTTTGTTGATTGTCCTAGGAGACGTCTTTGTCCAAACCGTTTCCAGAGCGAGCCGCCAGGGCGCTGGTGATTTTTCTCAAGAGCGTTTCGGCGTCGAACGGCTTGGAGAAAATTTCGACGCACCCAGCGGCGCGGACATCGGCTTCGACTGCATCTGTGAGATAAGCGCTCACAACGAAGATCGGAACATGCGAAAGCTTCGCTTGCGCATGAATGCGTCGCGCGGCCTCCACGCCATCCATCTCCGGCAACGATAAATCCATGATGATTAGGTCCGGATACAACCAACCGGCCTTCAGCAAACCTTCGACGCCGTCCTCTGCTTCGAGCACGTTATAGCCTTGCTTTTGCAGCAGGGCGGCGATTAGTTCTCGCGTATCTGAATAATCCTCGATTACAAGGATCGTCGCGGGGCTTTCCCTGGGAGTCGCAGAACGAGTTGAAGCAGTATCGGCTGCTCTTGCTGTGGCTTTGGCAGTGCTCATAGTTACCTCACCGGAAAACACACGTTACCTGATCGACGTTGAACGTTAGTGAGATAACAGGGCAGGAGCCGCAAGATTAGCATGAAAGGACTCCCGTCGGGCAAGCACTCAAGATGAAATCACACAAAATCGACACACATGCAAAGGCGTGAGCTATCAGAACCGGGAACGGTAGCGACGGACGTATCTTCTCGGTAGGGGCACGGCATGCCGTGCCCTACGTGAATCAACTGGTCAGAACCGGGAACGGTTGCGACCGGCCAAAGACAAACCAGAGCCGGGAGCGCGCACGGCATGCCGTGCCCTACGTGAACCGTTGGGCGTTGCCGGCAAGCTTTAGCTACAATGTCTTCCGCAAAACCGATTGAGACTACATGTAGCGTGTTAATGTGCAGCGGCTGTTGATGAGACAGGGACTTAAACTTTCGTCGCTCGTGGGCCTGGTTCTACTGATTGCTTTTCCAGCGCCATCGAGGCCACACAAAGTGCGGCGGCTTGCAACCGGCAATTGGGGCGGATTGCACGTCCGCATCGAAGTGGGGCCACGTTCGGCGACAGTCGAATATGATTGTGCGCATGGAATGATAGACGGCCCGCTCACGCTCGATAGTAAGGGCCGTTTCAGGTGGCGCGGGACGCACAACCTGGAGCATGGCGGCCCTGTTCGGATCGATGATACCTCCAATGGTCGTCCGGCAATTTACAGTGGCATAGTCAAAGGGGACACCATGAAACTCACGGTTCGCCTGGCGACTAGCAACGAAGCTATTGGGACTTTTACTCTCACGCGTGGCAGTCCTGGACAAGTCTTTAAGTGCATGTGAATCAGGCAAGCGTTAACTGAAACAACTGAGGGCACGGCAGTGGCTTGCCCTACCGAAAAAGCGAACGCTGTTTTAACCGATCCACGAATGACATGGCGGTAGCACGGAAATTTCTGATTACCGGTGATGTGCAAGGGGTGGGCTATCGCTTCTTCGCGCAGCGCGCGGCGGCCCGCCATCAGGTGCGTGGCCATGTAAAAAATTGTGCAGACGGAAGCGTTGAAGTGGTTGCGGAAGGGTCGGCCACTGCCGTAGAAGAGTTTAAGAGAGATCTTGTTACCGGGCCACAATGGTCGCGTGTGGCACAGGTAGAGGAAATCAGCCTCGAACCGACGGGTCTCTACGCTAGCTTTAGAATTGAAAGATGAAATCTGTACTTCGTGCTTTGAACTTGGAACTTGGAACTTTGAACTCTTATGGACCAACTGAAAAAACTGATTCGCGAAGTGCCGGATTTTCCGAAACCCGGCATAAATTTTTATGACATCACGACCCTGCTCAAGCATCCGGACGGCCTGCGCCAGACTGTAGACGCTTTGGCTGCAGAGTATGAGGGTGAAAAGGTAGACACAGTCATCGGCATCGAAGCACGCGGTTTCATCTTTGCACCCGCGCTGGCCTACCACCTTGGCGCCGGCTTTGTCCCGGTCCGTAAACCCAAGAAGCTTCCCGCGGAATGTGCTTCAATCTCCTACGATCTCGAATATGGGCAGGACACGCTGGAGATTCACCGGGACGCTGTCGGCAACGGGCATCGAGTAATCATTGCTGACGATTTGCTGGCAACCGGTGGAACGGCCAGAGCCGTTTGCGATCTGGTTGAAGGATTGGGGGGAACGGTCGCGGGCTTAGTGTTTGTCGTGGAACTGGAATTTCTGTCGGGACGACAGAAGCTGGCAGGCTACGACGTGCGTTCGTTGATTAAGTATCAATCCTGAAGCAATCAATCAGCAATCAGTAGTCAGCAATCAGTAATCAGCAAACAGCAAATAGTATTCAAAGCATTGGACTGCCACTAATGAGCAACAACAAGCTGACTACTGTTTACTGTTTGCTGTATGCTTCCCTTTCGGGCTCCCGTAGCTCAGTTGCATAGAGCGTCCGCCTCCTAAGCGGAAGGTCGCGCGTTGGAATCGCGCCGGGGGCACCACTCAAAATGGTGAAAGTAAATCGTTAATAGTGAATGGATAGGGCTGCTATCTCGTCATAACTCGGCACCTTCACTATCGGCCGACTAACATAGAGTTTCCTTGACAGGCAAGGCGTCGGTTGTTATACCGAACTCCTCAGATTTCCATGCAAAACTTAGGTCTCTTCTTTCTCAAACCTTACAGAAAGTCAGGCCTTAAATCACCCTTGACCACGAAGCCAACAGGAGGCCTTCAATGAAGAATCTAAAGTGCGTGTCCTCTATTCTCAGCGTAGTGTTCGCCATCGCTTGCCTGCACGTTTCGGCTGCGGGCCAGACGGCCGAAGATAAAAACAAAGTTGCCGCAATCAACGGAACCGGCTCGAGCGTGAGGTGGGACGTTAACGCTCCCAATGCCGGACTAACCCTTACCATATCAGCGCCGGACGGCCGGGTGTTCAGCAAAGATTTCAAAGCCGGCTCTTCACCTTACTTTTCAATCGCCGAAGCACCAGGCGAAAAGTTGCCCGATGGCCAATACAGTTATGAGTTACGCCTCACTCCGGTGTCATCGCCGCGCAGAGATGCAACCTCAAACGGTCGCGGTAAAAATGACGAGCCTGAAGCCGTGCGGGCCGCGCGCAAGAGCGCAGTGCCGGTGCAAGCGCTCGTCGAGTCGGGAAGTTTCTCAATTGTGAACGGTTCAGTTATTGTCGCCGGGACGAGCGAAGAAGGAAGTCCCAGACGGGCAAGCAGAGTCACGGAACAGCAGAGACTTTCGGTCGATTCTTCCGGCGCGTTATCAAATCTCAGGCGACACCATTTTTCTCCACTGTTCGTACCCGACCAGGTAATCCCTGACGATTTGATCGTCCAGGGCAGTGCGTGCGTTGGACTTGATTGTGTCAATAACGAAAGCTTCGGCTTTGACACGATCAGACTTAAGGAGAACAACGATCGGATCCAGTTTGACGACACCAGTACCTCAGCCGGCTTTCCCACTAACAACTGGCAAATAAGGGCGAACAGCTCAGCGAGTGGCGGCGCGAGTTTCCTGGGATTTGTAGATCAAGGCGCCACTGGTAATTCAGAGACCGGTACCGTTGTTTTTGAAGTCGACGCCGGCGCGCCAGCCAATTCGTTGAAGGTGAGTAGCACCGGCAGGGTCGGACTCAGGACCGCCACGCCAGTGTTAGACCTTCATATCACGACCGGCGATACTCCCGCCCATCGCCTGGAACAAACAAACGCTGGGGGTTTTACTGCACAGACGTGGGACATCGCCGGTAACGAAGCCAACTTCTTCGTGCGCGATGTCACCGGCGGCTCCCGCCTCCCTTTCCGCATCCGTCCGGGTGCGCCCACCAGCAGTATTGATATTTCTGCCGTGGGCAATGTCGGTGTTGGGAATGCGGCGCCAAGCCAGAAATTAGACGTAAGGGCGGCGGCGGCAGCATTGCCGGCGACCTCAGGCTCAACCCAAACAGCTATCGCCCGATTTAGCCAGGGCAGTGGGAACGGAGTAGTGGATCTGGGCTTTGGCGGCGCAGCCGGACTCGGATGGATTCAGGCAACAGACAGCACAAACCTGGCCAGCAACTTTGGCTTGCTCTTGAATCCAAATGGAGGCAACGTCGGGATTGGCACCACCGCTCCCACTGATACTCTTTCGGTCAACGGAACTGCCAGCAAACCTGGCGGAGGATCCTGGGCGGTATTCTCAGATGAGCGGCTGAAAAACATTAAAGGCACGTTCAACAGCGGACTCAAAGCAGTTATGCAGTTGCAACCGCTCCGCTACGAATACTTAGCGAACAATGCTCTCGGGCTCAAGTCGAGCGGAGAACACGTTGGCTTTGGCGCCCAGGCAGTTCAAAGGGTAATTCCTGAAGCGGTGACCAAAAACGATCAAGGTTACCTGCTGGTCAATAACGACCCGATACTCTGGACCATGCTCAACGCAATCAAAGAGCAGCAATTGCAAATTGAGCAGTTAAAGACTGAAGTCCGGCGATTGCGAGCAAAGCCGCGCCGTCGTAGGTAGAGTGGCGGCAGGTAAGAATAGGGTTTCAATCCGCGGGTCGCTCTAAATTTGGCGACTCGCGGATTCAGCCACTTCGACTCTAAGTTATAAGTCTAAGAACTTCTGCCGCTGTCTCGGCTCCGGCAACATACATGACTCGTGCTTGCCGAAGACTCGATAGCGGTTATGTGCCACTATTTTGTAGAAAACATCTCGCAGGACTCTTGGGACCAGCCGCCCGACCGCCGCCAACTTCCAAAGACCGCCAAGCTCACTCAGCATATAAAGAATCGCGTCCGAACGCGCCAGGAGATTTTCATTTGGCTGGCCATGGTTCTTGACCACGTAGACGGTGTCGAGATCGTGAGGGTCCACGCCATGCCGAATCAAAAGACTAGTAGTAAATTCGCTTTGCAGCGATGCAAACCGGAACCGATCGCGCCTATCTCGCTTTAAAAGAAACTGGACGAGGTGGTTACAAAGTCCGCAAACGCCATCGTAGAGAACGATTGGATTCGTTTCTGTAACTGATCGCTGCTGGGCCCCCGAGCGCATAGAGGTGGGCATTCGATCTCCCGGCTGGAGAAAATAACGTCTGGTAAGTGGGACAAGCAAGGCGCGCGGTGATCTCGCGAATAACAATAGCTAACTAGCTTGATTTGACCTATTTGAATTCGAAGGATTTAACGTAATCATTGTAAGCCTGGTCCCAACGGTTGACGGTTTTTTGTGGTCCCGTCAGTTTCACAAAATAAGAACCTTTAGGCGTCTCGACGACTGCGCCGCGCAGACGGTAAATCAAGGACGGATCGTGGGTCGAGCTTTCCTGCGACATTCCGCCGGAATAGGTGCCAACCACATCAACCGTAGTTACCGGCAAACCATTCACGGTCGATGTCTCTGTTTTCGCCTTGTCTTTGGAAGGTGACCCGTCCGGTTGCTTCACTTGATTGATCCACCGTTCGATATTAGCTTCCGTCGTTCCTCCCTGTCCTTTTCCGAAATAATAGACGACAAGAAATGCGTCTTCGGCGTCGCCTTCCGCTTTGGGCAGTTTGTATTGCGCGAATCGCATTTCCGAAGTCGGCTTTTCCACAACCCAGCCGTCAGGAGCCTTCGTCCGAAACTCCCCATCCGTATTTTGAGCTGATTCGGCAGAAGTGCGGGAAGATTGCCCGGCCTTGCTATTAGACTCGACCGTCCCGGAGTTTTTCGAGCAACCAGTAAAGAGAAAAACGACGAGGCAAATTGGAATGATTGTTTTTAGCATGGCTTGATTTAATAGCAAGACGCGGCCGTATCGCAAGCGGTTACTGAGGTTCATAGGGATTCTCACGGCTCGGGTGTCGAAAGCAAATATACGGCAAACGACGCGAGCCAATGTTCGCCTGCATAGTCGCCGCTGGCTACGTGAGCCAATGCATCGCGTGTATGCGCGCGTGCCGACCTGACCAAAGTTTGACGAGCAGGATCATTTGGCGGCAGAGCCTTCGCGATATTCCGCATGCACCAGGCCCGACTCAAATTCAACCCATCCAGGTGAACAAGCTTGGGATCGCTGCGGTCGGTTACCGTGGCCGGCTGCAGCAGCGAACGAGGTATCCCGTTTGCCAGTTGCGGAAGGAACTGTTGGAACCAACGGCGAAACTCCGCGGGTTTCATAATGCGACGCATGAGATCGGCTTCCATCAGCGCGGGCGAAAAGAAATCCTCGCCGCCCGGTTCCCAAGCGCCGGGATAGTTTCGATCGTTTGCAAAATAAGTGCGGCTGCGTTCAGCGATCAGCGCTGCCAGCTTTTGGTTACCGCTCGCCGAGGCGTAATCAAAGGCGAAGGCCAGACCAAAAGCTGTGTTCGGATGAACGCCGGTGCGAATCGGATAAGTTTGTTTTGGTAGAAACTGAATGTACGACTCAATGAGGGCATCAATGAGTGGTTGCAAATTTCGCGACCAGGCCTTTGCATCAGGTTCTCCTGACAGGGAAAGCTCCTCTGCAAGTTTCAACAGCCAGGCCCAGCCATACGTCCGTTCAAACGACTGCCGATTCTTTTGCTTAAGATAGGCTGTCTCGGCGCGAATATTTTCTTCGGTCAGGTTGGCGGTCATTGCCTGACGAATTTCCGAGGCTTCAGGGAGCCCGGGGAACAATCGCAACAAATGCGCCAGCATCCAATGTCCGTGGACCGATGAGTGCCAGTCGTAACAGCCGTAGAACGCTGGGTGTAACGCTTTCGGATTCTGTACGTCCTGCGAGTCATTCAAAACATGTTCAGGTTTGTTTGGATACTCTCTGGCAACGCATCTCAGCGCCAGCCTGGCGAAATGTGATGCTTCGGCCTGCGTCAGTGTCGGTTCCCTGCCCGTCGCGCTAATCTTAGATTGAGATCTGGACTGTCGTGGGTTGGTCATGAAAACTGTGATCAATAGCAAACAGAGCGTGAATGCTTTTAGCAACGTAAACCTCCACTCGAATTGTGACACGCAGGCCAATTCAATGTTGTTTTGGTTCAATATCGGTGTGATGGCCGCCCGATATGAATGTGTGGCCCCGTTGCTGTACCGGGAATAGCTTCGCGAAAAGCCAAGAACGGAATATTGTTCGCACGCAGGAAACTCAGCAGAGCCTGGCCCTCCGGTCCGTCAGGATGCAACGAAATGTCCATCGCGTTGTGGTGATCGAGCCGCCAATGATCGTGAATTGAGCCCTGGCCGAATACCGCCACCGGCAGGGGCTTCTTGAAGGAATCAAAAAAGAAGCGCTGCACTTTCCACGCGTCCGACAAACCCCATGCTGCCCCACCATTGTAACGAATGAGAGCGGTAGTCCTTACCAAAGCGCCGCGCGGCAACGGTCTGCTCCTGGCGAGTTTGCGTTCCGCTTCTGCCTCCAGCAACGTCTCCGCAATCTGGGTGTCAGCGCCGGTCATTCTTCTGTTAACGTCAGCGACTTTATCCTGCGCCTGCGCGAGTTCAGCCTCGCTTGCTTCCAACATCTTTCTGGAGATTAATCCGGCAGCAAAAAGTTCTTTCGATTTGCTGAGCTCTGTTTCCGCTTTCTTAACACTCTTTTCATAACTGGCTTGTAGCTTTTCCAGATTAGCCTTGTATTCGTTGGTCGCCTTAATGAACTCTTCACGCAATCTCGCCAGTTCGTCGACAGGCTTTTGAGTAGTTTTGGGTTGAGGCGACCTGATCTGAGGCTTTTTCACGCGACCATTTTTCGCTGTGATCCTCTGCTGGCCCGGCAACGATATTGGCGTCGCAAACAAAGCGACGACCAGCAGCAGACCGGCGACACTAAACCGCGCAATGCGGCAAGGAACTGTCGCCCAGTGGGCCGCGCGCTGACATTCCATGATAGTTTGCCGTCTCATCATTTTCTTGCTTGCAATTCCAACTCCGAATTGACCTCGCCACCAATTAGAATTGCCAAACCGGTGAAATAGAACCAAAGCATTAGTACGATCAAGGCGCCGAGCGAGCCGTAGGTCACGCTATACGAATTGAAAAAATGCAGGTAGAGCCGGAAGCCGAAAGAAACGGCCAGCCAAAGCACCACGGCGACTATGGATCCCACCGTCCACAAACGCCGTTTTGATCGTCTGTCGTCGGGAGCGAAGTAATAAATAAGATCAAATGTGAACAGCAGAAACAGCAACGCGATCGGCCATTGGGAGAGTTTCCAGGCTAAGGTAAAAGCATCACTAAGACCAAAATGAGTTGCTATTTGGTCGCCTAGTTTGCCGCCGAACAATACGATGGCCAGGGCAACAACAATTAATAACGAAAACATGACCGTCAGAGACACGGCCACTAGTCTCACCTTCCACCAGGGTCGGGTTTCTTTTGCCCCATAAGCCACATTAAGCGTGTCGGTGATTGCTCCCATTCCGTTCGATGCTGCCCAGAGCGCAGCCAGCAGGCCAAGCGAGAGCTTGCCACCGCCGCGGGCCCGGCTTATCTCGTTGAGCGTTGTGCGGACGAGCGTTATCGCCGAACCCGGCATGACTGTAGCCAGGTAGGTGAGCAGCTTGTTGCGCAAATCTGAGCCCGCTTCGGCGAAATAACCGAGCAGCGTTACCAGGAATAGCAGGAGGGGGAATAGGGCCAGAAGGAAATAATAAGATAACTGGGCAGCACGGCCGAAGATGTCGTGATCGTTGAGGCGCGTCCAAATGCTGCTGACGAAGGCTTTCGCTCTCAATGCAGAGAAACCCCTTGATCGTGTAGTTAGAAGTGAATTTTCTCTAATGGACGAATTCTAACACGCCGGGGTTTGAGTGAATATGATGACCGCACAGAGAAGACCGCGGAGCCGTCTCTGGACGATCGGGCTACTGCCCCAAAGCGCTGCGGTTGTTGAGGGATTCGCGCGAGAGTCTTTTACGGCAGCCGGAGAACTACATTAAGCATTTGCGTCTTGTTTAGAAACGAACGATAACAACGTCTTTTTCATCACCATCCAAAGATCACTTCACCATGGTGCCGGTGCGAGTCCAGCGGGTGTTCAGAAAAAAGTCGAGTAGGACGTTGCCGTTTGAAGGAGCACTTTCATCGTATGACCAGTAAACAAACATCGCACGACCGATTACAAACTCTCGCGGCACAAAACCCCAAAAGCGACTGTCTTCGCTGTTCTCACGATTGTCGCCCATAACAAAATACTTGTTCGCGGGAACGATTAGCTCATGACCGTTTCCTTCATATTTGAAGGCCGAATAATCTTCACTACTTTGTTCGTCGCCCGAGCTGGGATGGTAATAGACGTCGTAAGTTTCGCCCGCCTTGTGCGGCGCATCGCTTACTACATCGAGCGGTGATTTGTTGTCGCCTTTATCCTCCGCTTCGATGCGGTGTTCAGGCAAAGGCTTTCCATTGACGATCACGTTTCGTCCTTCAATGCTGATGCGATCGCCAGGCAAGCCAATAACGCGCTTAACATAATTGGTAACGATTGGCTTATTGTCGGGCCGGTCGTCACTCTTTGGATTGTAATGATTGCCGGGATATTTGAAGACGATGATATCGCCGCGTGTGATCTCGCGCTGCGGCAAAAAAGGCAGACTCTTACCTGGAGCGAAAATGAACTTGTTAACCAGGAGATGATCGCCGATGGTGATGGTATTCTGCATGGAACCCGTAGGCACTTTGACAGCCTGCACAATGAACGTCATGCCAAACAAGGCCATGATGACGGTAACGACTGCCGACTCAAAATACTCGCGCCAAACCGATTTTGGCGGGCCCTTGGGTTTTGTCTCGGCCGGCGCTTTTTCGTGACCATTGCGATTAAAGACGCGGGAAAAAGCAGAGGGCCTGACTTCTGCTTTAGCTTCAGGCACGTCGGTAGAGACTGAACGGCTGTAAGAATTGCTCATCATCAAATCATCCTAGATACCTTAGTTGACGCGGTCAAGTTCAGTCTTCATGGCCGCCAGAGCTTCTCTGGCCGCTGCTGCTTCCGCGGCCTTTTTTGAGCGACCTTCCGCTCGAACGCTGCCATTGTCCCATCTTACTTCCACATGGAAGGTGCGGCGGTGGGGTGGCCCAATCGCTTCCACCACTGAATATTTCGGTGCCGGTCGCCGCTCGGCCTGCAATTTTTCCTGCAACATTGTTTTGTAGTCAGCTTCAGCCGCGGCGCTGGGGGTTACTCTGCTTAGTTCCTCGCCGAGCGCGCCCTGGACAAAATCGCTGGCGGCGGTTAATCCGCCATCGACAAAAATGGCGCCGGCGACTGCCTCCAGGACATCGGCTAAGAGGGCATCCTTGCGGCGCCCACCACTTTTTTCCTCACCGCGGCCAAAGCGGAGAAAATTGCCGAGGTTCAAACGCAACGAAGCTTCGGCAAGCGTCGGCGCGCTCACCAAACGATGTTTCATGCGCGAGAGTTCCCCTTCAGTGCCGGCGGGATAAGCTTTGCAAAGGTAGTCAGCGACGACCAGGCCCAATACTGAGTCGCCAAGAAATTCCAGCGCCTCATTATGAAGCTGACGAGCCTGGTCCTCCGCGCCGGGTGCGACTTGCTCGTGGGCCCATGAGCGATGGGTGATGGCACGCTCCAGCAAAGCACGATTTTCAAACTTGTAACCGAGAACGGTTTCCAGGAGGTCGAGATCCGGAAGTTTAATTCCCTGCTTCTTCAAGGTAGGTTTCTAATTGAAATAAGCCGGAAGCGTCGTCAAACTCATGACAAAGCTTCCGGCTGTAAAAAGAGGCGTGACAACTAAGTTAGCTTTAGTGACGCCGATGATTGTTACGAGTCTTTGGTTTGGCTGTAGGCTTTGTGTTCACTGTTGACGCAGGTGCCACAGTCGCTTTCGAACTTGACCTTGCAGCGCTGGTTTCTGTACCTACCGGGCCCATCGTGCTCGCAACACTGGGGCTTCCCGAAGCAGGCGTTGTAGAGGTCGCCGGAGTGGTGGCCGGCAGCACTGTCAAAGGCGTAGGCACGGGCGGCAATGGTTTCGATAACACGCCGGCGATCAACTCGTTCAGACCAGCATCAGAATTGTTGTGACGGAACTTGTAGAGTTCTGTCAGACGCGTCAGCCATTGCGCCTTAGAAGCCTGCGCTGTGGCATCCGTTCCCGCGACCGCAACCGCGCGCGCGAGCGCATCTATGATGCGATCGACCAGCTGGTTGATATTGGCAATCGCAAGCTTGCTTTCCGGAGTCTCGTCCTTCCCTTTGTATTTCAACTCATAGTCTGCCGACTGCTTGGCATATTCATTTTCATAAGAAGCGGCAATGAACACATAGGTCTGTGGGTTCTTCTTTATCTCGCTTTCAAATTGTGCCGCCTTGATAAAGTTTGTCAGGGCATCAGTCGGATTGCTGGTTCGCTGCAGGTAACCGACCGAGTAATAAAGGTAGCCAAGTGCGTCGTCCTTTGATTTGAAGGGCGTCCAGCTCTCTGGTGCTTTGCCGGCCTCAATCGCCTGAATCGCCTTTTTCGCATAGCTGATTGCTTCGGCATTGCCGGACTCGTTCTTGGTAGTAACGGCCAGGACGTACCCGCCGTAACCAAGATCGATTAGCGCTGTCATGTTCTCGGGCTCGTCAGCGAGAATCTCTTTGGCCAGCGCTAAGGCTTCGGCATACTTTCTCTGATTGACGAAGAGATCAGTCAATCTGATCTTGCGCGCTTCTTTTTCGTAGGCGGCAACCCATTTCTTAAGATACGCCGGGATCTGTCCTTCTTCAGTAGGACAGGCAGCTAGATATTTTTTGGCCGCTTCATAAGCCTTGGTCGCGTCGGTGGTGCGATTCTTAGTGAAGTCGGCGTACCAGGCAGACTTGCTTTCGTCGGTGCACTGGCCCTGGGCAGCTGTTGGGCCCGGTTGAGTAACCGTCGCGTATGCCGGCGCAACCATTAGCCCCAGGCTCGCGTAAATTGCTATCACGCCAATAATCTTTTTCATCAGTCGTCAGAACCTCCAAGCTCTCTCTTCAAATCTCGTTGCGTGGCTAACAGTTCGCGTGCCAGCGTTGCAAATCGCGCCACACTAGGATGCGGAGTTACAATTGCTGGTTGCCGATCTGCGGTGCTGTTCTGCGATGCCCGCTCGGGAGAGAACCACAGCTTAGTCGGATTTAAATCGCAGCTAAAAACGAACGCCCGCAATATTCCTGCAACTCTCGCAAACCTGTCAAGGCGGCAGCGCTGCTTACCTCGAGAAAAAATGCTCCCCCGCTAAAAGACCTTGCGCCGGAACTCAGTTTACGAGAGTCCGGCGCAAGTTGGTTTAAGACAGATTGTGTCTGGCTTGCAACTAAGGCTGCATTTCCTGAGCCCGACGTGGTCTGATGTCAGGTGATGTCGCAGGTTTCACGGAATTGTTCGCTGGAGACGTCGCCTTTTGATTGGTTTTCTGAGCCGGCGAATTGATCGGGTTTAGCACCAGCTTGACGTTGTTGGAAGGGGCCGACTCAGGCACCAGCTTGTGCGTTGCCGGGGCGACAGTTGCGGCCGCCGCATCGGTGGTCGACTGATCGTCGTTGGCATTCTGGTCGGCGATCACGTCATCACCCTCTTCAGCTCCGACTTCCTTTTCCTCATCGTCGGGGGTCGACGCGATCTGAAGATTAGTGGGAGTGCCAAAGCGCTGATGCAGATCGCGATAGATTTGACCAGCAACGGCTGCAGGAACATGTCGATGCGCATCAGTGCCACGCGTAATCACAACCACTGCAAGTCTTGGGTTCGCGAGCGGCGCATAGGAAGTGAACAATCCCACCCAGCTTCCGCCGCCGCCATTACAGGTGCCGGTCTTGCCGGCCACAGTCTGCAGCGGATCGTAGGCTTTCCGCCCGGAGCCGTAGTTAACTGAACCGATCATCCCCGGGATCATTCGCTGCAGGACATTGCCGTCAATATCTAATTTGCGCCGTACTTTTGGCTTGAACCTCCCTGACGCATCCTGAGTATTTGGAACTTGCGGAACCAGCAACTTTCCGCCGTTGGCCATGGCCGAAACAAGGTTACCCAGTTGCAGCGCGGTGACCTCGAATCCATCTGCATACGAAAACATTCGATGGAGAGCGAAGCCTGGCTTCATCTCTGGCAGCCGGCCGGCATATTCGAAAGGAACATTGGCACCCGTCTTTTCGCCTAAGCCCAGTTCCCGAGCATAGTGAATCATCTTGTCGAAACCGAGGCCGCTGCCGACGCGCTCAAAGTATGGATTGTTGGAATGAGCAAGCGCGGAGGTTAAATCCATGCGCGACCGATCCGACTCCAGCGCCAACTCTGCCGGCGGTATTACGTTTTCAGCTAGTCCAGCGACGCCCGTAACCAGCTTGATCGTAGAGCAGGGTTTGAAGCCTCGCCGCACCGCCCATTCCTGGTTAACTATTGAATAAACTTTGCCGGACATTGGATCCATGACGACAACGGTACCGGCGTGATTGCCGAGAGCGTTGACTGCCACCCGACGAACCTGAGGATCTTCACCCGTCGTGCTATCGCGGGCAATCATTCCCTGCACCTCGTCGCGCAAGGCTTTGTCGATTGCACGCTGGCGAGCAATGGCCGCCAGCCGCGCAGCTTCGGCGCGTCTGCGAGCCTCCAGTATTTCGCGACGACGTTGTGACTGAAGCCGGCGTAACTCGGCAGCGCGCTCACGCTTACTCAGCGGCCGGCGTAACCTTCGCTCCAACGCTTTCAAGGAAGCTGACTGTTCTCTGGCGTTTTGAATGCGCTCCCGCCGCAAGTCTTTTCGCGACAAGCGTGACTTGCCGCCGCGACGCGAGTCTCTGGCCGACAGCCGGTCTCGACGATTACTTTGGCGACGCTCTTTTGCCGACAGTTTTTTGCTTTTGTTATTGCGCGCGGCGCTTCGCCGGTCATTGCTGCCGCGAGCATTTTTTTCATGGCGCTTCTTGGCAGCACCTGTGATCTGGAAAGGAAGAACGAGAAGGGCTACTACTAAAATAAAGGCGAAAGAAAGAATTCGGGGGTGGCGATTCGTCAAAGTCATCAGGGGTCTATTACCTTTCTATGGTTTGTTTGCTCAGCCACGTGAGCCCTGCCAAAAATTTTAAGCCGCGTACACAATAGAAAAGGCTTAAATGCCGTCTCAAATGCAATAACTTGGCAGCCGGAGAGCCAAAAAAGTGCCCTCGTTAAAAAACCCTGGGTTTTCTTATGGACCTTCAGGTCCGCTACGCTGAGGAGGGAGAATTCCCGAATATGACGGTCCCTGGGGACATTGATTCGAGACCGGCGTAACTATACCATCTGAAATCGCAGTCGGCAACAGAAAAGTAATCTTTTGTACATAACTCGTAACATAAGGACAGGATTGTAGTCTTCCAGTTGCATTGGCGACCGGATCGAACGACAACGATTGGTACGGTCAGCTTCGTCAAACGTTCATGAGGCCACCACAGATCTTTAATAGCTTTCGCGCGCGCCTGGTACTGCTGCTCGTTGTACTGTTGGGCCTCACTCTCGGTGTCCAGTATTACGTGAACCTGCAATCGGTGAAACGAAATGCACATATGTTGGTGGAACAGGAACAGGCCATCATGGCCGGCGTCGCTCTCGGGGTTAACAGCATCAATAGCCAGAAATACCTCGACCAAATGCGCAGCGATTTGCGTGAGCCTTTGATTGACGAGAAAACCGGCCGGGTAAAAAACGTTTTGGTCGTTAACAACGATGGCTACATTGAGGACAGCCTAATCGAAACCTACTCTCCGCATACAAACCCTGACCAAACCACGCGTTACGTTCACCTGAATGACGTTCCCCTGCCACCGCTCACTAGTGCCGTCGAGTTAGCCGATATTGATCAAAATCTACCGCCCTGGCTGCAAGGGTCTGCTGTAGCCAAGCCTGGCGAGCCGGGCGCCTTTTACTTTCCGGTGGAAACAACGAAGGGCCGGTGGTACATCGTCGTCGTGCTCGATTCGGCCAACACTTTGACGAACATTCTCCAGGGCCAGGCTTCGCGCTCAGCCTTTTACACGCTGACACTTTTGCTGGCAACCACCCTGGTCACGGGATTGTTTGTTTGGCGCTTTACACGCCCGGTCAAATATTTATCAGTCGCAGCCCAGCGCGTCGCCACCGGCGATTTCGACGTTCGTGTTCCCACCAATCGGCATGATGAGATGGGCGCGCTGGCTGCCGCGTTCAACGACATGACCGCCAGACTGGGCCGTTTGCGGGAACTGGAATCGAAGCTTCATCAAGTGGAGAAAGCCGCCGTCGTGGGCCGTTTGGCAGCAGCCATCGCCCACGAAATACGCAATCCTCTGAACTACATCAATCTCACCCTGGACCACCTGCGCTCATCTTTTGCGCCTGACGATTCGGCCAAGCGAGAAACTTTTGACCGCCTCGCCGGCCAACTTAAATCGGAAGTGCAGCGCATCAATCGCCACATCACTGACTTTCTAAAATACTCGCGACCTTCTGCTCTCGAACTCGAACCTCTCAACCTTCGGCTTGAAGGAGAAGATGCTTTGCGAGTGATTGCCGGACAGGCGGCGGAAAGAGGCGTAGAAACTCGATTGGAAGAGGAGGGCACAGTTCCCGAAGTGGTTGCCGACAAGGATTCCTTGCGCTCGGTTTTCACCAATCTGTTGATTAATAGTCTGGAAGCTATTGATGGCGGCGGCGGCACTGTCCAAATCAAATTAATGGCCGAGAAACCGGATAGAGCGCGCGTTGAAATCAGCGATACGGGCAGAGGGATTGCTGCGGAAGATATTGCCAAAATATTTGAGCCTTACTACTCGACAAAAGAAACAGGTACGGGGCTTGGGCTTGCCATTGTCAAAAAAGCGATTGATGATCATGGCGGTTCAATAAGCGTAAGTTCAAAGCAGGGTGCCGGCACCACGTTCACAATAATTCTGCCGGTGAAACCAGAGGACGGAGGAGGAAAGGACGAGGGCTGAAGGATAAGAGTTGAAGGTAATCCGATTCACGGGTGTTGGCTTCAACTTTAATGCTTCATCCACGTCCCTAAAATTATGGCGCGTAAAACCATTCTCGTGGTCGACGACGAAAAATCCCAGCGCGAAATCCTGGAGATGATTCTATCGGGTGAGGGCTACGACGTAACCACCGCCTCGTCAGGCGAAGCGGCAATCAAGTTCGCGCGAGACCGGCGATTCGATCTGGCCCTGACCGATCTCAAGATGACCGGCATGGACGGCCTGGAACTCCTGCATCGCTTGATGACGATCGACTCGTCCATGGTCGTGATTCTGCTTACGGCCCACGGTTCGATCGAGTCGGCCAAGGAAGCCTTGCGACGCGGAGCTTTTGACTATCTTGAGAAGCCGTATGACAAGACCGCTTTGCTCGAAACTGTTAATCGCGCTTTGAAACGGCTTGATGCTTTGGATACCGAGATCGTTTCCGCCTCGCCCAAGATGGAAGCGGTTAAGCGGATGATCTTAAAAGTCGCGCGGTCAAACTCGACCGTTCTAATTCGCGGCGAGTCCGGTACCGGCAAGGAGCTGATTGCGCGGGCCATCCACAATCAGTCGCCGCGTGCACAGGACATGTTTCAGGCGGTCAATTGCGCCGCGATAAATGAAAACCTGCTCGAATCGGAATTATTCGGTCACGAAAAGGGGTCCTTCACTGGAGCCCACGCCGAGAAAAAAGGACTATTTGAAATTGCCGATCGCGGCACGCTTTTTCTTGATGAGATTGCTGAGCTCGATGTGGCCATGCAGGCTAAGCTGCTACGTGCACTGCAGGAACGGAAGATCCGGCGCGTCGGTGGTACGCATGAGATCAGTGTTGACGTCCGCGTGATTGCCGCCACCAATCGTGATCTAAGGGCAATGGTGGCCGACGGGCGATTTCGTGACGACCTCTATTACCGCATCAACGTGCTGTCGGTCGATGTTCCGCCATTGCGCGAGCGCCGCGAAGACATTCCGGTGCTTATCGATTACTTCGTGAAAAAGCACACGCGCAATACATCGCGTTTGGTCCGGGGGCTCACTCCGGAAACACGCAAACTGATGGGTGATTACAGTTGGCCCGGCAACGTCCGTCAGCTTGAGTCAGCCATAGAGCGCGCCATCCTTCTCTGTGAGGGCGATCAGATTACCGTCGAGGATCTGCCGCTCGAAGTGCGCCAGGATTCTCGTCCCGCGTCGGAAGGCGCTTTCAAACTGCCACCCGAAGGGATTAGTTTTGAAGACGTGGAACGCGACCTCATCATGCAGGCGATGGAACAGACCGATTACAACATAACGAAGTCCGCCAAGCTCCTCGGCCTGACTTTTCGCACCTTGCAATATCGGCTGGAAAAGTTTGGTATCAAAAGGCCCGAGGGCAAAAAAGAGGCGGCCGGCTAACGCCGTTGCGTCAGCTCGAAAGGATAAGATGACTCGACCTCCTCAGGTTTTCTTTTACTGCTTGACGCTTTTGTTTGTCGTTTCCGCCTGCTCACGAAGCGGTTCGAATTCGGTCACTGAACCGGCCGCAAAAGCAGGCGCGTCTCCCTCGCCGCAGAGAATCACGTCGGAAGGCGTGGTGAAGGTGGCTGCGCAGCCGGTGCAGATCTCGGCCGGCCAATCGGGGGAGGCTGTTATCAGAATCACGATCCAAAACGGCTACCATGTAAATGCAAATCCACCGACCTATTCGTATTTGAAAGCCACCGAACTGGAAGTTTCACCCGCGGAGGGCGTTTCTCTCGCGTCAGTTACCTATCCGAAAGCCCAGAACAAGAAATTTCCTTTTGCAGAGAAGTTACTTGCAGTTTACGAAGGTGAGGCAGACTTAAAGGCCACGCTCAAAACCGACAAGGCAGCAAAAAAAGGCGAACGATCCATTCCGGCTCGTTTACGCATCCAAGCCTGCGACGATCAGGTGTGTTACCCGCCGGGGACGGTGGAGCTGTCGATCCCGGTTAACGTTAGTTAGACGCGCCGGCACAAAGACCAGTGAAACATTTTTGGATGATTCTGGCGGGCGTCGGTATTTTAGTCGCAGGATTTTTTCTCCTGCAACGAGATTTCAATAAGGCCTTTGTCATAGCAACGCTCGGCATGGTCGCCTGGTTTCTTAATTATCGCGCGCAGCTGAGGGAGATTACGGCAGCCGCCGATCTTGAGGAAGAGAGAAAACGGCTTGAAAAGGAAACGCGGGAAGAATTTCGATGATGACTAATCAAGTTTTGTTTAAGAGGGCTGCGCTCTCATTATTGCTAACGGTGTTATTTTTCAGTGGTATTGCGCGCGCGTATGCTTCTGAAGAAGCGGCCGTGCGCGGCGTGGTCCAGCAAGTCTTTCAACAACTACAGTCCAGAGACTACGGTTCAGTCTATGATTCCCTGCCTTCGTCGACTCGCAACCGCACTTCGCGAGATCGCTTTATCAACGCTCTGAAGCGGGCACAAGATCGATACTATCTCGATCGCATCAGCATCGGCGCGGTGCGAGTCTCCGGCAACGTGGCCGTTGCCGATACGGAACTTTTCGGACGGCTCGCGAAGCCCTTTGAGGCCGAAGGAAAGATAGTAGTGCAGCAGTATCTGGTGCGCGAGGACGGCAAATGGCGCGTTGCTACCGGCGACAGCGCAACGATCCAGCGATTTCTGAAAGCGAATCCAACCTTCGCGCGAAAGTTTCCCATCCGCCAGCCAAGCATCTTCGTGAAACAGGACGGCAAATGGGTACCCCTCAAGCTGCGAAGCAAATAATAGGTATTGACAGGTTGAGACGGGGTAACTCGCCGGGCAAAACCCACCATGTTTGAAGAATATTCAGCTGAGCAGCGTTAGATCCTCAAACGACAACTGCGCGTCATCGACTTTTTCAGTTATTTCCCCCTGCCGAATTCGCGAGCGAGGTACGTCCAACGCTTCGCGGACAGCATAGAGGTGGAAGCGAATTATGTGCGGCGTGACGCGCACGGAAGGGATGCGGCGCTTGCGCGCAAGCCGTCGCACTGTCGACTCGCTGACCTGCAATATTTTGGCAAGCTGGCGAGCTGTAAGGAATTCTTCACGCTCTTCCATGATCAGGATTGGTGAATAGTAAATGGTGCACGGTCAATGGTAAATCGTGAATGGTAAATAGTGAATCGTTAACTCGTAAATCGTGGATCGATAATCGTAAATCGATTCACTATTTACCATTCACGATTTACGATTCACGGTTTTTCACCGGACTTGACAGACAGCGCTATACGGTAAACCGCGGCGCCATCTATTTCAATGTCTTTGCTGACGGCATCCCCACCGCTTGGTTTAGCTGTAATGCGATATTTGGCGGTGTCAGGAGTCAGGCGAAAGACAAAAGAGCCGATTTCGTTTGTAACGCGTCCGTCAATCTTTCTCGCCGTTCCATCAGTTTCAATCTTTGCCAGCTCAATGCGAACATTAGGAACGCTCCGATCATTCTGGTCAAAGACACTGCCGCGAATGAAGGCGATCGAGCCTTCATCGATTGACAGAATCAAACGGTCGCCGAGCGACCGGGTTTTTCCGGCTTTGACTTCAATATCTTCAATTGTGCCGACGCTCAGTCCGGGTTTCCGCAGTGTTACACCATAGCGGCCGGGCGCAAGACGCGAAACGATAAATTCGCCATTCTTGTCCGTAACGCCGCGTGCCACCTCCCGATCACCCTGCCGGACGATAACAGAGACGCCGCCGGGCGTCCCTGTTTCCACCCTGACTTTGCCCTTGATGCCGCCGCTGGAACGATCCTGTGCCGGCAGAGTTGTAGCCCACAGGAGGATGGCTGAGAAAGCAAAAATCCACTTCGCTTGTTTCATAAGACTTAATGATATTACCACCGCCGGCTCGCAATTCGACCAATCGTTGATGCGGTGCGGATGGCAACCTGTTGCCTGCAACGGCAAAGGCCCTCGTCACCTTCTCTACCTGGTTGGCGGGTCAAATGTTAGCCCAACGCTGACTACAGAGCCGCGGAGAAACACAGGAGGACAGAGAATTTCATGCTAGCGCCATCGTACCCCGCCACCTTGGCGACCGGATAAACGCCTCGTATAATTCACGGGAACGACTGCTCCCCAGCCAAAGCTCCCGATGAACGTCTATAGCAATCCACCAGGGTTACTTGTCCTTCTGTTTATGCTCACTTGTCTGTGCGCCGGTAATCTACTGCCGACCGCTGCCCAGGAATCTGATCCGAAGGCTAGACGTCCGCGCCAGGTATTTCCGCGTGATGAGCAACAACCTGAAGAGGTGTTGAAGTTTGATACCGATCTTGTCTCTCTCGACGTGGTGGCGAATGATTCCGAGGGCCGGCCAATCAGGAATCTCAAGCAGGAAGACTTCAAAGTTTATCTGGACAATATCGAACAACCTCTGGCGTTCTTCCAGGTCGAACAACGTAGCGGTGAACCACGTCCGCTGGCCGTGGTGTTTGCGCTCGACATTTCCGGCAGCATGACCGCTGAAGAGATGGAGCGTTTACGCGGCGCACTCAACGCATTCTCCGCAAGACTTTCGGGCTACTCAGTGCTCTACGCGGTCATGAGTTTCGGAATGAATGTAAAGGTTTTGCAGAAATTCACTTCCGAACCGGACAAGTTGGATCGAGCATTTGAACGGATGGCGCGCGAGCCGAACGGATTGTCAACTCACACTTACGATGCGGTTGACGACGCCATTCGCATGCTTGTGCGTCAGGCACCTCGCACACGTGAGCGGCGGCTGATGAAACGCGCGGTGCTGGTCGTCACCGACGGCTTTCCCGTGGGCGACACTGTATCCGCTCGCACTGTGATCGAACGGGCGAATACCGCCGACGCCAGCATTTATATCGTCACTCTTCCTTCTTACTCGCGCATGATTCCGGCTTTGTCGCAAACTCCTCTACCTACGCCACTGGATGTCAGTGGGCTGGCTGATCTAACGGGTGGCCACAGCGTATACGCGGAGGAGAATAACTACGAGCCACTGTTTCGCGCCCTGGCTGAGGAGGTCACTTCAGCTTACGTGCTTGCGTTTTATCCGCCCGAACAGAAGCGTCGTGATGGTCAATTTCACAACATCAAGGTTGAGGGACCGGGAGGCTTGCTCCTGCGACAAAGCCGGCCCGGTTATCAGGCTGAGAAAAGCAGGAAGCAGGGACAATAGTCAGGAGGCGGGCGGCAAGAGCAGGACGCAGGGCGGATGAACTCGTCTTCTCGATCTCCAGCATTCGCGAACCGGCATCCGCTCAAACTGCCGTCTGCCCCTGCCGTCTGCCGACTGTCATTTTAGAATTCGTCTTCGTCCTCGTCGTCGTCCAGGTCATCTTCTTCTACGATGTCCAGCTCCACCGGATCGAGTCCGACTACCTCAAGTTCCGTACCGCATTCCTCGCAGGAAACGCTTTCGCCTTTATCTGTGTCTGTATCCACATGGACATCCGCATCACACTCGGGACATGTTCCAGTCGGCACTGCTTTACCTCCAACAGAATTTTGAGGCAGCGATACAGCACATAACGTGCGCTGTTCACTGCCTGTAATAATTGATTAAACTAGGAAACAATCTACCCGCGCCTGTTAGTTTTTGCAACACTCTTTTTCTGCCTGTTTTTGTGTTTGCAGAATCGACATTAACGCGTATAAACCCTATCGCGAAAAGGACGAACAAGAGTATTTCGCTGGCGGCTAAAATATCCAGCCGGCATAAGCTGTGGCTTCCCACAGCAACTAATTCCGTACCAAACGCCCGACCTGGACGTGTTAACATGGCCGCCGACTGATTAGGGCCGCCTCGCAGCATCAACAAACAGGACTGATTATTCCCCCATGCTCGCGGTAATCAAACGGCGACAATTCATTTTCGCATTACTGGCGTGTTTTGTTCTTGTACTACTAGGCTCTTATTTCTCACTCGCCCGAAATAACCGGAGCGCGCGTCGCGCTTCCCAAACCAACGGCAACGATACCTCGTTTTCCAGTCACACCTCGAACCACGCCACGGCCACCGCGCATTCCCTCGACTCAGATTCCGACGGCATTCCCGACGCGGCTGAACTGCAAAGTTTTATGGACCGCGAAAATTTTCGCCGCTGGTTCACCCTGATTGCTGAGGGCCAGTTTTATCATCTGAGTGAACAATGGAACGCCGAACAGCGAGATTGCGCCGGCCTGGTCCGTTTTGCCTGGCGTGAAGCATTGCGGCGTCATGACCGTGCCTGGTTTCAAAAGATGGGGCCCGGTTATTCGGCCATCGCGCCGGACGTTTCGCGTTACACGCTCGAGCAGGGGCCACTGGGTGAAAAGCTTTTCCGCACTAATTTTGGTTCTTACAAAGACGGCGAGTTGGCCAATGGAACGTTTTCTGAGTTTGCCGATGCTCGCAGTCTCAAGAGCTTCAACGTCAAATTTATCAGCCGCGATCGGCGCGAAGCCGAACCCGGAGACTTACTTTTCTTTTATCAGCCCTGGGTGCAGAAGTTTCCGTACCACGTAATGATTTTTTTGGGTGACGCAAAACTGGGCGGCAACCAGGCTAACGACTGGGTGGTTTATCACACCGGTTCTTCGCCGACCGACGAAGGAACGGTCAAGAAGGTCGAACTATCCGTCCTCGATCACCACCCCAACAAGCGCTGGCGGCCAATTGAAAGCAATACAAACTTCCTGGGGTTTTATCGACTGAAGATTCTCGACTAGTTCTCGACTGGCCCGAAGGAGGCTAAGCCGTGGTTGAAAAGAACTCTCGTTCGTCTCGCGTTCTTACTGCTTCTTTGATTTATCTCGTTGCGATTGCTGCGGCGCTGACCATAGCCAGCCTGCGTTCGCGAGCGAAGGCGAAGCCGGGTAACGCAGAACCTGCCTATTTGGAAACCGAAAGACCTGCAACCGGAAAGCCCTTCTTTTCTCTGTCAACTCATCGCACCTATGGCACGAGTGATAACGCGCGACTGTGGGTTGATTACCAGGGTGTTGACCATCTTGACTTTCGCGTTTACCAGGTGAAAGACCCGCGTAAATTTTTTAGCCAGCTCAAGAACCCGCACCAAATGGGCGAGCATGAAGAAGAGGAAGTTGCCAGTTCCCTGCCCCATCGCAAATCGTTTCTGGAAAGAATCCGTTCGTTTAAGCGCTGGGCGTACAGCGGTATCAAAGCTTTCGTCCGCGGCCAATTACAACGCGATTCCCGCGAAGCCTTTAATCAGAAATTTCGCAAGGAATCCGATCCCATTCGCACGCCTTTGAATGTTTCCGATTACGCTCGCGTGCCCTTGCTGAATCCGGATTTGCTGGTGAGTAGTTGGCGCGAGCCTTTGCCCCCGCTCGAAACCCAATATGACCAACGCATGATTCCCCTGGGGAAACGAACACCCGGCGTCTACCTGGTTGAAGCAGTTGAAAATGATTTACGGGCTTACACGGTGGTGGTGGTTACGGATCTGACGATGATTGACAAGACCACACGCGATGGAGAGCTGCTTGTTTACACAGTCGATCGCAAAACCGGCGAGCCAAGGCCGGGGGCCCAGGTCGAAATCGTAAGAGAGCAAAAGACGCTTGCGAGCGGCACCACCGACAGCCAGGGAATCTTGCGGACAAGGATAGAAAAGAAAAAGCCGGCTGCCGCTGAAGCAGCCGAGGGCGAAGATGAAGCGAACGCGGAGGCAGCGCCCGAGGAACCGGATTCCGAGTCGCTCTTAATCCTGGCCCGGCAAAACAACAACTTCGCAATCTCCGATTTGGGTTCGCTGTACTTTGGGGGTTACGAAGACGAGGAAGACAGCGGAAATATTAAAGGCTATGTCTACACTGACCGCCCCGTCTATCGACCCACTCACAAAGTCAGCTTTAAGGGAATCATTCGGAATGTTGACGAGAATGGCGCCTACAAACCCGTGCTTGACGAAACGGTCAACGTAACCGTTGAAGATCCAAATGGGGCGAGCATACTGAGCAAAGAGTTGCCGCTATCCGCGCGCGGTACTTTCAACGGCGAAGTAGATATAGCCGAAGAAGCGCCGCTCGGCAGCTACAGCATCGCGGCTGAAGTAGAGGGCGGCTCAGCAAGCGGCACTTTCGAAGTGGCTGAGTATAAGAAACCTGAATATAAGGTCACTGTTTCCGCGCCGGGAAAATTTGTACAAACGGGGCAGAAGGGTAACTTCGCAATCGATGCGCGCTATTTCTTCGGCGCGCCAGTCGCGAATGCCGAAGTCAAATATTACATCTATCGCTCGCGTTACTATGCCTGGTTTGGCGATAACGATGAGGACGAAATAACTGGCGAGACTGAAACGGAAGACGAATACTCCCAGTTTTATCATGGCGGCGACGACATGGTTCAGGAGAGCGAGGGCACACTCGACGCGCGCGGGCATATGAATGTCGAGTTTCAGGTTCCACAGGCCGACGAAAACGACACCTCGGATTACAGCTATCGACTCGAAGCGCAGGTAACCGACTCAGCTCGCCGCACGATCGACGGGGCGGCGAGTTTTGTTGCCACACGCGGCAGTATTGTCGCCAATGCCGATCCGGATCGTTATGTCTACAAGAAGGGCGACGTTGCCACAATTCGCGTCACGACCAGCGATTATGAGGGACGGCCCGTTGCGGCGAAGGTCCAGCTTCAGTTCGTCGAGCGCACCTGGACTAAGAAAGAGAAGCAGGCTGAGGAGGACGAGTATTCATACCCCGAGTATGAGATGCACGAGCGGCAAATCGCATTCGCCGATGTCCAGACCGACTCGCAGGGACAGGCGAGCTACGATTACACCACAACCGAGGACGGCAACATCTCAATCAAGACCGTTATTTGGGAGAACGGGCGCGCGGTCGCTTCGATTGGCGGTTATCTCTGGGTTACCGACTCGCAATATGCCTGGTCGGATTCGTCTTATTACAGCGAGGACTACAACTCTATCAAGCTTGTTCCGGATAAGAAGTCGTACCGGGCGGGCGAGACGGCCCACGTGCTGGCGATTCTGCCGACTGACAACGCACATCTACTCGTGAGCACGGAACTAAATACGGTGATGGCGCTGCAACATGTTAGTTCGCCCGGGAGGTCGATTGTTCTCGATATTCCGATCCGCAACGATTATGCGCCGAATGTTTTTCTCAACGTCTCTTACGTCAAGGGCGGTGATATGTATACGAGCGATCAGCGATTGATAGTGCCCGCCCGCGACAAGATGCTCAATCTCGAAATCATCTCGAATAAGAAGGAGTACAAGCCGCGGGAAACAGCGTCGTATACCATTCTGGCACGGAATGCTGAAGGCGCGCCCGTTTCGGGGGCCGAAGTAAGTTTGGGCGTGGTCGATGAAGCCATCTACAGCGTCTCGCCCGACTACGCCGGCAACATCAAGAGCGAATTTTACGGTCTGCGCTACAGCAGCGTTGAGACGCATCTCTCCATTAACTACTCCTTCACCGGATTCGCCGGCGATAAGCCCATAGATCTGGCGAAGAATAAATCGACATACCAACTGGCCGACTTCAAGAACGAAGGTGAGCTGGTGCAACCCACAATCAGAAAGAATTTTAAGGACACCGCTTTCTGGCAGCCGGATGTGGTGACCGGTCCTGACGGTAAGGCCACCGTCAAAGTTAATTTACCCGACAACCTGACAACGTGGCGCGCCACCGCCCGCGCTGTTACCGCTGACACCAAGGTGGGCGCAACCAAATACAAAGTTGTCGCTCGCAAGGATGTAATCATGCGACTCGAAACGCCGCGTTTCGTCACGCAAGGCGATACTGTAACTCTGTCGGGAATCGTCCATAACTATCTGAATGCCGACAAATCGACGCAGATCTCGCTGGAGGTGGATGGCGCGCAACTGCAGAATTCCGCTAAGCAAACAGTCACTATCGGCAAGCAGGGCGAACAACGGATTGACTGGCAGATCTCCGCTCCAAATGTGGGCGAAATTAAATTACTGGCAAAGGCGCTGACCGATACCGAGTCAGATGCCGTCGAATTGCCCCTGACCGTAGTGCCGCGCGGTTTGCATCAAGTGAAGAATGAGTCCGCTGCTTTTTCCGACGACAATGCCGAGAAGACTTATTCGCTGAATTTACCACCCAATGCCGATGCCCGGGCCCGCAGTGTCAAGCTGGAGATTTCTCCTTCCGTAGCCGGCACTCTGTTTGGCGCCCTGGATTATCTGACCGCGTATCCCTACGGCTGCACCGAGCAAACGATGTCAAGTTTTCTGCCCAACGTGATCGTCACGCAGGCCCTGAAAGACGTGAAGTCAGCTTCTATTCGCAGCTCAAACGATCTGCCTAAGAAAGTGCAGAAAGGAATGGATCGCCTCTATGCATACCAGCACGGAGACGGCGGCTGGGGCTGGTGGAAAGATGATCAGAGCGATCCGTTTATGACCGCATACGTGGTAAGCGGCCTGTCGCTGGCAAAGCAGAACGGCTACGAACCTGACGAAAGCCGGATTGCTAGTGGCCGCGAGAAGTTGAAGCAGATGCTGGCCTCGGGCACAACTGAAGCCGGGACACAGATTGATTTGGAAACGCGGGCGTTTATGGTCTATGCGTTGGAAGATAGCGGAGGCAGTGACGGTGCCCTGGTCGAAAAGATTTTTGGTGAACGCGGAAGCCTGCAACCGTATGGACGCGCCTTGCTGGCTTTAACTTTGAAACATCGGAAAGACGAGAAGCGCGCGCGCGACGTGGCTGCTGAAATTGAACGAACCGTTTCAATGGATGATTTTTCCGCACACTGGGAGTCGCACCGCAAGGCGATGCTCGACTTTGCTGAATCCAACGATACCGAAGCAACCGCGTTGTCGCTCAAGGCGCTCGCTCGCATTAAACCTGACAGTTCTATTCTCCCTCGCGTTGCGCGTTGGCTGGTAGCAAATCGGCGCAACGGCTTTTACTGGGACTCAACCAAGGACACCGCCTTCGCAATTTTCGGTCTCATCGATTACTTAAAGATGAGCCGCGAGCTCTCGCCGGACTATGACGTTGAGGTCTATCTCAATGGCGAGAACGTGCTTACCGAGCACATTTCTTCGGCGGGCGCTTCACAAACATTCTCCATCAGCCGGAAAGGCGGTGACGTTGCGGCCACCAACGACATACGCATCGTCAAGCGCGGGAAAGGCATGCTCTATTTTTCGTCGTCGCTCGATTTCTACACGGGCGAGGAAGATGTTGCTGCGCGTGGCTCAGCCGATCTCAACCTGACGCGCGAATATCTGCGGCTCAATGTCGTTGAAGACGGCTACAAATTGAAATGGAAAACTGAACCTCTTTCCGGCGAAATCCACTCCGGCGACGTGCTGGTGGTGCGGCTGAAACTCAATGGCACAAAGGCACGCCACTTGATGATTGAGGATCCAATTCCGGCTGGCGCTGAACAGGTCGAAAGCGTTGGGAATCTGAACCTCGACTACACGTCCGGACATGATTGGACTGATTGGTACAGCTCGCGAGAATTTCGTGATAACCGAACGGTAATTTTCCTCGACTATTTTGACGGCGATGCAACCTTCCAATATGCGATGCGGGTGCAGGTTCCCGGACAGTTTCGCATCGCGCCGGCGCGAGCTGAGCTGATGTATCGCTCAGCAACGCAGTCAAATACGGCTTCAGGCAAGCTTGGCTTCCTGGAGAGGAAGTAGATGGCCTCTTACCGGAGGTTGTTCAGTAAGACCACGAGTTACTTTCTGAGGACAAATCATGCTGACTGAAACACTTCATTCGCTTGCTGCGGCCACGCGCGGAGTTTTTAAGAACTGGAAATCAATGCTGCTGATCGCCGCGGTTTATGCTGTCCTGCTTGTTGTGCTCTACCTGTTCCTCGCGATCAAGGAAGCGACGCTGGCACAGGTGACGCTGACTTTTGTCTTCGCCGTCGCCGTGCCGCTCATCTTCTTCGTATTGCAGGCAATGATCGCCAGTGGAAGCGTCCCGCCGCTCGCAAACAGCCCAGAAACAAATCAGGTAACTGCGGGATTTGTCCTCAGAAGATCGCTGACAAGCTTTTGGAAATTGATTTTAGTCAGCTTGCCGCTGATTGCGCTGGCCATACTCATCTTTTATCTGTTGGCAAAGGCCCAAAATCACTTCGGCCAAAGTCCCAATGACATCGCCCTGGCTCCTCATCCGCTCGCCGAAACTGCAAATGCGCAGCACAGAGCGCAACCCCTCAACTGGAAAGCTGCCCTCTTCTCAACCTTGCGATACTTGTCACTTGGTCTTGTATTGCCGCTGACGGCAATTCATTTATGGCTGGCAACGATCCATGATGGACTCGGCGGTGCGCTGAAAAGAATTCTAACGCTGCTGTCGCGCGCCTTTGCTCCTCAGTCTGTGCTCATTTATGTGGCAGGTTTTCTCATCTTCGCCGTAGTGCCGTATTTTTTGCTTTTGCGAACGACTCAAACCAAACATGCCTGGCTGGAACTTTTCCTGCTCCTGGCGCGGCTGGCAGTAGTGTTCGCTCTCACGTTGATTGGCTGGATGATAACGGTGCGAGCGCTTGCTCAGGGACTGCCCCAACCATTTCGAGATCACGCAAAAGAGGCCACTTGATGCGGGCGCGCAGCTTTTTACCTTCCGGGTTTACGGGCTCCTGGCCCGGAGATTTGTTGCGGCGGCAATGGTTTCAAACCAGCGGACGCAGTCGCGCGTCTTTCTTTGCCGTTCTTGCAATCTGCGCCACGGTTCTTGTGTGGACCGTCGGTCTCAGAGCTGCGCGCCCTGCCGGTCCCTTCTCTTCTGCGGCGGCTAACGCCGAGTTGATTGATCGCCGCCTGCAACAGGCGGCTACCCTCGCGCTCGGCGAGCGGCGTGGAACTATTATAGTCATGGATCCGCAAACCGGCCGGGTGCGCGCGGTCGTGAATCCCCAGGTCGCATTTGAGGAAGAGTTGCCGGCCGGTTCGACGATAAAGCCATTCACCGCCCTGGCCGCTCTGCGATCCGGGGTGATCGACGAAGACTCGCGGACGCTTTGTCACGAGCAGTACTCACACGACGAGTTTCACACCACTTGTTCTCATGCTCGCGACTTGCCTCCGCTCAACCCCACTGAAGCGATCGCATATTCCTGTAACTACTATTTCGGCAAAGTTGGCGAACGGCTCAAAGGGGCGGAATTCGATTCCACGCTTGATGATTTTGGGTTCGGCAGAGCCAGTGGCATTAATTCACCTCATGAAGCGCGCGGGTTGTTGCGCCGCAACGAATGGCACGCGGAGAACGCAATTGGCGAGGGAGACAATCTACGCGTCACACCGATTCAACTTATCGATGCTTATGCAACACTCGTAAACGGCGGCCAACTTTTCACCCCGCGCATGGCCCCGGCCGAGGATTTTGTCCCGGAAGTTCGCGCGAAAGTTTCTATCAGGAAAGATTATCGAGAACTGATCATGGGGGGCATGCGCGGCGCCGTTCGTTATGGGACCGCGGAAACGGCACAACTGTATTCGCTGCCCCTTTATGTCTTTGGAAAAACCGGCACCGCCACCGAAATAAATGGTTATCGCTCGCAGGGTTGGTTCGTGGGATTTGCAACAGACTTGAATGAGGGCGCCGCGGACGCAGGGCAGTCGGCCCCCGAGAAAGTCCAGCTCGCCGTACTTGTTTTTCTGGCGAGAGCTCACGGAGCAGACGCGGCCGTAGTTGCGCGACCGGTTTTTTCCGAGTATGCGCGTCTCTCTGTTGCCGCGGCGGAAGAACATGAGAACCAACGTCACGAACCCAGTGAGATTCCCGGATCGAGCGTTGCCGTCAGCGTTCTGTCCCGGCCAGACGCGTCGGAGGTGCGCGTTCATCTGGTTACGGAAAACATCACCCGCACCATGCCGCTCGAAGAATACGTTCGCGGCGTTGTTGCTGCCGAGGGTAGTTTGGAGCGCGAGCCGGAAGCACTGAAAGCTCTGGCGATCGCCAGCCGTACCTATATTCTAAAAAATCTTGGCCGACATGCTCGCGACGGCTACGACTTTTGCACGACCACGCATTGTCAAAGATTTCATCCGGCCGGTTTAGAACCGGGGACAGAAATTTCCGCCGCCGCCCTTAACGCCGTGGAGGCCACCAAGGGACTGGTACTGCGCGACGAAAACAACCAACTTGCCGACTCTTACTTCAGCGCTTCGTGCGGAGGCGCCACTGCAAATCTGGCGACGCTGTGGGGTGGTAGTGCTCCTCGCTACCTGCGCGGCGTGCCGGATGAATATTGCGAAAATGAGGCACACCATAGCTGGACCGATGTAATCTCACAGACGCAACTTCTCAGGGCGCTGCAAACGGACCCGCGAACCAACGTCGGCGAGCGACTTACAAATGTCAGCGTGCTGCGCAAAGACGCGAGCGGCCGCGCGGAGTTGATGAGTATCGAAGGCAACCGGCGCGTTACAGTAAAAGGCTGGGACTTCAAGATCATTGTCGGACGCGCGCTTGGTTGGAATCTGCTAAAGAGCTCGCGTTTTGATATCTCGCGCTCTGGTTCGAACTACATCTTTCACGGCAGCGGGTTTGGTCACGGTCTCGGGCTTTGTCAGGAAGGCGCTCACGTGATGGCGTTGCGTGGGGCGAGTTACAAGCAAATTCTCGCCAAGTATTTTCCGTCAACGCGCGTGACAAGCAACAACAACGACTCCGGATCAGCCGACTTGCTGTGGCAGCCGGATCCACTGCCGGAATCGCGCGGCATCCAGCCAACCCTTTTTCAGAACAACCGGGTCGCGAAACTCGCGCGTCTTTCGGTCCGGAGTGAAAACTTTCGGCTGAGTTATCCTGCCGGGGTCAGCCAGCGCGAGGCTCAAGGGCTGCTGGCTCTGCTGCAGTCAACCCGTGAATCGCTGCTGGCCCGTGCGGCCGGCGTGGGCGTTTCTGTTAATTTTCCGGCCATGGAAGTTTTTGTCAACGAAACAACCGGCGATTTTGTCGGCCGAACCGGACAACCCGCATGGGCCGCCGCGGCTACGAAAGGAAAGCGTATCGAGCTGCAACCGTTCGCGACCCTAAAGCGACGCGGAATCCTCGAAACAACTCTGCGGCATGAACTCGTACATACTCTGGTGGACGTTGTCAGCCGTGGGCGCGCGCCACGTTGGCTGGCTGAGGGTTTTGCGATTCATCTCGCCGGCGAGGGTCGCATGGTGGCGGCTTATGCCGCGCATACAAGGCTGACGCCGGAGGAAATTGATAAGCAGCTTTCCAACAGCAAATCCGCAAACGACACGCGCGCGGCCTACGCTGCGGCCTACGCGGAAGTGAAACGCTTAATCGCCGCAGACGGCGAAGCGAATGTGTGGCGAAGACTGGCAAAGTGACACTAAGACACGTCACAAAATTCTCGTTGTTTGTTGATAGTTCGATAAAATAGCTGTTGGCCGCTTCTCTTTATTCATATGCGGAAGCACGATGGAACAACCCCTCGACGCTTAGTCAGCGTGGCGCTTGCGATAGTCACTCTCTTCTCAACCGTCGCCGCACAGCAGCGGGAAACTTCGCCAGCCAGGAGGAGCGGATCGTCGCCAACTCCGGAATCCACCGTAACGCTTGACTCACTGCTCGCCGCCGACACTTACAAAGTTTATTGTGAAATTCGAGGGGTCGGTGGACTGGTTCGGTCATCCGCAGTCAACGATCTGCTTGAGCCAGTGATTAAGCTGGGCGGTCCACCTCGGGAATTCAAGTCGATCATCAAATGGCTTAATGGACACGCCGAAGCGCTGGTGGTTTCGCGCATGCTGGTTGCTGGCTGGCCCACACGTCCCAACGTGCCGAATGTGCTGCTAGCCATCGAGTTCTCCTCACCGGAAGAAGCAAAAAAGTTTTATCCAGCGCTCCGCGACCTTATCCCAACACTTTTGCCAACTCCTGCTGCGACCCCGACAGCAACTCCGCCGCCGACTGAGCCAGCTTCGCCTGCACGACCCATTCTACAACCCGGAAAACAAACAGGATCGATAACGCCGGCGGTTACCAGTCAGCCTAATGGCGCGCCGGCTGCAGACACGGCGAATCCGGCATCCTCGCCGCCTTATCAAATGAGACAGACGGGTTCGCTCATATTGCTAAGCGACACAGCGTTTACGCTTCGGGATCTCAAACCGCGACGCAGCAAGCCGCTGGAAGAAGATCAAAACTTTGCGCTGGCCCGTAATCGATTTGCATCTGAGCCACTGTTTCTTTACGTGGACGTAAAGTCAATTGAGAAGGAAGAGAAGGAGCGCAGGCAAAAGTGGGAAGAGGAAGAACAAAAACGTGTTGAAGCGGAGGCGGCGAGTACGCCCATCCCTGACGAGTCGCCTGAAATGGTCCAGGCGGACGTGCCCCCGCCCGTAGTAGAAGAGCCTGTGCCGCCGGCTGCTTCTCCCGAGGTTTCAACGCCAACCATTATCGTGGGCACAGCCTCGCCGCAACCAGAGAACGACGCCACTCTCTCAGGCAGTGCACGCGAGACCGACCCGGTTGGCCCGATGATGTTTTCCTTTTTCGGCATGCTGACCAGTGGAGAGACCAGATGGCCTGAAGCAATCGCTGCGGCTGCGGTCCTGGACGGCGACGCCTATGTAGTTCGCACGCTGATAATCAGCAGCGACGAAAATAAGAGCAGCGCCGTGCCCTTTGTTCCACTGTTTGTTTCGGGACCGCCGCTCGCGCCGGATTCTCCCGGCATACTGCCCGGAGATGTTGATTTATTCGTAAGCGTCTCGCTGGATTACCCTCAAATCTACGAGGGAATGTTGAAATCGATTGCCGCTGCGCGCGAAAAATCCAGGCGGTTTAGCGAACAAACCGTCGCGGATGCGCACCCTCCTGAGTCGCCCTTTGCGATTTATGAACAAAAGCTGGGATTGAAAATAAGGGACGACATTTTGCCACTGCTCGGCAACGAGCTGGCGCTGGTAATTCCGGCAAAGCCAAAGAAAGCTGCGACTGAAATTTCCCTAAAGCCCGGGGAAGAAAATTCCACGACCGGTGCAGTCGTCAACAACAGCAGCGCAGCAGCAAATCCTGTAATCGCGATCGGAGTGAAGGATCGTGAAGCCGTCGGAAGATTGTTACCAAAGATCATTGAAGGGATGGGGCTGAAAGGGGCGAACCTGCTGGCGCAAACCGAGAAGCGAGACGGAACTGAAATTGTCTCGTATGCAGGCGCCTTCTCGTACGCATTTGTCGGCGACTTCCTTATCTTCTCGCCCGATCCTGCCGAGACACGGCACGTGGTAGACGCTTATTTAAGTCACCAAACACTCTCTTCGGACAGCCATTTTAGAAACTTTACCCGTTGGCAACCGCGGCAACTGCTTGGCCAGGTTTATGTGGCGCCCTCGCTGGTTGAGCAATACACGGTCGGCGCCGGTCGTTTCGGCGCCAATGACAAGCTGAACCAGTTCCTATCGCGCGTTAATCCCGTGGTCGATCCACTGACTTATGCCCTCTCAAACGATGGCTCGGGTCCGCTTCATGAGTTACATCTGCCAAAAAATCTGGTTCAACTGCTGATTGCCGGCGCTTCCAGCGAGGTAGAACAGGGACCGCTGAGAAGTAACGAAGCCATGGCGCGAAGCGCACTGCATATGTTGGCCGCAAGCGAAGCCACTTACAGTGCCGGCAAAGGAAGCGGACGCTATGCGACGCTCGATGAATTGATAAGCGAACAACTGGTCAGTAAAGACCTGCTCGAGAATAACGGTTACAGAATTGAGCTGACGGTTTCGGGAAACAAATTTGAAGCTACCGCAGTGCCTATCGAGTACGGCAAGACCGGACGCCTTTCATTCTTTATCGATGAAAGCGGCGCTTTGCGTGCGGGCGATCACAACGGTGGAGCTGCGACTATATCAGACACACCCATGTAGCGGTCCGACAGGCATAGCCATTCCCCACAACTGAGCCCCTGGGCCCCCAGCCGAGGGCAGTAGCCCGACCGTCAGGGAGGGCTTAGCGGATCAAGCCACTCTTTCCGGACGGCTCGAATGGAACATGACAATTGAATATGATGAATGGAAAATCCCGTTGGCCATGGTCTGAGAATCCGAACTAGTTTTCTAGAGGTTATCTATCTGCACGGGCTCAACCTCGTCGGCGAGTTCAAAGCCAAACACCCGCGAATAGAAGTAAAGCTCACTGTCCAGCGCCCGCTTAATATTCTTAGCTTGTCGGAATCCATGTTGCTCGCCCGCGAACGGAAGGTAGGCTACGGCGATGCCCTTTGAGCGTAAGGCATTGACCATAGTCTCAGCCTGATTTGGCGGTACTACTTTGTCTTCGAGACCCTGAAAGAAAATGACCGGACAGGACAGACGGTCAGCGAAGTTGATCGGCGAACGCGCTACATAAATTTCGCGCTTTTCAGGATAGGGCCCCATTAAGCGATCCAGGTAGCGCGATTCAAATTTGTGCGTCTCTTTTGCCAGCGCCTCTGCATCGCTCACGCCATAATGACTCGCACCGGTGCTAAACACGCTGCGAAACGTCAGCGCGCAAAGCGTCGTATAGCCGCCGGCGCTGCCGCCCGTGATCAGTAGACGCTGGCCGTCTACCTCACCGCGCTCAACCAGATAACGCGCGCCGTTTACACAGTCATCAACATCCACAATGCCCCAGTTGTCGTTTAGTCTTTCGCGATAAGCCCGGCCAAAACCGGTGCTCCCGCCATAGTTAACATCCAGCACCGCAATGCCACGGCTCGTCCAGTACTGGATTCCGAGACTCATTGCGGTGGTCGTTTGCGCAGTTGGTCCGCCATGACTTTCAACCAGGAGCGGCGGCAACTCGCCTTGCGGTGATTGGTAGTCACGATTCTGCGGTGCATAAAAAAACCCATGCGCCGTCAGTCCGTCCTCGGTGGGAAATTCCACCGGCTGCGGCTTTGAGAGATAGCCGGCGTCAATCGCGAGAGTGCTTGATCGTCGCAGGATTTCGAACTCTCGGTTTTCCAAATTGAGCTTGACGATCGAGGCTGCCTCAGTTGACGAGGCCGCGCGCATCACGGCCTGACCGCGCGACGCGCGCACGAAGCGGATATCGGTATATTCAGTGACTATGGGTTCAAATTTTTTCGTGCGAGTATCGATCAGACCGAGATGAGATGTTCCCTGGACAATGTAAGAGCAAACAACTCTGTCAGCCGACTCAAAAGCATAAGTTGACATTCCGAATCCCCATTGCGGCATGCCAAACTCAGCTTCCATTTCGCACAATGATTCAACAGCGCCGGCCGCGCCGATCCGGTAAAGGTTCCACCAACCGCTGCGGTCAGACACAAAGTACAGCACGCCATCAGGAGACCATTCCGGGCGGAAAATTGATTCATCAATACCGCCGGCGACTCGCTTACTGCTCGCCAGGCCATTCTCGTCAAGCGTACCGACCCAGAGTTCGCAACCGTCCCAGGGCATATTCGGATGATTCCAGGTGAGCCACGCCAACTTTGAACCATCGGGGCTTACGCGCGGCGAGGAATAAAAGTCATTGCCCGCTGCCAAAACAAATCCTGGGGTGCCATCGCCGGCCAGACTGATACTCGCCAAAGTGTTTGCCGGTTCGCAGCGGCCAGACGTGTGGTCTTCTCTAACGCAGATCAGACGTCCGCGCGCATGGTCGATATCTGCGTCTGCATAACGGATGTCTGCTGCAGGTGTAATCGCCTGTGGCAGCTCACCGCCAATCACCTTGTAAAGGCGTTGGTCGGAGAAATTCGAGAAGTAAACCGCGCCGTCATGAACCGCATAATCGCCGCCGCCATATTCATGAACGCGTGTGCGGGCATTGAAGGGTGAAGGGTTCACATCAATCATTGCTCCCGCGGCGGTGCGTTTGACAATTACACTGCGGCCACCTTCTGTGGGCCGCATCTCCACCCAGTAAACATCTGCTCCATCAATCAGCGGCTGCGAAAGACCGATGGAGCCGGCAACAATCAGATCCGACGTGATAGGCGATTTCCAGGAACCACAGGGCGCGATGTAAGGGTCAGACATGCAAAATTCCTCCGAATAATTAGTGAAAGGAATATACGGGACCATCGAATAGGCCCGTTTGACGAAAAGATTTGCGGAAGCTTTTGTTACAGTGTCGTGAAGTGTTTGCAAGCTTACTGCAACCACGGCCAAATGGAGCAGGCCTAATATCTCTCATCGTTAATTCTCCATGGGAGAACTGAGATAAAGGCAAGGGCGCCGGTCTTGGGGGAGGTCGGTGCCCATCGTCTTTTTGGTCACGCCGTCCCTTCTGATAGTCACTTTCTCACCTCAACTCGTTTCACTCCCTGTCGCTCTTTACGCACTTTTATTTCGGTCTTCAGCGTCCCACTGGCTAACTGTAACGTCGCGGTATAGTCTCCCGGCGGCAGCCAGCCAAGAGCAGAGCCAAAGCGCAGAAAACCGCCATCGCGAGTTTCGGAAATTCATCGTTTCTCACTTTGAACTAGTTGGAATTTGCAGGCATCGGCAGATTACGCTGAAGATACGGATTTGGACAAGCACGATTTCAACGCGGTCGTTTTTTGATCAGTACGTATAAATCCCGGCTCAACTCCGGTTTGGCGTTGACGCACGTTCAAAACGAGATCACAATTCGCCCGGATTCGAACTCAGCTTGTGAGGTTCCCATTATGCGCAAATTTCTCATTCTCGTTCTCGTGATAAGTCTCTCGTTATTATCGTTGCCACAAGCTACTTCTCGCGCCCAGACGTTCCGCCCTGTAGTTCGCGGCCGGCGCGGGGTAGTTGCCGGAGGTCATCCATTATCCGTTGAGGCCGGCCTGCGCATCCTGCAGCATGGGGGCAACGCAGTCGACGCCGGTGTGGCGACAATACTCGCGGCTTCGGTTATTGAATTCTCACATTTTTCTTTTGGTGGCGAAGTCCCCATCCTGATCAAACTTCGGGGCAGCACTGGGGTCAATAACGGTGTCGTCGTAATTGAGGGCATGGGCCAGGCGCCATTGAAAGCTACGCGCGAGTTTTTTGTCCAGCGATCAACTGCGGGTCGAGCCAATGCTCCCGATCCGGCGCGAACGCAAACGGTTGGGCCAGCCATGGCCACAATGGCCGGCGCCCGGCCCGGGATGATTCCCTCTACCGGCCCGCTGGCCGCAACTGTTCCGGCCGTGCTCGATGCTTGTGTTACGGCGCTCGATCAGTTTGGCTCAAAATCACTGGCGGAGGTGATGCAGCCGGCTATCGAGCTCGCCGATGGATTTCCTATTGATGAGCTCCGAGTGCAATACATACAGACACGTGCTCCGATCTTTTCGCAATGGGCGGATGCCAAGCGCATTTTTCTGCCGCACGGCGAAGCGCCAAAGGTCGGCGACATTTTTGTACAGGCGGATCTGGCTCGCACTCTGCGAGCAATTGTCGCCGCCGAGAAAACCGGTGCAGCGAAAAGTCGGCATGCGGGACTAATGGCGGCACGCGACTATTTCTACAAGGGTCCGATTGCTCAACGCATAGGCGACTACATGCAAGGCAACGGCGGCTTGCTGGCGGCCGGCGACCTGGCACGATTTCACGCTCGAGTCGGCGTACCTGTGAAAGCGGACTATCACGGCTATGAAATTTACAAGGCGGGCTTCTGGACGCAGGGCCCGGCGCTGGTTGAAACTTTAAATCTGCTCGACGGCTACGACCTTAAGGCAATGGGCCATAACTCGCCAGATTATATACACACGGTTGTCGAATCGCTCAAACTCGCCCTTGCCGACCGCGATCGTTATTACGGCGATCCGGATTTCGTGAAAATACCTGCTGAACTAATGTCGAAAAACTATGCTGCCCTGCGCCGCTCGCTAATCGAGAAAGAGCATGCCTCCCTGCAACAGCAACCAGGCGACCCCTTGAACATGAAGGCCACGCTCGCGAACGTAAGCGAAAACCGGGACCATATTTCAAACGTGCCCGCCCTCGAGCGCGCCAACGATACAACCTGCGTTAACGTAATCGACAAAGATGGAAATCTATTCAGTGCGACGCCAAGCGGCGCCTGGCTGCCGGCGGTTGTCGCCGGCGACACGGGCGTGTTGATGGGCCAACGACTGCAGTCCGCCCTCACCGATGCAAACAGTCCAAATGTGATCGCACCTGGTAAACGGCCTCGCATCACGCTGACGCCGACCCTGGTATTGAAGGAGGGGGAGCCGTTCATGGTGCTGAGTACGCCGGGAGGCGACAACCAGGATCAGGCGCTGCTGCAAGTCTTGCTTAACATCATCGAATTTGGAATGAACCCGCAGGAAGCGGTTGAAGCAGCACGGTTTGATACGCAACACTACGTCAGTTCCTTTGACGATCATGAATTTCTTGCAGGTTCTTTGAATCTGGAATCGCGTATTCCTGAGAAAACGATCGCGGAACTCAAAGCGCGCGGACATAAGGTCAATCTGCAAACGGCCTGGGGCACACTTTCTTCGCCGACCGTTATCGTCTACAACCCGCTGAGCGGAGTTTCATCCGCCGGGGCTGATCCGCGTCGTGGACGTTACGCCGTGGCGTGGTAGAACCGGGTAGTCGTAGTGTCCTGAGTGATTCTTAAATTCTTTGCGCTTTCACTGCCTTCTCAGCGGCTCCGCGGTAAGTGCTTTGAACGTTTATTCACCACGCAGAGACCGCTGAGACCAGGCCGAGAAGAACTGAGAAATTAAAACACTGCCCAGAGAGTTGAAATCAGGAGGCGCGAACTAAATGGCGGACAAACTTTTCCGAATAATTCTGCAGGTTGACGATTTGGACAAAGCTGCTGACTTTTATGCGCGGCTGTTGAAGGATGCCGGCAGAACGATTCCACGCGCGTCGCGACACTACATCGATTGCGGCCCCGTGATTCTCGCGCTGGTAGACGTTACCGCGGAAGGTGAAAAGGCGAAGCCACTGCCCGATTACATCTATTTCGCGGTCGGCGATCTCGAACAAGCGCACGCGCGAGCTACTGAACTCGGCTGCCTCTCGACCGACGACGTTCACGGCGCCAGCGCCGGTGATATTATCGTGCGCCCCTGGGGTGAACGCTCCTTTTACGTTGCCGATCCCTGGGGTAATGGCCTTTGCTTCGTCGACCAGAACACTCTCTTTACGGGACGCTAATGGCGATAGAAATCCTTGGTGGCCTCACTGATAAATCAAAAAGCGAAGAAAATAGGAATACTACAGGTCGGTACGCGGCTAAGCTTCTGCCTCGCTCTGTTACTTTTCCCGAGCGCTGTGCAGGCTGCCCGCTGCGAGCAATTGAAGGTCAACCCCAACGCCTGGGTGGCAATGCGCATTGACGCGCTGGTCCAAACTGCGCGTCGCGCGTTCGAGAGCGATAAAAACCTGGCAAGCTATGAAAAGGTACTCGACAGTATCGCTGAGACGATCCACCGCTGCGGTTTTGCGGCTGATCCCGGCTTCATGAACCGCTACCGAACATTTGTTGAATATGTCGACGCTGCTTCGCTCGAACGTCAGCCGAACCATGAGCTTGGCTTCCTCGTTGCTGATGAACAGTACTTTGCTGAGACGCGCCAGTTTGTCGGAATTCCTGAGTTTCTACTCGAGCCGGAATTTCTCAGAAATGTCAGTCGCTATGAAACACTTGGACGCGCGAAATCTTTTTTGCGACGGCTCAACCTGAACCGTAGCGTTGCCGACCAGCTTATTTTTTTCAGTTACAAGTCCCGGCACCTGGGCACCCCCGACAACAATGCGAGCTACAGCCGGTTGCTGATAGTGGTTCCCGGCAAACCTCAGGAAAAAATACCTGAGAAATGGGTTCAGTTTGGCGTGCCTGATCCCGGGGCCCGCACGCCGGTACGAAACATCTCAGTAGTGGCCGCGCTGGCAAACGATGATGGAGCGCTTAATGCTTACTTCAAGGATTATTACCGTAGTTACAAGCGCGACGGCTCGATTACGGTCAGCGGACGTTGGGAGTTAGGCGAGGGCGACGACAACTGCGCGCAGTGTCACAAGAGCGGCATCTTGCCAATTTTCCCTGTGCAGGGCAGCGTCAGCTCAGCCGAGCAAACCGCTTTGCTCGCCGTCAACAATCGTTTTCGAGCTTACGGTTCTTTGGGATTCGGCTCTTACCTGGACATGAGGAAACTTGGACCCGGTCTCAGTTCAGCCACTGAGCAAGATCGCGATCAGCGTTTTGGACCGAGCTCTCAAGCCAGGCCCGCTGCCAGGGCAATGGTGTGTTCGTCTTGTCACAATGCTGAACGTCTGGGTGCGCTCAACTGGCCCATGGACAAAGTACTCATCAAGTCTTTCGTGATCGGCGGGCAAATGCCCCTGGGCCGGCAACTAAAACCGCTCGAGCGGCGCGAGTTATATGCAAAACTGATCAACGAATACTTTGCGACCGACCGCGACAATCCCGGCATACTCAAATCATGGCTCTTGGGGAAATCGCAGTGAGGCATTAGTGACGTCAGCCGGCTCCTCCAAGCCCATAAGAAGACGCTTGAAAACTGTAAGGGTTGGTGGCATTCTCTGCCCGGCTAATCAGACTTGAAACTCCAACAAGAATCACCCTTATTCTCAACTGACTGAAAGGACTCACCCGATGAGATTAGCACGAGTGCTCTGTGCAGTTCTGACTGGCTTTTTTCTGGCGCTGACTGTGAGCGGCAATAAGTCGCGCGCTACTCCCGTGCCTCCTAATCCTATTCTGTACCTGACCAGCCAGGAATTCTTCTCAGCTGGCGGCAAAAATTTCATCCGCTACCGTTACGACGTACTCAACAAGGCCGATTATCCTGCTGAGCTTTTCGCTGCGGCCCCAGCGCTGCCCCCTTGCGGAACCAATACCAACGCGTCTCGGACCTGGGTCGACTTCTACACGCAGAACGGCACACGCCTGTACGGCTTTTGTGCGCTGGGTAAACCGGCAGACCTGGGCAACATCTGGTTTGCACTGGAGGAAGGTGTCATTCCGCCCAGCTACGTTTACATAGAGCTGACGGATCGCCAGACGAACACGAAATACAGATCCAATCTGTCGGACACGACTCTGTAGTTACCGTTTAGAGATCAGCTTCATTTGCTCAATCTCAGATAGTGAAACGTCTTGCCGATCACTACAGTTGATCGTCTGGCCGGCCGCATCCACCACCCCACGCGGGCTGCCCGCGTGGGGACTCCGGTCCGCTCCCGGTTCTGATTTAGGCGAAGCTCAACCTCAGCCACTACGGGCAAGTGATCTGAAGCCGTTGTTGTCACTAGCCACGTTTTCTTCGCGCGCAGGTGGTCTGACTGGCGGGTGAATATGTAGTCGATGCGTTTCGCGGGTTTGTCTGCAGGATAACTAAGGCCCGCTTGTTTAGATTTCGCAGTCAGCCACGCGTCCTCAAATCTGGTGAGCATCAACTGGTAAGCATCGCCTGAAGGTTCATCATTGAAATCGCCGACGACAATGAGTGGCCCGTTTACATTTTCTAAGAACTTGAGTAACTGCTCAGTCTCAAAGACACGACCATCGTCGTATTGATAATCGAGATGGGTAGTCACGAAGTTTATAGTTCGTCCCGCAACCTCAACTTCGACTCTAATCATTCCCCGGCGTTCTGCTTCCCTTCTGTTTTCATACTTGCGATGGTCGATATTCCTGATCGGAAAGCGTGACAAAATTGCGACGCCATATTGGCCGCCCTGATAGTCGAGGTTATGCGCAAAGGCATAATTCATAGATGTCAGACTTGCCAACTCAGCTATTTCATCCTTTCCTTCGGTACGCTTCACGCCCCGATCTACCTCCTGCAAGCCTACCAGGTCCGGATGCTCCTGTTTTATCACTTCAGCGATCCGCTGCAGATCGAGCTTCTTGTCCATGCCAACGCCCACATGAATGTTGTAGGTCATGACTCTAAGAGTTCGCTTTGCGAGGACAACAGAGGCTGGATCCAACCTGACATATCTTGCTCTTGCCGTGACCCCGAAGGAAAGCAGCGCCAACAGCGCGAGCATGCAAATACAAAGTAAGCTCTGCCTACTGAGAAACTTCAGTTTCATTCCCATGAGTTCTTGTTGAAATTGCGTAGCTCATCTTAACATGGTGAACAAAGGTAGGGGCACGGCATGCCGTGCCCCTACTCACGCGAATGCACCTATCCAACACGCTCATGATGATCGCCGCGGCCTTCGCCGCCGGTATCATTAATTCCATCGCCGGCGGCGGTACGCTGATCACCTTTCCAGTTTTGATTTGGTTAGGACTGGATCCCAAAGTTGCTAACGCCACCAGTACGGTTGCACTTTGGCCGGGATTATTTGGCGGCCTGTTTGGTTATAGACGCGAACTGCAAAACAGCTCGACTATTCTGCGGCGCCTGGGAATTACCAGCGTTATCGGCGGAGCCATCGGCGCCTGGTTGCTTATCTGGACGCCGTCGCAGACCTTTGCTTACCTGGTTCCGTTCCTCATTCTATTTGCCACCATGCTCTTCATGGCGGGTGGGTCAATCAATCGGCGCCTTCGTTTACAGCCAATCGTGGCGGAACCCAGGACGTCATGGTGGGTGGGCGCGATCGTGTTTCAGTTTTTTTCTTCGATGTATGGCGGTTACTTTGGGGCGGGTAACGGAATTCTCATGCTGGCGGCCATGGGACTGCTGGGATTGCACGACATTAACCGGGCAAACGGTATCAAGAATTTTCTGGGCATCTGCATCAACAGCATCGCGGTAGTTAGTTTTGCTGTCTCGCATTTAGTTGTCTGGCAGGATGCCCTGTTAATGGCCGGGGCGGCGCTGGCCGGTGGCTATTTCGGCGCCAAGATGGCGGTACGCATCGGCCAAGTCGTTATTCGTCGCGCTATCGTGGCCATTGGTTTCGTGATCACTTTTGCAATGTTGTGGCGATTGTGGAGATGAGTACTGATAGCGCCGGCTCGGAATTCTATATGACCAATTCAAGGCCACAATTCGCGCGCAAAAAGCTTGCCCGCGAGTTTTATACACGCGCGAATGTCGTCACGGTGGCCCGGGAGTTACTGGGAAAGTTGTTGGTTGTTCCTACTGCCAGCGGTCGCCGGGTTTCCGGAATCATCGTCGAGACTGAAGCGTACCGTGGGCCACAGGATCGCGCCGCGCATTCATATGGAGGCCGGCGCACCAAACGAACGGCAACGATGTATGGGCTGGGAGGGACTGCATACGTCTTCTTTGTTTACGGCATGTACAACCAGTTCAATGTGGTTACGAATGTCAGGGACGCTCCGCATGCGGTCTTGGTGCGCGCGCTCGAGCCGATCGAAGGAATCGAGCTGATGCGTAAGCGGCGACATGGGCAACCTGATCACAACCTCACCAATGGACCGGGAAAGCTGTGCATCGCGCTCGCGATCGATCGCAAACTTGACGCAGCGGATTTGCTAGGCAGCAAAGTATGGCTTGAGGAAGGTGAATCAATTTCGCGCGCGCGTATTAGTTCGGGTCCACGCATCGGTATCGACTATGCCCAGGAATGGATCGACCGACCCTGGCGCTTCTGGATTAAAGACAACCCTTTTGTCAGTCGAACGTCTTAGACGATCCGGCACTCTTCAAAAATTGAACTTTACTGCAAGTTGAATGAATCGCGGATTGTTGCTGGTGGAGGTGATGCGGCCAAAATCGCCAGGCTCAATAATCTGCCCCGTATTCGGGTCAAGGTTGCCGGACGACACTACGGCGTTCAGGTTGCTAATGGGGTTGGCAAAGTTGACATGATTAAAGAGATTGAAGAGTTCGGCGCGAAATTCAATGTTCCTGGATTCGGCGAACGGGAATCTCTTGATTAGTGAAAGGTCTACGTTAGTCTGTCGCGGCGCGCGCAGGACGTTGCGACCTACGTTGCCAAAGTCAGTGCCAACTGCACCCGCTACCGCCGTCCCGTTAGAGCTGGGGATTAGTTGGCCCGCCAACACGACGGGCCGTGCGAACGCAAACGGATTGAAAAAGTATCCCGGCGGAACATTTGTGGTCGCTGTTCTGGCCGTTGCGCCGGGGGCCCAGTTCGGACGAGATAAGCCGTTATTTTGCCCCAGGTAAAAGGAACCCGCATTTGAGTCCACTATATCGATCGGCAGCCCAGACATGGCGGTAACAATCCCGGCTACCTCCCAATTAGAGAACAGAACACGGTCAACAGTTGACCGCATCGCGAAAGCTGGTCGCGGCAGATCCCAGAGATAACTAAAGACAAACCGGTGCGGTCGATCAAAGTTTGACACGCCGCGGTTGGCACGGCTGTCGAGTTGGTTCCCAAGTATGGCGCCACTATCGATGCCCGCCGCACCAATTGCTCCGCCGGAGTTGTTATCGATGGACTTCGCATAAGTGTAAGCAGCCAGAAATTGTAATCCGTTTACGAACCGCCGGGTCAGGGTCACCTGCAAAGAGTTGTAACTGGACTGCGCAGTCGTTTTTGTAAGGCCAAAGCCGGGAACCGCAGCACCTTGCGACGACAGTGAGGCGCCCTGGAACGGCGCCCGCAATTGTGCATTTGCCGGAGTGTTCGCGGTAATCACGGCTCCAGGCAAGCCCAGGGTTTGAAGCACTTCATTAACAATCGGATGTTGTGGACTGGCGAGGGCGGCTTGATTAATGCCGATGTTAGTCAGCAAATTGATTCCCCTGCTGCCGACATAGGCAAGCTCGAGCACCAGGTCTGGGTGGACGGCATATTGAACGCCGGCGTTGTACTGATGGAAATATGGCGTGCGCATATTGCGGTCATACGCCAGGGTCGCCAGGTCAACTCCCTGCACAAACGTTGGGAAATTAGACGGCGCAACGAAGAAAGGGTTTGCAAAGGGCGGGTTGGTCCTGCGACCGACGATGTAATTTGGCGGCAATTGAATTGCGGTCGAGAGATGAGTAATGGATATCCGAGAATAGAAGATGCCGTAACCGCCGCGCACTACCAGCCGATCGGAAACAAGCGGCGAGTAGGCAAAGCCGAGGCGGGGAGCAAAGTTGTTTGGGTCAATACTTCTAACAATCCGCTTACCTACATTTGGCACCTCGGCCAGATCGTATTGCGCTATCACATTTCCCGCCTGCACAAAGCCACCGATGGGCGGACCGGTGGGATTTCCGTTGCTGCCCAGGGCAAGTTGTGGTTTGTAGAGCCCGGGATCGAATGTGATGTTGCGGCCGCGCGTGTCATAAGGCGGTAGATCCAACTCGTAACGCAATCCAAGATTGAGGGTCAACTTACGCGAGAACTTCCAATCATCCTGGACAAAGAAACTGTAATCACTCGCGCGCAGGCTACGGTAGTTAATGCCTGTGCCGAAAACTGACTGCGAAACCGTGCCAGTCAGAAAATCCTTGAAACTGCTGAAATCGATCTGCCCCCGGACGTTCAGGTTTTCTGTACTGTTGTGTTGATAATAAATAAGTTCCGCTCCCGTTCGCATGCTGTGCTTTCCTTTGGTGATCGAGAGGATGTCGGCAAGGGTGATGGAAGATGCTGCGATCTTTTGGTCAATAAGCACCGACGCCGTGCCGAAAACAATCCCACCGGTATTTGGCGCGATGCGAATCAAAGAGAGACCGGGAAACGTGGCTTCGTTAGTGCGGTTGATGCCTACGTCAGAGTCTTTCACAGGCTCATCTGGAAATGAACTTTGCTGACGAAGGTTGTACCCGATGCGGGCCTCGTTGATTACGGTTGAGCTTAAGGTGTGAATATCCTGCAGGGAGATCAAACGGTTACGTGGTTCCAGCTCGGCGGCGAATCCAGGAACGTTAGTGCCGCCAAAGAGTGCCTGGAGTTGTGGCAATTTAGAGGAAAAGAACTTCAGCGCCAGCCAGTTCCGTCCATTGATGCGATATTCACCATTTGCATTGAACTGGTCCTCCCGGAAAATTGATGGCGTAGAGCTGGAATATCTGCCGTTCATCAGCGGGGTCGGGATCAAAAATCGGCCGCCAGCCAATTTCAGGTTCAAAAGTGCGAGGGCGATGGGGTTCACCAACGGCACCTTGAATTTTTCCTTCAGGGTTGGCTCTGAGCGATCGTCCGTCAGACCGGCGGCGATAAAAACGTTGGTCGATAGGCTGTTGACCGAGGCTCCGTTTCGCTCCCGCGTTCCTTGATAAGAGACAAAGAAGAATGCGCGATCTCTTTCGATCCGCCCGCCGAGCAGGCCTCCGAATACATTGCGATGCAGAACGGGGCGCTGCAAACCAGCTGCTTTAAGGAAAGGATTGTTGGCATTGAGTGCGCCGTCCCGAAAGTATTCGTAAACGCCGCCATGGAAATCGTTTGTCCCTCCTTTCGTGATGGCTTGAATGTTGCCGCCGCCGGAACGGCCAAACGTGGCATCATAAAGCGAAGTCTGCACCTTGAATTCCTGGATGGTCTCGGGCGCCGGCAACGCGATGCCCTGAAAGTTGTTGTTCCGAATGTTGTTGCCATCCACGCCGTTGAGTTGGAAGTTGTTCTGGGTTGTGCGCGCGCCGTTGACCGAAATGTTCTGTGGGTTGCGGCCCAGGGCGCTATTGTCAGGGAGGTCGACGGCTACTCCTGGCGAGAGACCAAGTATTTGGGTGAAGTTGCGCGTAGCGAGTGGTAGGTCCGCCAGCGTACGTGCGTCAACCATCCGCCCCAATTGTGGGCCGCTTCGCTGCACTAACTGCGGGCGCACTACGATTGGATCTGCAACTACTCCTGCAACGGCGAGTTCCGCATTCACTGAAGTTGTCTCAGTGATAACCACTTGGACCGCCTCAAACACCCTGGAGGTGAAGCCGGTGGCTCCGACTTTTACCCGGTAGGCGCCAGCTGGCAAGAGCGGTACGAAGTAATTGCCGGTCGCGTCAGTAGTGGCTTTACGCTCAACGCCAGTGGTCGTACTAACGACAACCACCTCAGCCGCAACAATGATGGCTCCGCTCTGGTCCTTGACTGTCCCTGCAATGCGGCCGGTAGTTTGTGTTTGTGCAGACGCGTTAAGACAAATTGAAACCAGGAAGACAAATGAGGCTGCTCTATTGGGAGTCATTGTAAAGTTCAGAGCTCATCCATCAACTCTAAACTGTCAGTCATTGGTCAAGCTTCATGCGATGAAGCAGATCATTGAAGCGAGGATCTGATCGCAGACTGTCGAATCTTGGGTTTACTCTCAAAAAGGCTATCCGATAGGGATTCTCATCAAAGGTTTTGTTCAACCATTCAAAAGCCTGATCCTTGTCGCCCAGCCCCATGTAGATGAGTGCAAAACCCATTGGTGAAACGTAACGTTGCTTTGAAGCCTCCTTCAAATCATTCAGTATTTTGTGCGCTTCGTCTCTTTTTCCCGCAAGCGCGTACGCAAGCCCAAGCCCCGCCTCTCCGCCTGCCCTTCCCAGGGTGTTGGACTTTTTCAATTCCACTATTGCCTCCTCATACATTCCCTTGTGCTGATAAACCTGCATGAGGCCAAGGTGTGCTGGAACGAAGTTTGGATCCATCTCTATTATTTTCTGAAATTGTTCGACTGCTCGGTCATACTGGCGCGAAAAATCCAGCGCAACTCCCATGTCCCAGTTAATGTCGAGTCCGATCGGATCAAGTTCCTGCGCCCGCTTCGCATGCAGCATGGCTTCATCCAATCGACCCAACATTTCCAGGTTCCACGAATAAGTTTCATGAACTCTCACCGAATTTGGATCAAGCTCAAGCGCATGTTTATATTCGTTCTCGGCACCAGGCCAGTCCAACTCCATCTCTTTGATGTTGGCCATCAGGACATGAGCTTCGGCCAGGGAGTCGTCTATTTGCAGCGCCTTTAGTGTGGCCAACTCCTCTTTCTGCCGGCATTCCTCCGGCGGTAGCAGGCCGTACCATGCAAGATTCCTGTAGACCTCTCCCAACTCTGCGTATGCGGGTGCGTAGCTCGGATCTTTCTTAATCGCTTGTTCCAGGTTCTCGATGCTTTTTTGAAATCCGTCTTTGGTGAGCCGCCGCCTGTAAAATCGGCCCAGCAGGTAAAGTCGGTATGCTTCGCTATCTGTGGCATAAACTTTATTCAATCGCTTCTTATCGTCACCACTCAGCCGCAGCCGCAACTTGTCCGAAATCTGCTGGGCAATCTCAGTCTGCACCCCAGTGATATCTGACAGCGTACGGTCGTACTGTCCACCCCAGAGGTGTCTGTTGTCACGCACGTCGACCAACTCGGTGCTGATCGAGAGGCTATCGCCCTGCTGAATCAAGCGACCCATCAGTACGGCTCGAACTCCCAACTCGCGTCCGATCGTCTGCGGATCGGTCTGTTTTCCCTTGTAGCGCAACACGGAATTGAGTGCGATTACCTTGAGATTTGGCAACTGTGAAAGACGATTGATGATGCTGTCGCTGATCCCATCTGAAAGGTATTCCGTGTTTGGATCGCCGTTAACATTTACAAAGGGCATCACCGCTAGTGAATCGATCGGCTCAGTGGGCCGGGTGAAATTAATGATTACAGCCGCCATCACCGTCACAGATAAGGCGGTCAGAACGATCCACTTGTGCCGTCCCATCGCATGCGTCAAACCTCTCGTGCTGGTGAACGCGTGAGTTGGGATTGCCTGGGCGTGAACGGAGGGAATCCAGTGCGTCGGCCCGGTTCCATGACCGTTTGTTTCTTCCTCTTCGATGGTTATTTGAACACCCGCAGTCTCCTCGCGATATGTGGTAACGGGTAAAGCCTGAACGCTGTCGCTCACTTTCCTGTCAAAGATGTAGCCACGGCCGTGAACTGTTTTGATAATTTGCTGGCCCTCATCCTGCAGCGCATGCCGGATATCTTTCAGGCACTGCACCAAAGAACTATCCGTAACCGCCGTATCAATCCATACGGCGCTAATCAATTCATCTTTGCTGATCAGCCGCTCGTTGTTTTCAACCAGATACTTCAGCACTTCGAATGATTTCGGCCGCAGTTTGATTTCCTGTTCGAGATGGAGCAGGCAGCCGCGCGTGAGATCGAGAGTGAACTCTGCAAAGCAATGTTTTTGGTGGGCTAAGTTCTGCATAACGGGCTCCCGTGGCTGGAAAGCTGGAGTACTTTTTGGATGCGTGGCGGGTTCCACTTATCCGACACTGTCGCCCTTGGTGGCGCACATCATAACTCCATTCTTACGGCTTTCCCCAATCCTTCCCGAAAGTTTCCCGAATCTTTCCTGCCCAGGTCATTACAGGCCAGCTTGTGACGCGTAGTGTGATCGATCAAAGGAGCAAAGAGTGAATAAATATCGCCGAATTGAAGTCAAGGCCTTCCGCCGCCGCGTTACGATCATCTCCGGAGAATGGCCCACCGCGGGCTTCTTAGGAGCGCCGCTCCAGGGAGACGATTTGGTCTCGCTGGATGATACGGATGCTTGCGAGGCAGTTGAACCAACTTCTCCCGAAGGCCAGCAGATTCTCGTCGACGCCGTGTGTTCTTTAGAGCGCCGCCTGTCACCGGAGGCGCTAGAAACGATCCGATCCGGCCGAACAGTAATCACCCCACGCGCCAGCAATCGGAAATTTTTCCTCTCCTGGTTGCGCTCTCTCTATCAGCTTCTTCCCATGAGCAATAAGAACTTTCGTTGAAAGGAGAACAGAATCATGACACTAGAAAAGAAAAGCTCGCGCTCGAGCTTTCGCCCTCAACCTCTGCTGTTACTCCTGGGCATGCTCCCGCTGGCTGTTGCGGGGGCGTCGTCGACCCAGGCCCAGAAGTATTCAGACTGGTCGGCGTCCGTCAACCTGGGCTCGGTCATCAACTCGGCGCTCAGCGATCAGGGGCCGGCGCTCTCGAGGGATGGACTGAGCCTTTACTTCACCTCCAACCGTGCCGGAGGCCTGGGCGGCTTTGACATGTATGTCTCCCAACGTGAAAGCGCAAACGATGAGTGGGGTTCGCCAATGAACCTCGGACCTACGGTGAATACTGCCTTCGACGAAGGCAACCCGGCCTTTTCACGCGACGGGCACTTGCTGTTCTTTCAAAGTAAACGTCCGGGAGGATTGGGAGGAATAGACCTCTGGGTCACGCGGCGCGAGCACACTCATGATGATTTTGATTGGCAGCTTCCAGTTAACCTCGGTGCAGGAGTTAACTCCAGCGCCGACGATAACGGCCCGACCTATTTCGAGAACGAGGACGATGGTCCGCCGCAACTCTACTTTGGCAGCAGCCGTTCAGGAGGTCTCGGTGCTGCTGACATCTATTTGAGCGAGCAAATGCCAGACGGCTCGTTTGGTCCGGCAACACTGGTGACGGAACTGAGC
>DATGYM010000245.1:0-4244 GCA_035297925.1 Pyrinomonadaceae bacterium | reverse complement strand
TGCGGCCTCTCTGGAAGGCCACTCGATGATTAGATAAATCTGAGGGGCCTCCCGCTCACCTTCGAGCTTTTCGATGTTGGACGTGCGAGCCAGGTAGCGGCCGCCGCAGCGTTCGACTATCTTCGTTACGTTCTGGACATAACCGGGGACCCAACTCTGGTCCGTGATCTCTATTTCGGCAACGCAGTAATACTTCATCTAATCCCCCTGAAACATCGGACCGATATTGATGACACGCGCACTAATGAAAGCGCCTAACTTTGATTTATACCGCAACCCAATCAACACCTCGTCTTATAAAGGCGTGTGCCGCGCTTTGTGTCATAACCCCGGCGGTACCGCACAGAATACGACGGGTTAACATGCAGTGGCATAAGCGCTTTAGACATCTCGACCTATAAAACGCAGTTCTCGTTTTATAACCCGCGATGGATGAATGCGGACGAGTCGGACATGCGTTTACCACTCACCCTCGCCAGAATAAATTACTTTCGGCCTCTCTCAGAATTCATTAACGGTTCAAGTCATGTCCGAAGTGTCCGACAGTTCCATTGCTGCGTTCGGCTGCGCGTTTATTGGCGAACGCAGGCCCTGACTTTACTTGATCCAGTCCGACCCTACCCTGAAGTCCGCGATCCACGTGCCAATGCCATCAACGAGGAAATACAAGCCCAGGGTTACAAGAAAGACGGCGAAGATGAGAATGACCCATGACGACTTACCACGCGCTTTATAGGTCCTAAGCGTGGCCCAGGCCGCGCCACCTAAAAGTATTATGCCTGCCACGATTTGCAGTATTCGCATAGTTAAAGGCCAGCCCGGTGGACACCTTACCTTATAAAGACAGTGTGGCCATTTTTGTGCCCACTACAGCCATCGACAGCCGACTACAGGCGAAGCGTCAGAGCTGTGATTTGCTAAGTATATCCGCGTGTAACCGTCTGTAACTAGTAGTCTGCACCGTCTGCAAAACCTCTATTCATCGGTTCGATTCCGATCGCCGCCTCCAACTCACCTTTCGGTTCACAGTAACACCGTCTAACATTGTGGGATCTTTGCTGTGTAATTGTAAGATGCCTCAGTCAATCACGTGAGGAGTATGTCAACAAACAGAGTCTTAGCGATATTAGTGGGTGGAGGCCCGGCGCCGGGAATCAATGCCGTTATATCCGCCGCTGTTATCGAGGCAGTCAATGAGTACTTCGAGGTTATCGGAATTGCCGATGGTTTCAAGTGGCTTATCCGTGGGAACACTTCTAAAGTGCGTCCATTACGGATTGAAGATGTCTCGCGTATTCACCTTGACGGCGGTTCATTGCTAGGCACCGCCCGGGACAATCCGACAACTTCTGAACACGCCATACGATCAGTGGTTGAGGCGTTCCGTGCTCTTGGCGTTACCTATCTTGTGACCATCGGCGGTGATGACACAGCGCTTTCAGCCAGCTTCGTTGCTGAGCGTTCCGGACACCAAATACGCGTAGTACATGTCCCCAAGACGATCGACAATGACCTGCCCCTGCCCAGCCATATACCTACATTTGGCTACCAGACCGCTCGCCACTACGGCGTCGAACTGGTTCAGAACTTGATGGAGGATGCACGCTCAACCAAACGTTGGTATGTGGTTGTCGCGATGGGAAGGAAAGCCGGCCATCTCGCCTTGGGAATTGGCAAAGCTGCAGGCGCCACACTGACTGTGATCGGGGAAGAGTTCAGCCAGCGGACGGTAGCGTTTGCCCACGTTTGCGACATTGTTGAAACGGCGATCATTAAACGACGGGCAATGGGCCGCAACTTTGGGGTAGCAGTCCTTGCTGAAGGGCTGATCGAAAAATTGGAATCACAGGAACTTCAGGAGCTGCAGGATGTTGAGCGAGACGAACACGGAAATATCAGGTTCGCTGAAGTTGACCTGGCTCGGAAGGTCAAAGTCGAGGTCCAAGGTCGCCTCGACCAGCGCGGCATTCGCGTGACTATCGTCAATAAGAATATCGGCTACGAACTGCGCTGCGCTGATCCAATTCCCTTCGACGCTGCCTATTGCCGCGATCTGGGTTATAGCGCGATTAGATTTCTTCTGGAGGGCGGAACCGAAGCCATGATCAGCATCCAGGGCGGACGCATGGTGCCAATGCCATTTGACCAGATCCGTGAGCCGGGAACAGGCAAGACGCGCGTAAGAATGGTCAACGTTGAAAGTGAGGGCTATCGTGTCGCCCGCGAATACATGATCCGACTTGAGGCGAAGGATTTCGAAGATCCATCCTGGGTCGAAAAGATGGCCGTCGCAGGCAATATGACACCTGCTGAGTTTCGCAATAGGTTCAGTTACTTTAGAGGGCACGTGCCTTGATTGGTTGTGATTCTCTGCTATCGTTTAGAGGCAGGCATCGCCCGGCGGTTCAACTTTAATAAACGAGACCCCGGTGATTTGTCTTGAAACGGTGGGCGATGCCCACCTCTAAACGTTTCCGTTTTAGATAATTCAACTCAATCCTGATGGCACCTAAGAGAGTAGGCATTCTGGTCGGCGGTGGTCCGGCGCCAGGCACAAACGGAGTGATCTCGGCGATTGCAATCGAGGCCATTAAAAGTGGTCGCGCAGCGATTGGTTTTCACGATGGCTTCGAATGGCTTGCTCAGCGGTACACGGATGAGCAACACGAACTGTCCTTAGGTGAGGTAACCCGTATACATCTGCAGGGCGGCGTCATGCTGGGCACCTCGCGTACCGATGTAACAAGTCAACCACAATCGCTGGAGAACACCATCGCGGCGCTCAAGAAACTCGGAATGGAAGCACTCGTGACCATTGGAGGCGACGATTTGGTGCGCAGCTCAGCAGCTATTGAGCGTGAAACGCATGGGTCCATCAAGGTGGTGCAGGTACCCAAGAGCATAGACAACGATCTGATGCTGCCCGGCTCAGTGCCGACGCTCGGCTATGAGACCGCCCGCCACGTCGGAGTTGAACTGGTTAAGAGACTTATGGAGGACGCCCGCACGACCGGACGTTGGTACCTGGCTGTGACCATGGGAAGGCCGACCGGCCATTTGACTCTCGGAATTGGTAAGGCCGCGAGTGCGACGTGTACCATCATCCCCGAGGAGTTCGACAAGAAGATCTCACTTGCCGATATCGTTGATATTGTCGAAGGAACGATTATCAAGCGCCGAGCCATGGGACGACACTACGGCGTAATCCTGCTGGCAGAAGCTTTGGTTGAACATTTTGATGCGGACGAAGTCGCCGAGCTGCAGGATGTCGACCGGGATGCTCAAGGTAATATACGCGTGGCTGAGATCGATCTGGGCCGCAAAGTCAAAAATGGGGTGCAGCTCCGTCTGGAACGCCGCAACATTAAAGTAACAATGGTGGATAAGAGCATAGGCTACGAACTACGTTGCGCGTCTCCAATCCCTTACGACGCCGAATATGCACGCGACCTCGGCTACGCGGCGTTTAACTATCTTCTTAGCGAGGGCTCGAATTCGATGATCACTATTCAGGGTGGCGAATTTCAACCCGTCCCTTTCAGCCAGGTGATGGATCCTGAAACGGGCCGCGGGCGGCAACGTTTTGTTGACGTAGAGACTGAAAGTTACCGGGTGGCGCGCGACTATATGGTTAGGATCGGCGCAAGAGATTTTCTCGATGAGGCATCGATCACGAAGTTGGCTGAGGCCGGCGGTCTGACGCGATCCGAGCTCATCTCGCGTTTCGGCAAGTAAGCCAATAAGAACTACATCTTCAGGGTCGTTACAGCTTGCGATGAACGCGCTCTTACGCAGATACGTTAATCTACACAGAAAGTGGAGCAATACAGCAGGAGAGGTTTGCTACCAGCACGCCCCTTTTTCACAAACAGCGTTACAACGAGCGTGGACAACTGCGGGATATGCGGCTGAGTACGAAATCTTTTGCTACGGACCCTGCCGACGGCGACCGTGGCGCTATTGTCAGTTACTACAGTAATAACTTCGTGCAGGGAGGGACTGGGGCGGACAACAGCGGCAACCTGCTGCGACAGGAGATGTATATCCCGGGCAGCGGTTACTTTCAGCAAAACTATCACTACGACTCACTCAATCGTTTAGATTGGGTTAAGGAGAAGCTGAACGGCACAGGGGACGAGACGTTCAAACAAACTACACTTATGATCGTTGGGGCAACCGCACCATCGATCAAAACCTCACATCCGTAAGTGTTCCGCATCCGAACTACGCCGCCCGACACAACG
>DATGYM010000244.1:0-18755 GCA_035297925.1 Pyrinomonadaceae bacterium | reverse complement strand
GATGACGCTGGCGACCCCCGTGCCGATATATTTTCCTGTCCGTTCGATCATCATTAGCGAAAAATCATCGCCTTCTTTCGCTTCGCGCGCCATGTCGTCGGCAGTAAAATTCTTATTCATCGCCAGCTTTGACAGAGACGACGTGGAATCTCGATAGAGCCGTTCATTAGCGCGTCTCACAATATTTGGAGCCGAGGCGACAGTCTCCAGACAACCGGTATTGCCACACTCGCATTCCGCCCCTTCCGTATCGATCGTGATGTGACCTACTCCGCCTGCCAGACCAGAGGCGCCGGTCCAGAGCTTGCCGTCGAGAATAATCGCCCCGCCGATGCCTTCGCCTATCGTGATGTAAAAAAGATCGCGACTACCACGACCGGCGCCAATCTTAAACTCGCCATAGGCCGCTGCATTCGCGTCGTTTTCAAGTTCGAATCTTAAGCCAGTCGCATCCTGCAATTCGGCGTGAAGATTCTCTCGCACACTGCCGGGAAAATCCCTGGAAGCAACTACGCGATCGGTTTGACGGTTAACCAGACCGGGTATGGCAAGGCCGACTGCCTCAATGCCGTTTTGCTGCTGCCGCAGGTCGCCCACCACCTGGGCCACCTGCTCGACCAGGCCGTCCGGCCGCAACAGTGCTTCACGACGCTGAACAACCACCCCTTCATTGTTGACGATCGCAGCTCTGATCTTTCCCGCGCAAAGCTCGATGCCAATGAAGCTTGACCCCAATCCAGGAGGCATTGCAGTTCGAAAACCTTCCTTCTATCAACCAATAACTTAGGAAACGTCTGAAGCATAATGGAGGGTACTGGGGCTGTCAAACACGACTTTCTGCGTGTAGAATAACCTCCCGCGCTTGACGATTCGTCCTGAGATTCGCCTTTTTGAATTTTGTACTTGTGCTTTGATCCCGACGTAGTCATGATCGGGCCCACAATCAAAGCTCAAGTACAAAACTCAAAAGTTCAGTTCAACATCAATGCAGGTACGCACCATTCTAATACCGACGGACTTCAGCGAGTGTGGGAACTACGCGCTCTCCTACGCCTCCTCGTTGGCGCGCACTTTTGGAGCGTCGATAATCTGCCTGCACGTCATTGAGCCAATCGTACCGACGGTCGGATATTCCGGTATGACTGATGCGCTGCCGATTGCCGACATCTCAGATCAACTTGAAAATTCGGCCGAACGTGAATTGCCAAAACTAGCAGAGTGCGAAGAGTGTGAAGGGCTGAACGTCGAGGAGTTGATCGTTCACGGCGAGGCGGCGTCAGAAATCGTGCGTGTAGCACAAGATCGTCAGGTGGATTTAATAGTCGTTTCATCGCATGGACGAACGGGTTGGGGCCGAATACTTTTTGGCTCTACCGCGGAAGCGGTTGTGCGCCACGCCTCATGTCCCGTTTTGGTTGTAAAGCCTCCACCGGAGGGGGTGTCGAGTAAGCAGTAAGCCGTAAGCAGTAAGCACTTGTTCCAGCCAATGACGACCTTAAGTGTCGTTTAAACCGCTTACTGCTCACTGCTTACTGCTCATTTTTGATCATGCATCTCGACTTTCTTTACGAGTTCATCGGCCGCTATGGTCTCTATGCGGTCTTTCTGCTGGTGATGATCGAGGGCGACCTCACGCTGCTGGTGGCTGGCGTACTGGCCCATAGTTATTTTTTTGGCGAACACAGTTTCGCGTGGGTGCTGCTGGCCGGCACGCTGGGCGGCAGTGCCAGCGACAATATCGCTTATCTCACCGGTCGCGAATTTCGCAAAGGAGTGCGTGATATTCGTTTCTATCGCGCGGCCAAGCCACGCATGGAACGGCTGACAAATAAGTTCGGCGGGCTGTCGATATTTCTGTCGAAGTATATTTATGGATTGCGCTGGGCCTCTTGCATCTTTCACGGCGTGGGACGCATGCCTTATCTGCGCTTTATGCTACTGTCGTTGGCGAGTTGCTTTGCCTGGGTGTTGTTGCTAAGCGGCGCCGGTTATTTTTTCAGTGGCGCCGTGATGGGAATCATTGGAGACTTCCAACGGCTGGGAAAAGTTTTGCTTGTCATTGTAGTGGTAGGGATAGCAGGCTTTTACCTGGCGGAACGCTTTTGGCTTTCGCGCAAAGTGGAGGAAGCCGATCCCGAGCGCTTGCAGGAACTGGAGCATGCGGCTTCGGAAAAACTGTTGGGCCTGAGACAGGAATTTCAGGAACATATCCCCTTTAAGCAGACGCGTCTTAAGGAACAAAAAAAGCGCGCCCGGGCTAAACGCCGCAAAGCGAAGAGACATTGAGGATCGGATTCATGCCGCAGTGGATTTCGATTACAAGTGGGAAGCATAAACTGATAAATGGAAAGTATCGCGCGTTTCGTTTTGTATAATAACCAGCTTTGTGAAAGGATTACTGGATAACTGAGTGCTCATTGAATCGTCTGCACCCGCTCGCGTCGATCTGGCCGGTGGAACAATTGACATCTGGCCGCTATACCTTTTTCATCCCGGCGCTGCCACGGTAAATTTTGCCACCTCGCTCCGCGCGCGTTGCCGCATCGAGACACGCGACGATGGCCGCATCGTGCTCGAGTCTCGCGATCGCAAGGTCGCCTTCGAAACCGAACTCGCGGCCCTCGAAGACCTTGCTCGCGAGGAACGACTGGAACTGATTTCCAAGTTGGTTCATTTCTTCAAGCCGACGACCGGTTTCCATTTGATCGCCAACAGCGAAGTCCCGGCAGGCGCCGGCATGGGCGGCTCATCGGCTCTGGCGATTGCCTGCATGGGAGCCCTCAACCGGCTGGTCGGCAACCGTTACGACGTACGCAGGTTCACGAACATTGCTGCCAACATCGAGACCACGGTGATTCGCGTGCCCGCCGGTTTTCAGGATTACTATTCCGCCCTATACGGATCCACATCCTGCATCCACTTTCGTGTCGAGGGTATCGAGCGCGAAGCCCTGAAAATTGATGAGGAAAAACTAGAGAGCCGCATCGCCATTTGTTATACGGGTGAACCACGTCTGTCGGGTACGAACAACTGGGATATTTTTAAACGCCACATCGATGGCGACCCGGAACTCTTTGAACTCTTCGAGGGCATTCGTGATTCGGCCAACCGCATGCGCGCCGCCCTGCTCGCAGACGATTGGAAGCAGGTGAGCGAAACAATGCGCGCTGCTTATCCCAACCGGAAGCGGTTAACGCCTGGTGTAACTACGCCGCAAATGGAAAAGCTGGTTGAAAAAGCGCTCGCAAACGGCGCGGAGGCGGCAAAAGTTTGCGGCGCAGGTGGTGGTGGCTGCATAGCTTTCCTATGCGCCGAAGGGCGCAAGGCCGACGTCGAGCGGGCCCTGAATGGAGAAGAAGGGGCCGAGGTTCTGGATTGGAAGTTTTCCCGCGAGGGATTGATCGTGGAAGAAGGATGACGAAGTTTCAAGTTTCAAGTTCAAGCTGGGTTTATTTCTCTAGTTCTCTAATCGTTGTTTGTCTCCAATCCTGTTGAGACCCACGATTAAGAACTCGAAACTCAGATCATCCATTGGCTGCGATTGTCATAATAGGACGGCGAACGATCGGGATAGCGTTTCTTATAACGCTTATAACGAGCCAGCAATTTTTCATAACGCTTGTCGGAAGAGTAAAGCGGCCGGTGAGGAAGCTTGCGAAGATGATCTTCAATCTTCGACATCTTCCGCGGCGAAAATCGCCAGTCATAATTTCCCAGCTCGTACAGGCTTGTAACTCCGTAACCCTTTATTCGACCAGACATGTCTACGTAAGGATCGAAATAACTCCAGGTCAAATCCCTTATTGACCTAAACAAAGGCTTGCGCCCGTGTAAGCCGATGTCCCGCGAGCGGCCGATTGCGCCCCATAAGCCGCGCTGCTGAAACACGAAAATTACGTGATCGAGTAAATCCTGCGACTCAAAATCAAGTAGTAGCGGCGGGTAGCCATGCTGCTCAAGAATAACTGCGGCAGCGACCGCAGCTTCCAGACAGTGTGCTTCGTTTCGCTTTACGACTTCGCGGAAAGAGCGCAGCGTGCCACCGTCACGTTCCCAGTTATAAGGCAACAAGCTGAAATAGCTTTGCACCGCCGCCGGATCACGCAACGATTCAATCAATCGCCATTCTCGCGCAGTGAAAGATTTCTTACCCGGAACCTCGGCCATTAGCGCAAGCTGTAGCAGATGGTCTTGAGAAAGGCAAAGGTTAAATGGCGGCAGCTTAACTTGCTTCGCTGCTCTTCGTAAGGTAAGACTAACGCACCAATAACGCCGCAATCAGGCCAAGAAACAGCGAGTCTTTGCTCCCGGCATCCGCCCAGCTTCAGAGACTCGGCCATTAAGAGTCGTACAATAGATGGAACAAAATACTTCAAATCGCCGGATGAGTCGCGGGGAAAAAGAAACGCAAACCGAAGCCGCGCGCCTTATTGAACACGTAGAGGAAGCACTGGCCGCAGTAGCAATTCGTTCGACTTTAGAAGTTGATTCACTTGAAGCCGTGGCCGATCGCATTGAGCGCGCGGCCCGCGATCTATCGACTGCGCTCCGGGAACTTGCGTTAGAACGCCGCAGCGCAGGAAACGCGGCCGAATAGCGGGCGGCTCTGCGACCTCCCAATCGCTTTGCCGAAGACGCCTCTTGCCAGTCGGTTCTTACCGTAAAATCAAAACGAGCGGAAGCCTGAGCTCGTCCATTAGCCATCACTTTGGCGCACTGGCGAGCGATCAGTCATCCGGCGGCGGTTGCCTGATTGCTCCAGGTGGCGCCGCCGCAAGACCGCCAGCGCTTCTACCGCGCGCCGTTTCTTCGCTTCTCTTTCAGGTTTGATTCCCCATTGGTAGGTAACCCCTACTCCCACCGTAAACAAAATTAAGCCAAAAAGGCCTGCAAATAAATCCATAATCTTTCTCTGGGAAACGTTAGAAGTTTCGGCCGTGAATGCGGTTGAACTGAGTTCGAATGTCTGGAGGAGATCAATCTGCTTTCGCGTGCCGGGCGCCTGAGCCTTGCTTACCATGGAGCAAAATTGTCCCGAGGATGTTACAGGGCGTAAGGAATCTTGTTGCGGAACCTGGTCGTTGCGGTTGATGAGACTAGCCGGGAGGCCAATTCAAAGCGCGTCCGCCCAGCACGTGAACGTGAAGATGAAAGACTGACTGGCCGGCGCCGTAACCATTGTTAATTACGGTGCGGTAGCCACTTTCAGCAAGGCCGGCGACATTCGCTGCGCGTGCTGCAACGCGTAGCAAGTGACCGAGCACCGCCTCGTCTTTCTGCGATGCATCGTCAAGAGACTCGATGTGTTCTCGCGGAATCACCAGCAGGTGCGTCGGCGCCTGAGGATTAACATCACGTATGACCACGGACTGCTTGTCCTCGTGGAGAACATCCGCTGGTATTTCCCTGGCTAGAATGCGGCAAAACAAACAATCTTCTGGCATCTTATTTTCATCACCCCTTGTTAAGTCGATCTTAAAATCTCGCTTTCTTATTTGAGCGCACGCTTGCCTTGCGATGTGGCTTCAGCCGCGCGGGAAACTTTTCAGCTTTACATTTCAGCGATCACGCCTGATTGCGAAGCCTGAGAGAGCGGAGCGGTAACTGACTCTCTGATCCGCTCAATATCAGCTCCCAACATTCGCAACTTAGCTTCTATTTTTTCATAACCGCGATCGATGTGATAGACGCGATCGATCATAGTCTCGCCGCTGGCAACCAGCCCTGCCAGCACGAGTGAAGCAGAGGCGCGCAAATCCGACGCAATCAGAGGCGCACCAGCCAGCGGCGTCGATCCCATAACGATCGCGATGCGACCATCAATGGAAATGTGAGCGCCCATTCGTTGCAACTCAGAAGCGTGCATGAAACGATTTTCAAAAACGGTCTCTTCGATAAGCGCGCGACCCTCCGCCTGCGTCATCAGTGCCATGTATTGGGCCTGCATGTCAGTCGGAAACTGAGGATAAGGGTGAGTAGTTACATCCTTTGCCGCTAGCCCGTCCGGACAAGAGACATGTAGGGTGCTCGGGTTGATTTCTTCAATGCTTACCCCAACCTCGCGAAATTTATCAATTACTGCGGAGAGGTGCGAAGGCCGGCAATCTCGAATCTCCAGATCGCCGCGCGTGATCGCACCTGCAGCTATGAAGGTTCCCGTTTCAATGCGATCGGGAATGATCGTGTGTTCCGCGCTGCCTAACGCTTCAACACCGTCAATTTCAATCTTGCTGGTGCCTGCGCCGCGCACGCGCGCTCCCATTTTGTTTAGCAGCTCCGCAAGGTCGCTAATCTCGGGTTCGCAAGCCGCGTTGTGAAGCACACTGCGACCACGTGCCAGCGTTGCGGCCATCATCACGTTTTCAGTTCCGGTAACAGTTACTTTCTCAAACTCGATCTCACCCCCGAGCAATCGACCGCCCTGGGGTGCGCGCGCAATAACGTTGCCCGCCTCAAGTTTGACCTCCGCGCCCAGTTTCTCAAATGCCAGCAAATGTAAGTCTATCGGCCGCGTACCAATCGCACAGCCACCCGGTAAAGAAACTTTGGCCTTCCCGAACCGAGCGAGCAGCGGCCCCAAAGCCAATACTGAGGCGCGCATGGTCCTAACCAGCTCATAGGGCGCCTCAAACAGTTCGATGTGGCTTGCCGTGATTTTGTGAGTGCGCAATTCCGGAGTCAGCACGGTCGCGCCGAGATCTTCAAGCAAGCGGCGTTGTGTGATGATATCGCGAACGTAAGGCAGGTTATGCAGCATGACCGTTTCGGCACTCAATAAGGCCGCAGCCATGCACGGCAGCGCCGAATTTTTAGCGCCGCTGATGGAAACACGGCCGCTAAGCGGGCGGCCGCCTCTGATGCGAAACTTATCCACGATGCCGACAGATTAGAGTAAAACGCGCAAAGCTCAAAGCTGTCTCTCCGGACCGGTGGCGTTCTAATTTCAGCTCGCTCTGTGCAAATTCCGTGAGCTCTGTGGCTCTGTGATGATTGAATGTTAAGCAAACGCTCCCCACTTAGACATAGTAGTCGCTGAAAAAAAAGACGCGACGATTCATCCGAAACCGCCGCGTCTGTCCTTGAGTTCAAATCTGACTACTAAAAAGCCAGGCCCTGGCTGCGTCGAATTTTGACGCCCCCATTCGTTGTCATGGCCCGAATGGTCGCTCCACCCGAGCCGAGATTCACTGCCAGCTCACGCGTGATGTTGCCCTGCACCGTTACCGGAAATTCTATGTTCAGACGGCCGTTAACTGTGCCCGTTTCCAGGTGGGCAGAATAGTTTTCCGGAATCGACATGGAGACTCCGCCGTTGGTGGTCTTGACGTCAAGAGCTTCTCCGTCCCAGCGGTCACCACTCAACTCAACGTTGATGCCGCCATTGGTCGTTCCACCCCGTACGTTTCCACCTACCTTTTTAAGACTAACGCCGCCATTCAGCGCGCTAAATTCCAGGCGCCCGCTCACGTCAGTTATCGAAATGCCGCCGTTGTTGGTTTTCAAAGAAAGATTTGAACGGTGCGGTACGAAGACTTCATAGCTAACGCTCCACCAATGGTCGTTGCGATTTTCAGGACCGGAAGCAAAAATCTTTGAGCCTGCCGTTTCAATCCGGATCTGACGCGCCAACTCGTCGGCTTCAGCTTGCGTTGTTCCCACCGCTTGAATGCGAGCGCGCACAAGAATTTCGTTTCGGTCCCAACCCCTGATCGAAACGCCGCCATTCACGCGGCCATCGACGGAAATCGTGCTATCCGTCGCGGCCAAGGTCTGTTCCTTGATTTCGCAGTGACTCACAAGTTTGCTGTTTTGCCAGTTATCCCGACACGCCAGCGAATCCCTGGTTTCTTCTTTCTGAGCAACACCGGTCGCCCAGGCGACGCACGTTAACATCACGATCAACACACCACGCTTCAGCAGTCTGTTCATGTCGTTTCTCCTTTGACTGTTTCGTCTTGCTGGTTGCAGTCCAACACTCCGCGCGGTGGGCAATGCGCATTGTGATATGACCTGGGGATTGGGAATCTTTTACTACTTGAGCTTCTGTAAAGCAACAGTTCTGGGAATGCCTTGCAGGTCCTGATAAAGGTCCAGAACTTTCCAGGAATTCGGATCGATTAGTTGCTCAACGGCGGCGCCCTGATTGAACCCAATCTCGAACAGAAAGAACCCACTCGTTTTCAAGAAATTCGGGGCGTCCAATAGCAAACGACGAATAATCGCCAGCCCATCGTCGCCGCTCGTCAAGGCAATGCGTGGTTCAAACTCACGCACCTCGCGTTGCAGTCCGGCGATGGCGCCTTCCTCCACGTAGGGTGGGTTGGAAACAATGAGGTCGAAAGACGATTGCGAGGGATCCGTAGAACTTAACGCTGCGAAACAATCCGAGACTTTTAACTCAATCCGATCAGCCACCGAATGCCGCGCGGCATTTCGCTGTGCGACCATAAGCGCCGCCGGCGAAATGTCCACCGCCAGGCTCCGTGCACGCGGAAGTTCATGAAGTAGTGTGATCGCGATGCAACCTGAGCCGGTGCCGACGTCGCAAATGAAGGGCGCGCTATCGGACCCGTCCAAAAGCTTCAGCGCGGTTTCAATCAACAATTCGGTTTCCGGTCGCGGAATCAAGACGTCTCTGGTCACCTCAAAATCAAGTCCAAAGAATTCCTGACGCCCGGTTATGTACTGCAGTGGTTCTCCCTGAGCTCGGCGCTCTAGGTAACTCAGAAACTGGCGCGCCTGCGCATCGCTGACGGTTTCTTCCGCGTGACCGAGAATGTAAGAGCGATCTTTCCCCAGCACAAATGCAACCAGCGATCCGGCTTCACGCCGCGCTTCCGGTACCCCCGCCCGCCGCAGCTTGTGTGCTCCCTGCAGGATTGTCTCGGCTATTGAAATGCTCATAACTTTCTGTGCCGGGGTTCGCGCGCCTTATTTCATTTCAGTCCTCTTGCGGAAAGGTAATTAAATGTTTGCTGCTTCCTCATGGCGGTCACAGAGCCTATAATATGCCGCACCGGTTGGCGACATAGGAGCTTATAAAGCGCGAAGTTCTGCTCGGCTTCGGGAACGACTATCTCATTGTGAGTTTTTAGTAGGTACAACGGTACGAGTCTCGTTCCTCCCGTATAACGACAGGACCTCCAAGCCATTCGGTTCGGAGGTTCTGGCGTTAAAAGGGTTCTGGGTTTAACAACGTTTCTTGAGGGGCACCCGTGGGGGCACTTTCAAAAGCACTTCTTTTGTTCGTGATGAATTGGCTCGATGCGCAGCTCACCATACTGTGGTTGCGTTTGAATGTTGCCACTGAAGGAAACGGCATCATGGCGAGCCTTATAAATCACAGCGAAGGTTCCTTTCTCCTCGTCAAAGTAGCCGTCGGCGGCCTTTCAGCCTACATCCTTTATCGCTTTGCGGAAATCCCTCTTGCCCGGCGCGGAATGAAGGTGGTTCTGGGAGTTTATCTGGCCCTGATGGTGGTGCACGCCGTCACCGGTTTCTCAGCTTTGGGATGGCACGCTCCGGCAACAGTACTTTCCTACTTTGTGAGCCTGCCCAAGGCTGTGGTTTCCTCACTTTCCTAATCCCCAAAGCCTTTCTGGTCCCTACGCTTACGATCCCCCCTGCATTTCTAGGCTAATCTGACCCGGCCCCAAACATTTAGGGCCCGCACAAAATAACGAAATCTTGATCTGGCTCAAACGTTTAGCGTCAGATAAAGCTGGGACGGGAGTCCAAGTTGTGCCTTGCGCCACAGGCAACGAAGTTCTAGATTTATAGTATCGGCGGTCAAAGCTGGCGTTGGGCAATCACCGCGCAACTACCGTGACGGGTGGCGGCATCTCATTAAGGCTCGTAAAACGAGAGTGATCTAACTAATAACCAAGCGAGAAATTTAGCCATGTATAGATTATCAGCACGTCAAATCTTAGCCATTGCTTTCCTTTCGGCGTTCTTTGCCGCAGTCGCGATCGCGGTCGTAGATCGATTGTCAAATCGATTGCAGCCGGAGAGCTCTGCCGCATTCAGCGAAGCCGCTCCGGCCGGCATAGCCGACCCGGCCACCGCCAGCGACGAACAAAACAACATCGAGATCTATCGTACTCTTTCACCCGGCGTCGTTAACATCCATTCAACTTCCTATGCCCGCGACTTCTTCGGTTTCGTCGAGCCACAGGAAGGCTCAGGATCAGGATCAATAATTGATCATGATGGCAATATCCTTACGAACTACCACGTCATCGAGGGGGCAACGAAGCTGGCGGTCAGTTTCGGTGGCCAAAAGAATTATGCGGCTCAAGTCGTGGGCGGAGACCCCGATACGGACCTGGCCGTTATCAAGTTGATCGAAAAACCGAGAGAGCCTTTGACCATAATCGCGCTGGGAGATTCGGATAAGCTGGAGGTGGGACAAAAAGTCCTGGCGATTGGTAATCCTTTCGGGTTGGACCGAACGCTCACCACCGGTGTCATCAGCGGCTTGCAGCGACCGATACGTGCTCGTAATGGACGGCCCATCGAAGGGGCAATCCAAACGGATGCGTCAATCAATCCCGGTAACTCCGGAGGTCCACTGCTCGATTCGCACGGACGAATGATCGGCATCAACTCGCAGATCCTTTCACCCTCGGGCGCATCCGCCGGGGTTGGTTTTGCTGTGCCGGTTAACATTGCAAAGCGCATCGTGCCGCAACTGGTTCGGTCGGGCGAAGTGCGACGACCTAAGTTGGGAATCAGCAGCCGCGATGTGGAAGTTTTGAAAAACCAGGTTCAGCTGCCCGTATCCCAAGGTGTAGTTATCTGGCAGGTCGCACCCGGCGAAGCAGCCGCTAACGCGGGGCTGCGCGGGTTGACCCAAACTGAGGATGGCGACGTCGAAATCGGTGACATTATCGTCGGTATCGATTCCGACAAAGTAACCAATAGCGACGATCTCTATCGCATACTTGACAAACATCAGGTAGGCGATACTGTCCAGGTTCAGATCATGCGAAACGGTCGCAGGGCAACCGTACCTGTGCGTCTTACTGCGCCGTCAAGCCGCGGCACTCTTCGGCGCCAGTAAAGCGAAACTGAAAAAGGGCAGCCCGCTTGTGGCTGCCCTTTCTCTATCAAGACCAGGGGACGGGCAGCGCCCCCTGCAGCTCTCGCCTCCATGAACCAAACCAATCACTTTTTCGATCTCGGTTATGGTTGGCTCTGCAAACATTGCAGCGCGGCTGACACCGAGGCCAGGCATCACCCGCCTCCAACCACAAGCAATTTCTTCCGGGCCGGCGAACCCGAAAAAGACCAAATGCGTTCAAAAGAACTGGCACTCGCCAGTTGGACCGACGCGTCACGCAGCGCACTTACTTGCCCTCGCTGCGGCATCCACGAAACAATCCACAACGGATAAGCTGGCGAGTTAAATTTTGAAGAGTAAGGGCACGGCATGCCGTGCCCTTACCTGAAAAACGCAAACCAGTTTGATGAAATCTAAACTACGGGCCCGGAATTTATCGCTTTGCCTTTCTGCTCTGACTCCTCGCATTCCCAAACTGTTTCTGATAGTCGCTGATGCTGCGGGTGATAACATCCAGCGCTTCGGCGCGATCGTAAACGTCTGCGATTTCCACCCGCCTCGGAGCCTCGCCGGGAAATTGTTTGTAACTTAGAAAATAATGCTTGAGGCGATCGATCAACGCCCTGGGCGAGTCGCCAATATCTTCGAGGTGCCCATACGCAAGATCCGCCTCGAGCACAGCGATGATCTTGTCGTCAGCCTGTTCGCCATCGATCATTCTCAGTCCGCCAATTGGTTTCGCCTGCACAAAAAAATTTCCCTGCGCAAATGTTTTTTCCGTAAGAACGCAGATGTCCATAGGATCGCCATCGCCCTTGATACCAGTCATTCCGGTCCGTTCCGCGCATAAATCCGCAACGTGGTCGCCACAAAAAGTTTGTGGGATAAAGCCGTACAAGGAAGGACACATCGATGAGAACCGTTGTGGCCGGTCAACGCGCAAATGGCCCGACTGCTTGTCCAATTCATACTTCACCGCGTCGGTAGGCACAATTTCTATGTAGGCATTCACCATTTCCGGGGCTTTAGTCCCCGGAGTGAGACCATGCCAAGGGTGTGCCTGAAACATGAACTTGAAGAGATCTAAACCAGCGTTGTCGTCTGGCATGCTATATGGCCCTTCCTGCTTCTAAGGCTGTTTACGTCGGTGCTAGAATCGTAGCCCCGGGGTTCGTCGATTTCAAACATGCCGGCAGTCAAACGCTATGGCGACATCTGTTGAAATTGTTGAAAGGGTGCAGACGCGCGCCGTTTCTGTTCGCTGGATCATCAGCGCGTCCGACGATCTTGTCTGGCTGATCGGCTCGGTTGCTTCGAGTTACCTGCTGCTTATTCTCTACGTGAAGGGCATCCTGCCGCTCGTGCCGATGGTCGCCGCCTGGGCGATTTTGATCGACGCGCCACACGTTTTTGGCACTTTCTCGCGCACCTATTTTGATCGCAGCGAACGCCGCAACCGGCGGCGGTTGCTTTGGGGCTCGTTACTCTTTTTTGCGGTTGGTCCGCTTATGGTTCTCGCCGGCGCTGCACTGATCTTCTTTTTCCTCGCCGCTCTCTGGGCCTACTACCATCTGGTGAAGCAGCATTACGGTTTCATGGTGCTTTACAAGAAAAAGAACAACGACCTCGCGCCCGTCGATAACGCGCTGGACCGGCTACTCTTGCTATTTGCCTTTAACTACCCTTTCGTCGCTTTTATCGCGCAGGATGCAGAGGCAATGAAGCGAGTGCCGGCTATGCTGCAATCCGGAGTCAGCGGATTGGCGACGATATTATTGGCCGGTACCATAGCCCTCGCCCTGGCATGGCTTGGAAGACAAATACAACGCTTAATAATCGGCCAGCCTCTTGACCTTCCGAAGTATCTGTTGCTGGCCGCTGCGATTCCCATGCATTGGATCGTGTTGCTAACGCCAATGCCGCACAAGCCGATTGCAATCGTCGCGATTTTGACCATCTATCACAATTTGCAATACCACCGCCTGATTTGGTTTCACAACCAGAAGTACACAGTGCGCGCGCGCGTCTCACCGCCAGCCGCTGAGAGCAGAGAGTTCCGGGGCGGTAGCCCAACCGTCAGGGAGGGCTCCGCCGATCTCCGCCACAAGTACGGCGCCGCCGAGTTGATTAGCCGCCGCCTACTGTATTACATCGCTTTTGGAATTCTTTTTGGCTTGATCTATCAGGGCCCGAGACAACTCCTCGGCTACGTAAGTTTGCAAAGCGGTGACAGCAGTCAGTCGTTAGCAGTTCAACTCGGCATTTCGTTTCTTTGGGGCTACGCGTTCATTCACTATTACCTCGATTCAAAAATCTGGCGCGTGCGCCGCGATCCCTCCGTCGGCAAAGCCTTGAACATGGCCTAGCGGAAACTATTGGAGTGCGCTGACTTGTCAGCGCTTTGTCAGCGGCAGCTCGACGCGTGTGTTCCTGAAATCACGCCGAACAAAACCCCGAAACAATCTGCGCAAAAGCATGTGGATACTCTTCCTGCGGCAGATGACCGCAATCGCGAAACACGATCAAACGCGACCCGGCAATTGACTCATGCAGTCGCTCGCCATCTGCGAGCGGCACTTCGCGATCCGTGTCGCCCCACAACAGGAGCGTTGGAGGCTTTATGAGGTGCGCCTCGCGAGAAACACGGTCAGCATCCCAACGACGCACCGTGCGAATGATTGCCCGGTGCGCGCCCCTGGTCCGTAACGGGAGATGGCGCGCCTGTACTCTTCGCTCGTCCAGCGTCCAAGCGTGCTTGTTGTAGACGCGCTTCATGCGCCGCCGCAGCAGCAGGCGCGAGCCCACCAGCAGCGGCGAAAGAATGTCGCCAATGATTGGCGCGCCAAACAGACGCATCAGCAGATATCGCGTCGGCTTGTTATTGTTAACGGCGCCCACCAGCACCAGCTTTTCGACCAAAGCAGGCTGCTCAAGTGCAATCGTTGCCGCGACCGCAGCACCGTATGAGCTGCCCACCAGAAACGCGCGATCGATTTCCAGTCGCTTCATAAAACCGATGACTGTCTCAGCCTGTCCAGCGATGGTGTAGTCCAGATGTGTCGGTTTAGCAGAATAGCCATACCCGGGAAGATCCGGTGCGATCACCCTGAACCCCAGCGCCGCGAACTCAAGGAACACCTTGCTCCAAACAAGATTTGAGGATGCAAAGCCGTGCAGCAGAATCATGGGTGGCCCGTTGGATATTCCGGCTTCCAGGTAGTGGAGGCGAATGCCGTCAACTTCAATGAAGCGCGAATAGTCTGCGTGAAAAACTGCTTCGCGATTCTCTTCCCACTCGACGTCTTTTGGACGCCAAAATAACTTCGCCGCCACCATAGCGGCCAAAGCTGACACGGGGATTCCGATCCAATAGCGTTTCTTCATCAGGTTTCGTGCGCGACAACTACCTTTGGTTTTAGTAATCCTGAGCCGGCATCAAACTCTCCGACCGCAATCAACTCGCCGTTTGCAGCACGCATCCTCACGCGCTCGCCGTTGTTCCATCCGGCTCCCAATACATTTACGGCCATACCGTTTTTTACTTTGCGTATATCTTCCGGAGATAAATCCACCAAAGGAAAACGAGCCAGCGCGGCATCGAGCGGAAGTATGCTCTTTCCCAGCGATTCCTCGGCCACACTAACTTTTAGCTGTTCCAGCGTCTGCGCATTTTGAATGTGAAAATCCGCAACACGCGAACGCCGCAGCTCTGCCAGATGTGCACCTATACCGAGCTGCTTGCCGAAATCCTCCGCCAGCGTTCTTATGTAAGTGCCTGATGAACATTCAACGCGCACCTCGAAATCGAAAGTACCGTCCAGATTATCCTTATATAACTCACCACGTGGATTGATCGCTTCAAGTTTGTAAATGCACACACGGACCGGTTCGCGTGCGACCGTCTCGCCGCGGCGGGCCAGCTCATAAAGCTTCTTGCCCTCTCGTTTCTTCGCTGAAAACATCGGCGGCACCTGGTCGATCTCGCCGCGCAAGCCGGCGAGCGCCGCTTCGATCTGCTGCCTGCTCCATCCCGCCTTCTGTTGTGGCGTACCGGAAATTGGTTTCCCCGTAATGTCTCCTGTGTCAGTAGCGAATCCCAGACGAATCACAGCCTCATATTCCTTTTCCGCTTCACTGAGAAACTGAGCGAGGCGCGTCGCCTGGCCCACGAGGATGACAAGCACGCCCGTCGCAAAAGGATCGAGAGTTCCAGTATGACCCACGCGGCGTACACGCAATATGTGCCGGACTTCGGCGACCACGTCGTGAGAGGTGACGCCGGCAGGCTTGTCGATTACCAGGATGCCATCCATTTGCTTCATTCTAGATTGCGGAAGGCCAATTAGCGATTCAGCAGCCAAAGAAGAGCGTGAGTTTAGCCCACCTTCACAAGCCGTGAAGTTATTTCAGTGTTCGGGCGTCGGGTCAGTTTGAGATGCTTTCAACAATGTGGCTGAAAAAGGAACTCCGAAGTCTCAAGGTTGGAAGGTGGTTTCAACCCCCCGCTCTTTACCGGGCACATCCATGTGATTAAATATTGATCGTGCAGAGAAGACGTTCACGATCTAACAAGGAAAGCGCCAACCAGCCCCGTTTGACTCCCGAGCAAATCCGCGCGCGCGCGTTCCAACGCGCCGTCAAATTACTCGCTGCCAAACCACGGTCGATTGAGGAACTGCGGGAAAGGTTAGCCGAGAGATGCGCAAATAAATCCGTGGTTGAAACTGTAATTTCCCGCCTGCGGGAATATGGCTATCTCGATGACGAGCGTTACGCGCTGAGCTACGCATCGTCGAAACTCCGGCAACAACCGATCGGCCGGCGGCGGCTGGAGCAGAGTCTGGCAATGAAAAAAGTTGATCGCTCAGTCCGCGACGAAGTGCTTGAACAGGTCTTTACCGAGACACCTGAAACGGAGTTGATCGATCGCGCGATTGAAAAGCGCCTGCGAATGCGTGGCCACCCAAAGAACCGCGCGGAAGCGAAGAGTCTTTTTGATCATCTGCTACGCCAGGGCTTTGGCTTCGATCTGGTGGCGGATAAGGTGCGCGCGGTTACAAGAAGCGATCTGGACGAGGCTGAATAGCTGATCGAGTCCAATTTCAGACGGCCTCATCCTGCATGCTAAACTGGCGAAAGTGAGCAGTAAGCCGTGAGCTGTGAGCTGTGGTTGTGGGCAGCGGGCAGTGGGTGGCTCGTTGTTTGGAAATAAACCTTCAAGCGAAAGTAACTGATTAAACCGCGCCCTGCTTACCGCTCACTGCTTACTGCTTACTATTTACCGATTATGACTGGAAACGAAATCCGCGAAACTTTTCTAAAGTACTTCGAACGCCACGGACATACGCGAGTGCGGTCGTCACCCCTTTTGCCTGCAAACGACCCGACGTTGCTGTTCACCAACGCCGGCATGAATCAGTTTAAGGATGTCTTTCTGGGTTTAGAAAAGCGTGAATACGTTCGCGCCTGCTCATCGCAGAAGTGCGTACGCGCGGGCGGTAAGCACAACGATCTGGACGAAGTCGGCAAGACCGCCCGGCACCAGACATTCTTTGAGATGCTCGGCAATTTCTCGTTTGGCGACTACTTCAAAGAAGACGCGATCAGATTTGCCTGGGACCTGCTGGTAAATGAATTTAAGCTCGAGCCCACGCGCATGTGGTTCACAGTCTTTACAGGCGATGACCAGGTTGGGCCTGATGAAGACGCAGAGAGGTTCTGGGAAAAAGTCGGCGCGCCGCGTGAGCGCATCCTGCGCTTCGGACGTAAGGACAACTTTTGGCAGATGGGCGAGACTGGGCCGTGTGGCCCTTGTAGCGAAATTCATTACTACATGGGCGCTGACGCGAACGACGCGGAAAACTCGGCCGCGAACGTCAACGGCCCCGGCGACACCATTACCGAGATTTGGAACCTTGTATTCATGCAGTTCGATCGTAGTGAGATCGAACTCGGGAAATACAAACTCGAACCATTACCGGCACCATCTGTTGATACCGGAATGGGCCTGGAACGTCTTGCAGTTGTGCTGCAAGGCGTGAACTCGAATTATGAAACGGATTTGTTGCGGCCGATCATAGAGTTCACCGCCGAGCTCGCGGGCAAGGCTTATAAGGAAGAAACGCCGCAAGGTTTCGCGATGCGCGTCATCGCGGATCACGCTCGCGCAACCGCATTTTTGATGGCGGATGGAATTCTCCCGGGCAACGAGGGACGAAACTATGTGCTGCGGAAAATCATGCGCCGCGCGATTTATCAGGGACGGCATACGCTCAAATTCCAGAACTCGTTCTTTCATAAGGTGACTAACTTCGTTGTCGATGAAATGCGTGAAGCGTATCCGGAATTGGAAGTGCAGCGTGGCTTCATCGAAAAGATGGTGCGCCTCGAGGAAGAACGGTTCGGGACAACACTCACAGTCGGCTTGAACAAACTTGATGAACTTTTCGCGACGACCCAGGGTGCGATGCCGGAGTATCGGGCTCTTGCGCGCCTGTACGACACTTTTGGCACGCCCAGGGATCTGATGCGAGTGGGATTGGAAGAGCGCGGTTTTTCGATCGAGGAAAATCAATTCAACAACTCTTTCGATGCTGCCGTTCAGGAACTACAGCAAACGGGCATCGAGGGAAAAAGTGACTCCAGGGCAAAGACGAACACAGCACATGCGGGCATGTCAGGTCGTCGGTCCGAGTTCAGAGGTTATGAAACGACGCGAGTTGAGGCCACAAAGGTCATTGCCCTCGTAAAGGCCGGCGCCGAGGTTCAAACACTGAATGAAGGCGAGGACGGCGAAGTTGTACTGGATCAAACGCCTTTCTATGCCGAGAGTGGCGGACAGGTTGGCGATGTCGGCAAACTCGTTGAGCCCGCCCGGACGGTCGGGCTACCACCCCTTGTCGCGACGGTGCTCGATACCTATTCGCCCGCGCAGGGTTTGATTGTTCACAAGGTCAAGATCGAAAAGGGCACTCTAAACGTCGGCGATACGGTCACGGCCGAAGTGGACGTGGAGAAGCGCGACGCAACGCGCCGTAATCATACGGCTACACACCTGATGCACGCCGCCCTCCGCGAAGTCTTGGGAACGCATGTCAAACAAGCTGGCTCCGTCGTTGCGCCAACCTATCTGCGTTTCGATTTCTCTCACTATCAACCGTTAACGCGCAGGGAGATCGAAGAGATCGAAAACCTTGTTAACTATCACATCCTGCGCAACGAACCGGTACAGACTGACGAGATGGCGATTGAAGACGCTATGCGTTCCGGCGCGATGGCCTTGTTTGGCGAGAAATACGGCGAGAAGGTGCGTGTGCTTTCGATCAAGGGCGCCGAAGATATTTTTTCGAAGGAGCTTTGCGGCGGCACACACGTACGCGCCACGGGCGATATTGGCCTGTTCAAGATTGTCAGCGACGAGTCGATAGCTTCCGGAGTACGCCGCATCCGCGCGGTCACTGGCGTAGATGCCTTCCAGCGTTTCCGCGAAAGCGAGGCGATCGTCGACAAGGTCACGAGTGACTTACGCACCTCGCGAGTAGAGCTTCCTTTGGTCATTGGCAGACTCCAGGAGGAGTTGAAAAAGAGTCGCCGCGAAGCAGATGAGTTGCGCATGAAGCTGGCGACAGGCTCTATCGGCAACTCCTCGGCAAACGGGGATGAGGCTCGCGAAGTTGCGGGCGTCAAAGTC
>DATGYM010000243.1:0-26569 GCA_035297925.1 Pyrinomonadaceae bacterium | reverse complement strand
AGACGGTGACAGCAGATAGTTGGTTGCTCATGGCCGACATCCTACTACTGGCAATAAACGTGCGCCAGTAGCTCGCGTGATCTTGTTGACACTTTGCTGACAAACAGCCTACGCTACGCCGTTCAAGTACTCGTCCCGCTTTCAAGTCTCATATTCGTTGCCAGTCAAGGGAACCGCGGTTTCGCCATGACCCAGTATGACCTCAACAGCGCTGAGTTTTTACGGAATCCCTACCCGGTCTACGACGCGCTGAGAGCGAATGATCCGATTTTCTGGAGTGCGGAAAATAATTACTGGTTGCTTACGCGCTACGCCGACATCGTCTCTCTCATTCAAAATAATCATTTGTCGTCAAACCGTATAGGAGCCCACGCCAATCGGATGCCCAGGGAAGCGACGGAACATTTTCGTCCTTTTTTCACTGCCGTGTCTTCATGGATGTTGATGATCGATCCGCCGGACCACACCCGGCTGCGCGCGCTGGTGAATAAAGCTTTCACGCCGCGAGTCATAGAAAACATGCGACAACTAGTCGAAAGATTGGTTGACAGCATGATTCAAAGGGTTCAGGGAAAACGCCGCATGGATGTCATGACTGACTTTGCCAATCCCCTGCCCGCGACCGTGATTGCCGAGATGCTTGGAGTACCCGGCTCAGACCAGCAACAGTTCAAGGCGTGGTCAGATGACATCGCCATGGCGCTGGGTGGAATCGACAGTGCTCCCAACAAAGCTGAACTGTTTGCACTCTATGAGTTGGCCCAAAACAGTTTTGTGGCTTTGTCGGCCTACTTTCGCGACAAAGTCAACGCGCTTCGTTTGGAGCCTCAGGACAATTTGCTGAGTGCTCTGATTCAGGCTGAGGAGCAGGGCGACCGGCTCACGGAGGATGAACTCTTTGCGAATTGCGTGCTACTGATGATCGCCGGTCACGAAACTACAACCAACCTGATTGGAAATGGGATGCTTGCGCTGTTGCGATATCCGGAACAGCGACAATTGTTATCGGGAAACCCCGCGCTTATCGTTTCGGCCGTTGAGGAATTGCTTCGCTACGACAGTCCGGTGCAAAAGATGGGACGCATTGCATTGTCGGATATCAACGTCGCCGGTAAACAGATTAGCAAGGGCCAACTGGTCTGCTTTTCCTTCGGCGCTGCTAATCGTGATCCGGAACAGTTTACCACCCCGGCGCAACTGGATATCGAACGCAAACCTAATCGACATCTCGCCTTTGGCCACGGCCTGCATTACTGTGTGGGCGCCGCGCTGGCGCGGCTTGAGGGTCAGATCGCAATCAATGGCTTGCTCAGCCGGCTGCCAAAACTTTGGCTGGAATCAGAAGATTTGGAGTGGCACCGCAACCTAACCCTGCGGGGTTTGAAGTCATTGCCGGTTAGCTTCTAAACTTCGGCACGCTGTTATCCCAACCGACTTTTGCGGGTGATGAAGGTGTATTTATCCCATGACAAACGAAACTGATTCCGCGCGCGAACTATTGCGTCATACACTGGCGACACTAGCCTATCGCGGCGGCAAAGCGATACGTGATGCGCCGCCGCAGTTCGCTACCTTCCGGGCTGCAGAAAATAGCCGTACGCCCCTCGAGATCCTCGCCCACATTGGCGACCTGCTGGGTTGGGGATTGTCTATCGCCAGGGGCAACGAAGAATGGAAAAGCGCAACTGGTGTAGGCTGGCAGGATGAAGCGACGCGGTTTTTTCGCGAGCTACAAGCATTCGATGACTATCTGGCCTCAATCGAGCCGCTGGCCTGTGCGCCACAGAAACTGTTTCAAGGACCTATCGCTGACGCGCTGACGCATGTCGGGCAGATTGCGATGCTTCGTCGTATGGCCGGGACACCAGTACGCGGAGAAAACTACTTCAAGGCGGATATTGCGGCTGGCAAAGTCGGCGCAGAACAATCCCCGCCGCGCTTTGAATTTGATTGATAGCAAATGACAGTCACAACGTTTAGCCGCTCGCTTGTGATTTCCGTCGGCATCCTCTTGCTGTCCAGTATCTCAAGCCCAGCACAGCAAACAATCTCAGCCAAAATCGATAAGTTCATCAACACAGAAATGCGGCTGCAACGCATTCCCGGGCTCTCACTCGCCGTTCTCAAGAATGGACATATCCTTCTTATCAAAGGCTACGGGTTCGCCAACATCGAGCATCAAGTCCCGGTTAAACCCGAAACTGTTTTCCAATCGGGTTCAATCGGCAAACAGTTTACGGCGACGGCCGTCATGATGCTGGTCGAAGAAGGCAAGCTTTCTCTCGGCGATAAAATCACCAGATATTTTCCGGACGCGCCGGAGAGTTGGAAGGATGTTACGGTGCATCATCTGCTCACGCACACCTCCGGTCTGGGCGACTATGCTCCGGATTTCGACGTGCGTCGCGATTACACCGAGGACGAACTACTGGCCCACATCAAGAAGGTTCCGCTCAACTACCGAACTGGAGAAGACTGGGACTACAGCAATTTGAATTATGTCTTGTTGGGCATTCTTATTCACAAGGTGACGGGAAAATTTTACGGTGATTACTTGGCAGAACGAGTATTTAGGCCTCTCGGTATGACAGCATCTCGTGTTATCTCGGAATCCGATATTGTTCGAAATCGCGCTTCCGGTTATCGGCTGGTAACCAACGAGCTAAAAAATCAGGAATGGGTTTCGGCGACTGTAAATACGACTGCCGACGGCTCTCTCTATCTGACGGCGCAGGACATGACGAAGTGGGATGCCGCCCTTTACAGCGACAAGTTGCTAAAACAATCGACCCTTGCCCAAATGTGGGCGCCCGTTAAGTTGAGTAACGGACCCACGAAAGGCTACGGCTTCGGCTGGCACACTGAGATGGCCCATGGCCACCGCATAATCTTTCATGGCGGCGCCTGGCAGGGCTTTAAGTCCTTCATCGTCCGTTTCCCCGAAGAAAAACTGACGATCGTTTTCTTTGCCAACTTGTGGCAGACGAACGAATTCAGAGTGGCTCGCGGCCTGACGTCAATTTTTTACCCAGCGTTTAGGCTGCCGGCCATGAAGCCGATTGAAGATAAAGAACTACAAGTTACCGGTTTAGTAAGAAATGTGTTGCGGCAGCTTGCGCAGGGAACAGCGGATCCGAAACTCTTCACGCCGGAAATGCAGACAGACTATTTTCCGCAAATGGCCAGACAGATAACGGCAAGTTTGAATATTTTGAGTCTGCCGGTAGCTATCATTTCGTCCCTCGAATTGATTGAACGAAAAAATGAGAACGAGCTTCGCGTCTTTCGCTATGTTCTTACTGACGTCGGCAGGACTTTATTCTGCACGATCAGATTAACAACGGACAACAAAATCGCTGGTTTGCAAGTGTCCACAGAATAAATCCCGGTTTGTTATCATTACCTTCAGGAGCGTCAAGATAATTTATGATCAGTGAACAGGAAATCGGATCACCCGGCCAGATCAAACACCTGACGATGACGGAACTCGAAGCCGGGCTTGAAGAGGTGCGTCGCGCGCCGAAAGACGAAGGCGTCCTGCAATTGATCGTGCGGCGGCCGCGAGTCGAAGCACGCGAAGTTCTCGAGGAGGGCGAGCTTCACCCGACCGAGGGACTCGTCGGCGATAGCTGGAAATATCGTCGCAGCTCCCGCACTGCCGATGGATCACCGCATCCGGAAATGCAGCTAAACATCATGAATGCCCGCGTGATTGCGCTCATGGCTGGGGATAAGACTCGTTGGCCATTGGCCGGGGATCAACTTTACATTGATATGGACTTGAGCGCGGGCAACCTGCCTGCCGGAACGCGTCTGGCCATCGGTTCGGCAATAATCGAAGTTACGCCGCCACCCCATACCGGCTGCAACAAATTTGTCGCGCGTTTTGGGTTCGACGCAATGAAGTTCGTGAATTCTGCCGTCGGGCGAGAACTTCATCTACGTGGAATCAACGCGAAAATAATTCAGGCCGGCGCTGTTCGTATCGGCGATATCGCAAAGAAACTGTCGCCAAAAGAAAACTGATACCGGTAGCCTGGCTTTTATGCCAATAACAATGAAAACAGATGTATTGATTGTTGGCGCCGGCCCGACAGGATTGTCGCTCGCATGTCAGTTGATTCGGTACGGAACTGACTTTGTTATAGTCGAGAAAAACGAAGGCATTACTCCCTATTCCAAAGCGTTGGGCGTTCACGCGCGCACCCTTGAAATCTACGAGCAACTTGGGCTCGCACAGAAGGCTGTTGCCAACGGCACTATTGCCGGAAAAGTGCGCATGCTGGAAGGCGGTAAGGTAGTTGGCGAAGTTGACCTGTCAAACGTTGGCGAGGGCATGAGCACTTACCCGTTCCTGCTGGTTTTGGAACAGAGCCAGAACGAACAGCTGCTGTATGAGTATGTGCGAGGTAATGGACGTGACGTTCTCTGGCAACATGATCTGGAAAGTCTTTCTCAGAACGAAACGGGCGTGACCGCTAACGTCAGGACCAGCGGCGGCGAGACTCAGATCATCAATGCCAAATATCTCGTCGGCTGCGATGGGCCTCGTAGCCCGGTCCGTCATGCCCTTGGATTGTCGTTTGAAGGCAGCACGTTTGAGCGTCTGTTTTATGTTGCCGATGTGTTTATCGATTGGAAGTTCAGCCATGACGCGCTGCACGTTTGTATCGCTGAAAACGGTGTGGTGGCCTTTTTCCCGATGCCGGGAGAAAAACGTTGGCGCATCGTCGGCGCCTTTCCTGAGGGCCATGAAAAGGACGAAAGCGAAATTCTGTACGAAGAAATCGAAGCGCGTATCAAGAAGGAAGCTGAAGTCGAGCTGGACATTACTCGAGTTGACTGGTTTTCAGTTTATAAAGTTCACACGCGCCACGTCGAGAAGTTTTCATCGGGGCGCGGTTTCGTGGCCGGTGACGCTGCGCATATCCACACCCCAGCCGGTGGCCAGGGTATGAATACCGGGATTCAGGACGCCTACAACCTCGCATGGAAACTGGCTCTGGTTCTCAAGGGTGAGGCGGCTGAGCGTGTTTTGGACAGCTACAACGAAGAGCGTCTGCCAAACGCACGGCGCTTGCTGCAAACCACGGACAGAATGTTCAACCTGGCTGCCGGCAATGATTGGTTGCTTAACCTGATCCGCACCACTGTTTTTCCGCCGATGGCCAAGTTCATTCTTAGCATTGACGCAGTCAAGAAAAGGTTCTTTCCTCTCATTTCTCAAATCGGCATTACTTATCGCGACAGCTCATTGAGCGCGCACGCTGGTGATGAGAAGTTCGAAGTCAAGGCGGGCGATCGCCTGCCCTACTTCCTGGTTGACGGGCATAGCGTTTTTGATCAGTTGCGTGCACCAAAATTCCATCTGGTGATCTTTTGGGATGGCCAAAGTGACCACAGCTCTTATGAAGAGATGAAGAACAAAATCGCGAACGGGCACGCACACCTGATCGATCTTTACCTCATTCCAATCGACGCCCATATTGCGGAAGCCTTCGGCACAACTAAGAACTTCCATGTGCTGTTAAGACCTGACAATCATGTGGCGCTCATCTCGTCAGACTTTTCGTTTCGTGATTTGGCAGCTTATCTGAAAGAGGTTATCGGAAACCCCTCAGTTGACCTCGCCTGAACCGCGCCTACGCGCGTAGTAGACAATTCGAGACAAAAAGATGACAGGAATATGCGGACTTTTGTGTCTGCACTGGTGATACTCAGACACTTACTGCAGGACGAAAGAAGTGCTCGAAAATTTTTAATTGTTTCCAGCGATTGTCAGGAGGCAGGGCGTGCAGAGCAACGAACAAGCAATTCGAGAATTAATTGCAAACTGGCTAAGCGCTTCCAAGGCAGGAGACACAGAAAAGGTTTTAAGCCTGATGTCGGACGACGTCATCTTTCTGGTTTGCGGTCAACCTCCAATGCGCGGGAAGACGGCATTTGCTACCGGTCAGGCGGCGCTTAAAGATTTCAACATTGAGGCGACCAGCGAGATTCAGGAGGTAAAAGTGCTGGGAGACTGGGCGTACGTCTGGACGCATCTATCGATAGCCATTACGCCAAAGAGCGGCGGTGCTCAGGTCAGGCGGGCCGGCAACACACTCTCGATCCTACGGAAGCAGGACGACGTCTGGCTTCTCGTTCGTGACGCGAACATGCTCGCCCCGGTTGCATAGCGGTGGCAATAAGGTAGAACGCGTACGGCTGGTTAGATCAGTTACAATTGCGACATGAAACGGTCCGGCGTCGCAGATCTTCCACTTCATGGCGGTCGTGTACCCGATTGGCTCGCCAACCGGATGACGCGGCTCGGTACGGCCATTACTGAAAGCATAGTGCAAGACTATGGCACTTCTGCGTTTCTGACTCGCCTCAGCGACCCTTTCTGGTTCCAGGCATTCGGCGCCGTGATGGGAATGGATTGGCACTCTTCCGGAATCACTACGTCGGTAATGGGAGCTTTGAAACGCGGTCTTGGTCCACGTGCCGAGGAGCTGGGACTATACGTCTGCGGCGGCCGCGGTCGTTTCTCCCGAAATACGCCAAACGAGTTGCGCCTAATCGCGAATCACCGTGGCTTTGACGGCGAGGCCCTTGTGCGTACCAGCCGGTTGACCGCGCGAGTCGACAACAATGCTATCGCCGATGGCTTTCAGATCTACCTGCATAATTTTGTGTTGGCGTCCACGGGCGAATGGGTTGTCGTTCAGCAGGGCCTAAACGATCAGACAGGCATGGCACGCAGATACCACTGGCACTCCGCCTCCGTTCGCGATTTCGTTGCCGAACCTCATACCGGAATAGTCGGCGAAAACCAGGGCACGATCATGAATCTCGTTGCTGCTCAGGCGAAACCGGCGCAAGCTGCCATGCTCGACATAGCGCGCACCCATCCAGAGAAAATTCTGTATGAAGCGGGCAAGTTTCGCTATCTGAGCATGCCTGAGCATCATGATGTCCACGCGGAAAATGTTGATCTAAAGCGACTCGGCGCGGTGTTGACAGTCGCATACGAACGCGAGCTACAAAATTTCGCCGAGTTACTGCTGTTGGAAAAACTTGGTCCGCGCACTCTGCAGTCGCTGGCTTTAGTTGCTGAAGTTGTTCACGGGACTCCCAGCCGCTTTAACGATCCTGCACGCTTTTCGTTTGCGCACGGCGGCAAAGATCGTCACCCGTTCCCCGTTCCACTAAAAACCTACGACGAGTCGCTCAACTTTCTGCGCACGGCCCTCGATCGAGCAAAGTTCGGCCCAGGTTTAAGCGAGCAGGCCGGGGGCAAAGAAAAGCTTGATGGCTTCCGGCGTTTACATAGATTTGTGCGCATGGTTGAAGACAGGCTGAAACCGCAAGCCGACTTTACGGCCGTAATTGCACACGAAAACTTCATTTCGCGCTCACTCAACGGTCGCTCTGTCTTCGACGACCGGCGACGGAAGTGGTTTGTTGACAGCAGACAGCGCTCGCTTTTCTAAGCGAACAACATAGTTTCGCAATCCAATCGGCACGAATTCCGCTTCAGTAAGTATTTGCCACGTAACAATCGTTCATTTGCAACACAACTTCCTCCTGGATCGGGAAGAATTACGGGTTCCCCTTTCTCCCGCTGATTCCGGAGTTATCCGCCAGGGGCGCAACTCGGAGGGTTTGATTCATTTTAGAGAAATTTGAAGAGCAAAGAAGGAGTGAATATGAGGACTAATGCAGCTACGAAGTTTCGATTACAGACACTAATTTGCGGACTGGCCCTGTTGTTGGCAGCGGCTCCGGCAGCTCTTGCGCAAGTCACGAACACGCAAACTGTACGGACGAGTGTTGAGCGCAATATTCAATCTATACCCAATGGCGCGAAGCTCAAGTTCAAAGGGGTAGTGATTGCACGCGAGGGTGAAACGTTTCGCATACGCGATCGCAATCGCACCGATTACCTGGTGCTCATAACTGATCGCACCAGCGTCAAGGCGAATGGCGGCTTTCTTCGCAGCGGCAAGAAATATCCGGTCACAGATATTCTGCGCGGCTTGATTGTCGAAGTTGAGGGTCGCGGCGATTCTCAGGGCCAACTGGTAGCCGACAAGATTCGATTTGCTGAGTCAGACATGCGTGCCGCAATTACGTCTGACACACGCGTAACGCCGGTTGAAGAGAACCAGCAGCGCATTGCGGGACAGATGGATGAGCTTTATGCCGTGGCAGCTGAAGCCAGAAACGAAGCCACCGCAGCGAACGAGCGGATTACTGCTCTCGATGATTATGATGTGCAGGAAAATGTTGCCGTCACTTTTCGCGTGAATAGCGCAGTGCTTTCTCCGGAAGCAAAACAGCAGCTCGATGAGTTTGCGGCCAAAGTGGCAAATGCCAAGGCCTACACGATCGAAGTTGCCGGTCATACCGATTCCACCGGTGGTGAAGCAAAGAATTTCAGGTTGAGTCGCCAGCGCGCGGATGCAGTTGTTCAGTACCTTGCGGTCAATCACAAGATCCCCCTCCGTCGGTTTGTTACCCCCATGGGCTATGGCAAGACAGACGCTGTAGCTGACAACTCGACGGCGGCAGGGCGGGCACAAAATCGCCGCGTGGAAGTCAAAATGCTGCTCAACCGCGGCATGAGCCAGAATGCGACGTCTTCCACCAGCAGGCCTTAAAACTGGGGTTGCGTGTTATTGGCAACTGCCAAAGACTCCCGGCTATCAGCGGCGTTTCGGGCACGGCACACGCCGTGCCCTTTTGTTTGGTTGAACGTATGTCTATAAAGTGCACAACTCACTGTGTGCAGGCAGCAATTCCCTTTAGTCAGTTTTCTTGCATTGACGAATCCGAAATTTTTTGTAGAATGCGCGTCAACGGCGATTGGTTGCTGGGGTGAGGACAGTGACCTGTTGAGGCTGAATGTCTCCGCCAACCGATTTGAGGCCGGGCCAAACCCGGCCTCTCGGTTTTTCAGTACCCGATCAACTAGTCCTGATTCCGGCCACGGGCTGGCGTGCGGCCCGCCACAATCTCTTCCGGTTGCAGGCCCAGCATGTTGGCATAAGCCGGATCACGTATCGTAGATCGTTACTACACCGCGTGAGCATGACGGGCGTTGTCCCAGTGGATACCGCAAGCTCCGCCTCGCGATCGCGCAATGCGTCGGCTGCCAGGGCGCGCTCAAAGCGGCGGCGATCAGAAGCACTGCACAGAAATGTACGATCGTGGGCGTGCCAAAGGCATCAATTTCCCGGTCGGCGCATCCAAAAGGCACCGAAGAGCGCGCGAAACCCTCGCCTGCTAAAAAAGAACCCCACGATTCGACCTGCTCAACAGAAAACCGGCCCAGATTTGCCAATTGAATTTTCGCACGTTCATTAATGACCTTCTTGAGGGTCTGAGGACATGCTGGGCCGTCTCACAGAGGGAAACCCGGAGAATATTTGTCGGCTCAATCTCTTGCCGCGCTGCGTCCAAAAGCAGAACCGCTCTAGCGAAACTCCTTGTCGTCAGCCGAGGGTCCGTAGATCGCCGGAACTTTCGCGCCCAGCAAACGCAGATAGACAGTCATTTGCCCGCGGTGATGAGCCCAATGGTTGATCGTGTCCTGAATCATCTCGTGACGCGGCGCCTCCATCACCACCTGACCTCGCGCAAGTAGTCGCCATGGCGTCATCAGAAAGTCATCGGTGGTTTTGTCGAATGCCGAACGTGCGCCGGCCGCGGCCTTCTCAAGGGCTTCCACCAACTCCTCACTTGTATCCATGCGCGTCTGTTCCATCTTTGAACCCTCGGCGGGCGCCACGTCGAGTTCATCCTGAGTTATCTGCATCGCGATCCAGGTTGGGATAGTCGCGACCATGTTCGCGAGATATCCGAGGATCATAGATTTCTCATGAGGCTTCCAGTCGTACTTCCCTTCTGGAACCTGCTCGAGCGCGCGGCGCGAGCGTTCGACTTCGCGATCGACCTCCGCCCGTAAAACCTCTGTCAACTTCATGGAGTTCTCCCTTCAGAATTCTTTGACGCATCATACCGTCCGTCCTCCCCTGGCGGAAAACTGAATGGCTACGCTTGCGAGGTCACCGTTGTCAGGTTGCATGTTCCACACGCTGCGCTTCTGCTCTTGTCGCAACATCCTTGTGTTTGATAGTGGTGTAGATAATAAAGAGTACCAGCACCGAGCCGAGCACTAGAGACGAGCCGATGGTCCCGAGGTTGAGGCCGCCGCTTGTTACGGGCTTGGTTAAAACATCTCCGAAAGTTGCGCCAAAAGGACGAGTCAAAACGAAAGCAATCCAAAACAACACCACGCGACTGATATTGGTAAAGTAATAAGCGGCGACAACCAGTGCCAGCAAGCCGCCGATCAGGATAGCGCCGCCGAGAAATCCCAGTCCGGAACTATCGGCGAGAAAGTCGCCCAAAGCCGTGCCCAACGTATTTGAGAACAATATTGCTGTCCAATAAAAGATTTCAGCTTTCCGGCTGCGAATGTAATTTACGGATAAGGTTCCTTCGCTATAACGCCAAATCGCCAGAATCACCACCAGACATGAAATCAGGATCAGCGATCCTTTGAAGTAGCCGAGCTCGAGCGTGCGGTCCATATAATCAGAAATCGTTGTGCCCGCAGTGCTGGTTGAAACTATTACCAGCCAATAGATCACGGGGTGATATTTCCTGGTTCCGAGCTGGATTAGAAGAGTAACGAAGAAGAAGCTGAGCAGGATTAAGGAACTAACCGCATAGCCGACGTTCATGGTCATTGAAAGCAGATCGCCGCCCGTTTCCCCGAGAGTTGTGGCGCAGATTTTCATTATCCAAAAGAAAATATTTACCCGCGCAACTTTGCTCATCGTGTTAACGTGTTTCGTCATAGCGAACCTCTCAATCTTTTAGGGAAACCACAGCGTCTCAGTGTCCCTTACATATTGTCACCATCCCGTCCCAGCTCTGGCCAACCATGTCATGAAAACATGCAGCACGGTGTATGACAGTTCTGCATTTCTGCCGGCGCTGTACGAAATTCATTGTTTAATTTGCTTTTGCCAAAGAAAGGCAAATCGTCGGCCAACGACTATCAACAGTTGAATCGTCATAAGCCATGAAACGGCGGTCGAACTTATACAGAATTATGGAATTTGGAAGCATGCTCTGAGCATCTCGAGGGGATAGACCTGACTTGAACGCTCGTGCACCTCCTGATGTATTATCACTTCTTCATAACTTAGCTATCCGACATTTGTGAAATTCCCGAATTGATGTTGCTGCAAACGAACATTACCCAGTCGTTCCACTCGCCGATCGTGAGGGGGTTGCTAGTTGCGATTGCCTGCGGCCTGCTCTATGTCCTTTGGCGCGAAGTACGAAAGATTCCGGCAAAACTTTTTTCGCTAATGGCGACGGCGTTTGTGGACATGGTGGGGCTCCTCATGATCATCCCGCTGCTGCCGTTTTATGTGAAGACGCTGGGCGGTTCCGGCATCAGCTTCCTGGGGTTGCACTTTGGCATTGGAATCATCTCCGGCTTTATCGTGGCCGCATTTACGATCGCCCAACTTTTGAGTGCGCCCATGTGGGGCCGCTTTTCGGATCGCGTGGGGCGCCGGCCTACGCTGCTCATTGCCTTGGGTGCTTCTGCGATTGCGTATTTGATTTTCGGCTTCGCCAACTCGTTGCTGTTGTTATGCCTCTCGCGCATTGTCCAGGGTGCAGGCGGGGGTACGGTCGGTGTTATTCAAGCCTACGTAGCTGATTCGACCGACCCGAAAGATCGCGCGCGCGCACTGGGCTGGCTATCAGCAACAACGAATCTCGGTGTGGCGTTGGGGCCGGTACTCGGTTCATTCGCCATCACGCTGGGCAAACGCGATCTAATGCCGGGGGCGGCGACGCTACAGATGGGCCACGCCGCCCCGGGAATCATGGCCGCTGGGCTTTGTCTGCTCAACATGGCTTTCGTCGCCCGTTATTTGACAGAATCGCGCGATCTGAGTGAACAGTCGCAACCCGGAGAGGCGCCACGCACTTCGCGTCAGGCTATCTTGCGCGTCATCTCGCATTCGAGTGAGCCGTCCTCACGTCTGATTTGGATCTATGCCATCGCCATCGGCGCCTTCCAGGGAAGCTTTTCAGTGCTCGCGCTTTTTTTGAATGCGCGCTTTCAAGTCACTGAACAGACCATCGGCTATTTTTTCATGTACGTTGGTTCCATTTCAGTCTTCGCGCGCGTACTGCTGCTGGGACGCATGGTTGACTGGCTCGGCGAAGCGAATCTGTCGCGCCTTGGCCTGGTGTTGCTGGCGACGGGCGTTTTAGGCATGCCGCTGGCGCGAAACCTGCCAATGCTGGCACTGGCGGTGGCTCTGATCCCGCTGGGAACTGCCTTCACCTTTCCCTGCGTGACGGCTCTGCTCTCGCGAGTCATTAGCCAGAGGGAACGCGGCCTCAACATGGGACTGCAACAGACCTATGGCGGCGTGGCCCGCATCATCGCGCCGCTTTTCTTTGGCTGGTCATTCGATTCGCTCGGCGTGTCGTCGCCTTACTTCTTCTCGAGTGCTTTCATCCTGGGAACAATCCTTCTCGGTTTTGGGCTAGACCAATATGCAAGACCCAAAGTTCAGTTGGCGCCGGAATCACCAACCCCAATCGGTCAACAGGAAAGCGTGGTCGAGTCCGAACCCTTTACGACTGCTCCGCGATCTGCGCCCGCAGGCGTTCCTCCTGTTCCCTTAGTTCGGGAGTAAACTCCTCGCCGAAGTCTGCCGCCTCGAACACCTGGCGAATCTCGACTTCCCCGTCCGTGTTGTAGGGATTAGGGCAACGCTTGACCCATTCAATTGCCTCTGCCATCGACTTCACGCGCCAGAGCCAGAAACCCGCTATCAGTTCCTTCGTTTCCGGAAAAGGTCCATCGGTCACAAGGCGTTGGTCGCCTGCAAACTTAACGCGCACTCCCTTCGAGCTCGGGTGCAATCCCTCGCCTGCCAGCATCACGCCGGCTTTCACCAACTCTTCGTTGAACTTTCCCATTTCGGTCAGCAGTTGCTCGCCCGGCATTTTGCCGGCCTCCGAATCCCTGGTTGCCTTAACAATAACCATCACTCGCATGTTGATAATCTCCTTGACTAGTATTTTCCCCAACGAAACTCTGGCGTTTTTTTGCGTCGATTGAATCGCACTTCTAATGGATAGTCGAACGAACGCGTCGAGATTCGACAGCCCGTCCACCTTTTTTGAGCCGGTTTTCGATCTGGCGAATATCGCAGGCTCAAGACTACCAAAGTCCCCCGTAGACGAGGGCAATTTGGGACTTGAAATTCTCGGCCCGGCGTTCTCGGCGTCTCGCAGTGAGTGTATTTTCAGGCTTCACCGTGGAGGCGCAAATGTCGCCGGGACTGCCCAGAAAATCTGCTAAGCTGTGGGTCAAATGGTTGTTCATTTGATTGACGGCACCTACGAGCTTTTCCGTCACTTTTACGGAATCCGCCGCTTCCGAAAAACGGATCCGCCCTTTGGGGCTGTGGCCGGCGTACTCAATGCTGTCGCGAAAATGATCGAGGAGGGCGCGACGCACGTCGGGGTGGCGACCGATCATGTCATCGAGTCGTTTCGGAATGGTCTTTGGGCGGGATATAAGACAGGCGCCGGAATCGAGCCAGTTTTGCGGGCGCAGTTTCAGCCACTCGAAGAGGCGCTGGACGCGATGGGCGTGACTGTCTGGCCTATGGTCGAGCTCGAGGCGGACGATGCCCTCGCGTCCGCGGCGCAGCGCGCAAGCCACGATGACCGGGTCGAAAAGATATGCATTTGGACGCCGGACAAAGATCTTGCGCAATGTGTGGTGGGAGACCGAGTAGTGCAAGTAGACGGCAGAAGGGGTCTGATACGTAACGAGGAAGGTGTGCGCGCGAAGTTTGGGGTGCAGCCAAAATATATACCCGACTATCTCGCGCTTGTGGGGGATGCCGCCGACGGTTATCCGGGAATCGCGGGTTATGGCCCACGCACCGCCGCCTCACTCATTAATCGTTATGGACCGATTGAAAGCTTTCCCGTCGATCTCTTGAAAGACAAACGCGAGCTCGTATTGCTGTTCAAAACGCTCGCCACGCTCAGAATCGACGCAAGACTTTTTGACGACGTCGAACAGTTGCGTTGGCGCGGCGCCGCGAGGGCGTTTGCTGCCATAGCTGAGAAGATTGGCGATGCACGGTTGGTGACGCGGGTTAGTAAGCTGGAAAAGGTGATGGCTGAGCAAAGCGCGCGGTAGTAAGAAGATTCACCCTCTATTTACCATTCGCGAATTCATTTCTTGTCGGCCTGAGGTAAAGGCAATGCGCGCAGCAGAGTACCGGTTACTTCATCAACGTTTGCTGTTCTGACTTTAACAGCCAACGTCCATCCCGCTTCACAAACGTATCGGTATTGCGCGCGCGTGCGGTGCGACCGTTTCTCGCCGTTTGACTCTGGATATAGCTCAGCACCGCTGAGTCTTTGTCCAGGCTAACCAACTGGGCGTCTGAAATCTTCCACGACTTGGTTATTTTGTCAGGCTTGGTTGCCGCCAGGACATCGTTCTTATTTTGGGTTTTGCCGTCGTAGCCTGTGCCGGAATAGTCGTCCGCGATGTAAGGAGCCAGTGTAGAAATGTCTCCTTTCAAGCTGGCCGTCGTCATCTCGTATTCAATCTTCATCAGGTCAGCTAAAACTGCTTCGCGATCCGCAGCGGCATTACTTGACGTGTCTGGACTCGGCGTCGGCGCGGGCTTTGTCTTGTCTGTGAGATTGCACAATGACATCATTGCGAACAGCGTGGCAATTGCCAGGATTGATTTCATTGGTATCATTTTTCCTGCCGAAGATAGGATGACCGCACGGTTTGTATGCTAAAGACCGATGCAAGTCAATGAACTCGAGGGGCATCCTGCATCTTTGTTAACCCGGAAACCTAAGCAGCAACGTCATTAGTTGCAGTCTGGTCACAGAATTCCAAAATACGAATCGAAAAAACGATGCGAGAACTTTTAGAAAACACGGCCCAACGCGCGATTTCATATCTCGAGAATCTGCAGGAGCGCAGCGTAGCGCCCGCGGCTGAAGCGGTGCAGAAACTAGCCAGTCTCGATGAACCCTTAAGTGACGAGCCGCTCGTGCAGGAGGAAGTAATCAAGCTGCTTGACGAAGTCTGTTCGCCGGCGACGATGGCGATTGCCGGCCCGCGCTTCTTCGGTTTTGTAATCGGTGGAGCCCTGCCGGTTACCGTAGCCGCTAACTGGCTCGCCACAGCGTGGGACCAAAACTCGGGCCTGTTCACTCCGACTCCAGCAACCGCCCAACTTGAACAAGTGGCTTTGCATTGGTTGCTCGACCTTTTCAAGTTACCGCCTGAGTGTGGCGGCGCATTTGTAACCGGCGCAACGATGGCAAATTTTTCGGCGCTGGCCGCCGCCCGTCATGCTTTGTTGCAGCGAGCAGGTTGGAATGTTGAAGCGGACGGTTTGTATGGCGCGCCGGCAATCACGGTGGTGGTGGGCGAGGAAGCCCATCCGACGCTCTTCAAGTCGCTTGGGCTCCTGGGTCTGGGCAGAAAAAGAGTCGTTAGGGTGCCGGTCGATTTGCAGGGACGAATGCGTGCAGATGCGCTGCCGGCATTGTCCGACCTGACGATTCTCTGTGCGCAGGCTGGCAATGTGAACACCGGAGCCTGCGATCCGTTTCCGGAAATCTGTGAACGCGCGCAGGCAGCCGGCACGTGGGTGCATGTCGATGGCGCCTTTGGTTTGTGGGCAACAACCGCCGCCTCTACTGAGTCACTTGCGAAAGGAATGGGCGGCGCGGATTCATGGGCCACCGATTTTCACAAGTGGCTGAACGTTCCCTACGACAGCGGCATTGCGCTGGTCCGCGATGCTGACGCGTTACGTGCGGCCATGGCGATTACCGCGGATTACCTGCCCACAAGTGAATTCCGCAACCCCTCAGACTTTACGCCTGAACTTTCGCGACGCTCTCGTGGCGTTGAGGTTTGGGCCGCGTTACGTTCGCTCGGCCGCCGGGGCGTCGCCGAATTAATTGAACGAAACTGCCGCCAGGCCAGGCGCTTTGCCGCAGGCCTACAGGCTGCCGGCTTCAAGGTTCTCAACGACGTGGTGCTCAATCAAGTGCTGGTAGCGTTTGGTGATAGCGAGACTACGAACCGCGCAGTCGCCGAGATTCAAACTGACGGCACCTGCTGGTGTGGCGGCACAGTGTGGCAAGGCCAGAGCGCTATGCGCATTAGCGTTTCATCCTGGGCGACCACTGATGACGACGTTGAGCGCAGTCTTAAAGCCATGATTCGCATCGCCCGCAAGCACCGGCAATGAGAGAAGGGGTAGTTGTCGACATCGTTTGCTTCGCCGCTGTGCTCTCATAAGAAAACCATACCCTTGACGAGCTGTAATCAGCTTTTCAGTGGGTGGTCTTATTCAGCTACGCCGACAGTCCCGGAAGTCATTGACACCGTTCGGGGCACGGGCGTATCTTCCCTGCGTTCTCATACCGAAGCTCTATCGGACTTCTTTGAATTTAGCTAGCCAGTTAACAGCTCACATTAGTTTGCTTCACGTTTCCAATTCACCCTTGGAGGAGAAACCTCATGCTCACCGATGACGAACTCAGACAAATCATGCCGAATTGTCCCGCTGCCCGACGCGCCGATTACCTCCCTTTCATTCAACAGGCGATGGCGGAATTTGATATCAATTCTTATCTGCGCGAAACCGCGTTCCTCGCGCAGTTGGCCCACGAATCAGCTGAGCTCCGTTATATGGAGGAGATTGCATCAGGCGCTGCTTACGAAGGGCGCGCAAACTTAGGTAACACACAACCCGGTGACGGCAAGCGCTTTAAAGGGCGCGGCCCAATTCAACTCACCGGTCGCGCTAACTACACGAGGTACGGCCAACTGCTGGGGCTCGATTTGGTCAACAACCCAACTATCGCCGCTACTAAGGAAGTGGGGTTTCGCATCGCCGGCCAGTTCTGGAGATTGAATGGGCTTAACGAACTCGCGGATCAGGAGGATTTCAGGGCAATCACGAAACGAATAAACGGCGGGTACAACGGATTGCAAGACCGCATCAAATATTATGAGCGCGCGAAAAACGTTCTGAGCAAGGACGATAATGGTAGCCCTGCCACTGCAGCCGGTGGGATTCCACCGTGTCCTAATCCATTCCTGCGGCAGGGCAGTCAGGGCAACGCTGTTCGCGCCTTGCAGCAGCGGTTGAGTGCCCTGGGCTACCAGGTTTCAGTAGATGGAAGCTTTGGGCCAGGCACCTGCGCGGCAGTGAAAGCTTGTCAGGAGAAAAACGGTTTGAGCAGTGATGGCGTCGTCGGCCCGAGCACGTGGAAAGCGCTGTGGACGTAGTGAAGCTAAAGAAAGTTGCGTAGCGTTCGCGTTAGACAGTGAATCTAAATCCGGAGCAGTAACGAATCCTTGTTTCAACCCTCGGCGCAGTCTCAGCGTTTCCGCGCCTCTGCTGTGAGGGGTCAGTGCCGTTACGATTAACCGCAAAGACGCGGACTACGCGGAGTTTGCGCAGCCAACTTTCGTCAAGCGACTTTAGCAAGGTCCCCGAGTTTGCGCTCCGCCATCGCACAGTGCGGGCTTAACAATAATCCAGGTGACGATGGCCCCGATTGCGGCCGCGCCCAGAATTATCCAGGTCTTGGCCGACACTCCGCCACCGGCCTTCTTGACCGTTTGAGTGTCTGCATAAGACACGGTCTTGCTCGCACCCGTTTTATTGTCGACAACGGTGAACGAATCCTGATCAGCGTCACTGATATAGCCCTTCAACTGCGTATTGTCGCGCAGTTTGACCTCGACGCGCGCATTCCCACCCACTCCCATCTTTGCGACCTGGCTCCGCATCTTTTCAATGGCCTGGTCGTTCGTCGCCTGTGCCCCGGCGCGCTGGATACCAAATGCCGCCAACAAAACTGCTGCTGAAAGCATGATTGCGAAGGTTCGTCTAAACATTAAACCACTCCTCGTATCAAAAAATGTCGACGCCCATCGTTTGGCAATAGCCGTTCCTCTTTTCATCATGGGCGAAACGCGGGCGAGACCGACGAGAGATGAGTTTGGATGACGTGAGGTTGCTTGATCCCGGCAATGTTATTCCGTCAATCGTTGCGTGTTTGTTGCGCCAACGGTTGAGTTGCGGGAATAATGCCCACGCTTTTTTAGAACGGTCCAGAAGGAGTCTCTATGCCGGAAAGAATTGCGCGAGCGCTGGCGTACGCTTTTTTGATTTGGATCACCGGCTTTGTTTGGGGCAGCATCGTCTTTATTACGCCGGCTCTGAAGAATATTGCGACCATCCCTTATGTTTCCCGCTATCCGGCTATAAGTTTTCCGCTCTTGCTCCTGTGGATTCCCTTAGCGTACATGCTCGCGCGAAGCTATTTGAAAGTGACAACGAACAAGGCGAACGAAGGGATCAAGCTCGGTTTCGTGTTTGCCGTGACGAATCTTGTCCTCGATTTGCTCGTGATCGTCTTATTGTTCAAAAACGGATTGACCTATTTCGGGTCCCTGACTGTCTGGCTCGCTTACCTCATCCTTTTGACAGCGCCCTGGTTTGCAGGCCGGTCGTTGGTCTCCACTGATAATGCTTAAGCTGCGGCATAGATGCTCCTCAACCAACGAAGACGACGTCTACTTTTCTTTTCGCTGCTACTGCTGGCTTTCCTGTTTCGTTTAGGGTTTGGCCTCTGTTCTCCATTTCAGGACGAAGATACCAGGCAGATTTACCTGCTCGGTCTGAAGTTTTATACAACGGGCGCGTGGCCCTATTTCGGTCCGGACGTTACGGCCACGATTCAGATACCGGGGGCGTTGCAGGGTCTGGCGGTTGGTCTGCCCTTCCACATTTTTCCGATACCGGAAGCACCCTACCTTCTACTAAATATTTTATCCTTCTCCAGTCTTTGCTTCTTCGCCTGGTATTGCGGGAAACGTCTGCCTGCGCTGCCGAAATGGTTCGTATGGTCGTGGCTGCTCACCGCTCCCTGGATCCTTGATGTCTCGACTCACATTTATAACCCTTCGTATGTTTTGCCTGCCGCCATTTTGTTTTTTGTGGCGGCTATTGAAACTTATCCCCCTCTTAGTCGCGGGCTAATGCCGCTGCGATGGGCCAACTTCACAATGGGCCTGACGCTATGCTGGATCATGCAATTTCATTTGTCCTGGGTAGTGCTGCTTCCCTACATCGCTGCCTCTTTTTACTTTCAGTTCCGCGGGAAAGCGCGTTCAGGTTTATCCGCCATGGTGTGGTTTGCCCTGGGCGCGGGCATCACAGGAAGTTTCCTGGTACCTACGTTCTTCAAGTATGGACTGTCAGCCGGTATGGGAAGCACAAACCAGGCGGTGGTCTTTAACTATGAGCACCTGGTGCGCAACCTGAATATCGTTGAAGGCGTGCTGGGACGCTTCTTATCCTTCGCCAGCTTTGAGTTACCACGGTTTATTGGCGCGAACACGGCTGCCCGTGTTGCGTTTATGAAGCAGAATTTATGGTTGATTCCGCTAATCGCTTTTCTTACCGTGGCCGGCATACTTCAATCCGTCGCCCTGCTGGCGTTGTGGTTCAGAAGGAAGCACAGCGTCGAAGACTGGAAAGCAATCAAATACTTTACGCTGTTGACAGTAGTGCTGTTGTATTTGAGTTTTCTATTTTCGCTTAAGCAGCCGGTCTCTCACACCTTTTACATCACGTTTCCAATAGCGATGTTGTATAGCTTCTATTGCTGGAATGAGTTTCTAGTACAAAAGGGCTGGCAAATATTTGCCGGAGTCTTCATTGCCTGCGGCATCGTATTTCATATCGGGCTGGCCGTCAGTAATTTCAAAAGCGTGTCCATCTACCGCGACCGGCAAAAAATTGTTGAGGCAATCAAAGACCGGGATTATCACTTGCTGGGAGAACGACGGCCGGGAGCCAGATATTAAAAATGCCGGCAGTTGCTTTGCACAAAAAGGTGCGTCACCCTTATCAGAACCGGGTGAAGCGGTAGCGACCGGCTTCATGAAGCTCGTAAAAGGAAACAGTGCAGGCCACGTCATGCCGTGCCCCTACAGGTAGCGACGCTGCCTTGGCGCTTGCGCTCCCCGCTACCCGCCGGACTTCTCAAGATCCTTGTTTGTTGTCTAGAATCAGTCGTCATCACCCCCAAGGAAATCAGAAACTGCCTTAGCCGCGCGGGGTTGCCCGGGCAAGCGGAGCAAGTAATTTGTCTGATTCGGAACAGCGCCAGTCGCGTCGCGGTTATCTAAACCCAAGTCTGGTAAGGAGCGCTTCTTTTTGGATTACGAGCGCTTGCATTCTCGTAGCCGTGCTGGCTTCGCTGCTCGCGATTTGGAAGTTTGCCGGAACTGATATCCTCTGGCGGACAGTGGCAACCTGCGCGGTCATCGGAAGTGGCACTGTGGCGTTTTACTGGGTTAACGTCCTCTTTGGCAAGACTGCGGATTAGAACGAGAACTCAACAGAACTCCTCACGTCTGACAAGAAGCTCCCGCTAATTCTGCGCGCCCACGACTACAACCAAATTCTCCCTGCCCCCACCAGTCTTCAGGTCCGCATTCACCGATTTAGTGGCTGGGCTCACAGACCGGGCGAGGCGGCGGGTGCGGGCGCGGCCGGTTTATTGAATTTTGTTTCATCGACCGGCACATTCAGCTTGATCTCCGTAAACGTCCGCGTCGAATTATAGAAAGAGTCGATGGCCGTGATTCTTATCATGAAGGGAAGCTTCAGACCATTGACATCACGATAGTCGTCGTAATCGACTTGCTCAGGAATTACTCCCACCAAGGTGGGCGTCGTTGTGATTCTCCGCAGCAATAAACCACTCTGTGCATCGAAGAATAGACGTTCGCCCCGGCCGTCGTTTCCTACCCCTCGCAAGACGTAAACGTCTTTTCCGTCAATCTTGTCTTTACCACCAAAACGCAGGCGCGTTAATTGTTCCTGAAGTTTGATGTCTTTGAAAAGATCCGGATAGCGCCTTAGGTAAAAGAGTTCGGTTCCTTCCAGATCGCGAAGGCCGTGAATGCTTTTTTCCCAGGCGGTCTGACCGTTGAAACCTCGCTCGAACACTCCTTGTTTCGGCGTGTTCAAAACCGTGTAAATCTTATCCGGGGCCGTCTGATAGACTTCGTAACCAAGCGAGATACCGTTCGCCGTCAGCCACGTTCCCTTCATCGTGCGCGTTTTCATCTTATCGATCGCCGCACTGCCCCCAAGTGCTTCCGTATATCTGGCAAGAATCTCTTCAGCGGTCGGAAGGGTTGGTTTCGGCGTCACCGCATTAGCCACTTCAGCAACGGGCGTGGGCACAGCGATGGGCAGTTGGGGAACACGCACCGGTGAATTGGCGCCCCGGTGACAAGTGAAACAACCGACTTCTGGATTGCCCTTGAAGGTGGTCTTGTTAACACTCTGCACCATCCGAATCATTTCACGCGCAGTGCCCTTCTCAGGTTTCTCGTCCGAGGGAAAATCCCACTTGCCGTCTTTGTTCACATGACAGTAGGTGCACTTAACGCCAAGCGAAGAGCCCATGTAATTCATCACCGGAATCAATTGGGATACTGGTAAACCATTCAGCACCTGAATATTCTTTTGCACTTGCCCTACTGTCTTTTCCGCCGGCAGTGTTTGCGCGGCGGACGGACTTTGCTGTTTGGCCTGCAAAGCGAAGCCGGCGGCGGCAGAGACCACAATGCTGATACTCGTCGCCAAAAATATCGAGATGCAGGTGACGAGAAGACGAAGCCGACTTAGGTGCGCGGTTATCCTGGTTTTCATGATGTTTTCCTGGACGTAGTTATAGCTGTAACGCAAGCTGTCAGCTTGCGGTGCTGGTTCTTCACGATAGCGCAAAACGCAAACCGAGGGTTTGCGTCACATAAAACAGCGTATCTTGTAATGGTAAATCAGAATGCGAAAGCTAAAGGTCACTAGCCGCACGCACCGGCTTATTTTTCTGTTGCTCAGCACTGTTGACTGGGAGCGGCCTTGGCGGCACAAGTGCTTCTAATGTCTTGTAAATCTGCAGGTAAACCTGAGTCTCCCGTGGAATCAAAATTTTCCATGACGCCCCGCCCCGGCGGATATAGAGCGGCAGGCGAGCGGCGTTAGAATTATAACCAGCGGCTAACAATTCAGTCTGCGTTGCCAGTTTTGCATTCAAGGCATATTGAACGTCTTCATTCGCTGCAAGGTCGTTCCAGGTGTCCTGCATATACAGGAGCATAGCCTCCAGCGCATTCGCATGATTGCGCATGCCGACGACAAAATCCGGCGTCAGACCTACGCCCGGGTGTCGCTGCCGCACCAGGTTGTAAGCCCACGGAATCATCTGCACCATGCCGCCTGCGCCCGCCGAGCTCACCGAATAGCGATAGGTATCCGGTTCGTTCAGAGCAAAGAGGGAATAGATTTCATCAAAGAGCGTGAGTCGGTTTTCCAGTCGAAACCGATCGTGATCGACATGCTCTACTAAACACAGACGCTCGGCGACCTCGATAATTTGCGGCGAAATGAAAGTGCCCTTCTCTCTCAAACGTTTCACCGCCAAGTCAATCATCCGGTGAACGTAAGCTCGACCCGATCGGGACAAGTCGGGCGAGAGCAACGCCGGATGAGCGGAAGTGTAGTAGGCCATCTCGCGAAAAACCCCGCGCTTCTCAATTGGGAATTCCACTACCAGGGGAACGAGTGAACGGCCCTGGCTATCGAAAACAGCCACGGCCGTGTTGACTCCGTTGGCGCGGATCACACGAACACTCAAAGGGGTACCCAAAGAGCTCGGCGCCGTGATCTCAGATCCTTTGGTAAGGAACGTCTCCTTGTAGATCGTAACCAGGTGGATTCGAGACGTGCTTCGATCGAGAGCCGCGAGTGTGACGAGATCGATGGAAGGTGAAGTCTTAGCTGTTTGCAGTGGCCGCGATTTCAGCAGCCGTTCGGCTTCAGCGATGCGCGACTGAATTTGAGGTGGCGACAAAACGCGCGCCGCCGCGGCAAGCGGCTCGACACGCCGCTGCGTGGCAGCCGGGCCGGCCGCCTCCGGCCGACTTTCGGGTGCTGTGCCCACCAGCGCGGGCTGCGGCGTAGTGCCGACGTCATCGCCGGGATCGACTTCAGATGGCGCTGTGGTCGTTGCCGGGCGCGGCGCCGGGGCCGTCGAGATTATGCGGGGCCGCGTTTCGGGATTTGACTGCGGGCTTGTTTCGGGTGTTTGCGCTTGCGCGCCGCTTAACGAAACGAATATGGCAGACAAAAGTGCTGCGAGGCTAATTCTTTTCATAGGCAAATACCGCGTTGTCTCTCAAACCTGGCGGGGAGGGACAAGTGCGGTTTAGATTCGCCGATGCCTGTTACGGTTGTCAACAGGTTTTTCCCGGAACCGAGGGACAGCCGTAAGTTGTTTGTAAGATGAGCCGGCCGGCCAATGATGGTGCGCCCATTCTGCGAAAGGTAATGCGATGTCAACAAAAGTTTTACCTAAACGAAGTCGCTCCCAAAGTGCAGTTCGGAAGCGACTTGGATGGCAAGCAATGGAGCCTCGGATTTTGTCGGGCGAGCGCCGAAGTCAGTTAACAAATAGAACGGCAACGCACGTGAGTTCAAACGGCTGCGGGCTTCAACGGCTGGCCTGTGAGCCGTTGATCAGCAGGTTCTGATCCGACCCGGCAAAGGTAACGCCTGTCAGTTGCAAGTCGGCGCCACTGCCGGTCGAACGCAACACGAAATCGCGCGCTTTGCGTTGACGCTTCTCGGCGGTCGTGGCCGCTCGAGCAATCACCTTGCTGTCTTTTACGATCGACAGTTCCCCTGTCTTCTCGTCAAACTTCAGATCATATTTCCCCTTGGGTACCATAGTTCCATTTACTTTGATGTTTGATTCAAACGTGACGGTCTTCGTTTTTCCTTTGGCGAAAGCGGAGACACTTGCGAGTGAGGTAATTACGAGAGCGATGGCGATGCGGCTCAAAAGAGATCTCATTTCGGCGACTCCTTGTAGTTATATTGAACGACTCCTTGGGGACCATGCCATTACAACGACGGAGCGCCGACTAAGTTCCAAACAAAATGTGAACTGGATTTAGCGTTTAAGGTTTAGGATCTGAATTCCAAAAAAACGAATTAGACATAGTCGTGCAGAGTTCAAAATTCACAAGTGAACGTGTTAGTCGGCGTCAAGCCAATCGCGCGTTACATCGCACCATAGCGCAAGACCACGCCACTCTTTGAACCGTGAATAATAGCGTGCGATTTTTTTATCTGTGGTCTTGCGTCCATTATTTCGGATCGCAAAAAATTTAGCGCGCGTCCACGAATCAAGCGCGAGACCATCATACCGGCCCAGCAGTTTGAGTAAATTTTCCGCGGCGTAAGGGCCGACGCCTTTGACGCCTTTCATCTCCTTAAGCAGCTCGGCTGTCGCCAGCGGGTTAGCCAACCAGCCCTCGACATCGAGTTCGCCTGAGGCGACCCGATCGGCCAGCTCCTTCAGATACTCAGAACGATAACCCGCGCGTACTTCGCGGACATAAAACTTCAACGGCATCAGCGCCATAGCTTCCGGTGTCGGGAAAGTGCGATGACCATTGCTGGATTCGCGGCCAAGATTTTCCACCAGGCCATTGACCATTTTCTCGGTGAGCGCCCAGGAGCAATTAGTCGTGCAAATCATCTTCACTAAATCCTCAAACACCGTGGGCGAACGCAGCAAGCGTCCCGCACCCTGAGTCGGAATCCAATTGAAATCATTATCGGTGGCCAGCAAGCGATAAAAATCATCAATGTCATCGTCCAGTCGCAGCATGTGGCGGACATCCCGATCAACTTCCTTCGCGGCCCGCTCGCTCAGCCGCCGCGACGTGTATATCAATAGCGCTCGCTTGTTCGCCGTAATCGTGATGGTAACAGGCGGGGCGTCCCTTAAATCCAGGGTGCGGGTTAGTATCCATTTGTCGCGGTCAATTTGAAATGGAAGCAGCTCACACCAGCCGTGACTGATAACTGTCCGTTTAAAACTGAAGGTGCGAGGGGTGGGAATAACAATGTGCATAATTTGACGAACTCTCCACGGGAATTGCGAACGATTTACTCGCGGCAAGGTTAGGTTGATTGGAATTTATTCGCAAATTGCGCTGCTCAAATCGCACGAAAAAGACCGTTCGCAACCACCTTTTTCGAAGTCGCTTGCGCGTCATCGTTCGATAGTGACTTTTAGGTGTTCGGGCCTGGGATCTCTCCGCGCCTCAACCTTGTACGCTTCGGCTACAGTCAAGCTGATTCTTGACAGCGTGACGCGGCGGGCCTAGACTAATTCCACTTGAAACAGAATGTGGAAGGCTGTACTGGTTACCCCCCTGACACTTGGGATTGATGCCAGAGTGAAGTCCAAAACAGTGGCTCCCTACAGCAACTTACGGTGAACGTACGCACCGCTTCCGACGATAATTTGAATTCGGAGCTTTCCGATTCTTGCCCCACTCGGCCATAAAAATTAACCCTGTGGGGCATTGTCGTGTTTGGACGTAGCTGGCAGTCCGGCCGACCTGCAGTTTTGGATGAAACGGGCCATGAACCGGGCATTGAAAATTTGCCGTATCCAGGGATTGCCTGTCCTACTACCTGACATAAATCGGATTGGAAATAATCCAGGGCTGCTCGCCGGCCGGTTTCCCAAGCTGGGGCAGGTAAACTTCAACGCGATAACTCCCCCGCTCTCGAGCTTTTAACTCCAGCCTGTTTGCGCCATTCGCTTCTTGAATTACGCCGCCGTCTCTTAGCAACACAATCCGGCTGTTAACAGGAGTGCTGACGCTTAACTTTACCTCGTCAACGAGTCTGATCTCGTCCCCCATGATTCTGCTGGTGCCAGCACTCTGGGCCTCAAAGCGAAACCCTGTGCTGTCACCAAGAACGTCGAACCCGATATAGCAGTGGCCTTCCGCTAACGCCGACAATAAAGATCCTTCGTCGAGCGTTTGTGCATGGAAAGGATTCGTTAACACGTGCAGTCGAACCAGGCGAAAACTCCGCTCATAGGGATCAAGCCTGAAGCCGAGTAGAGTCTTGCCCGACGAGTCGTTGATGCTGATTCCAATGTTTGCGTGCGCGTCGTTTCCCGCCGTGGCGACCAGTCGCATTCCACTCTGCCTGATCTGCTGGTCCCAACCCTGCAGATTTCCTGCCGGCCTGTTATAAAACGTCGCGAACAATAGTTCCGGATAACTGCCGTAGGACCAGAGCCCATCGAAAAACATCACCAGTGGATTTATCCGGCGCGCGTTTGTGTAAATGTTGTAAACCTCTACGCCTTTGTAACCGGTGACGCCCCAACTCCTGAATTCCTCCGGGTAGGCAACAATCGCCAGTCCGCCTGAACGACGAGTCAAAACTTCTTGCGTCGACAACCGGCTATCTATACCGGCTCCGGAATCGCCTGGGATAAGCAGCAGACGGTCGCCATCCGCTGTCTTCACTTCGTTGCCGTTAACAAACAACACACCACC
>DATGYM010000242.1:0-9035 GCA_035297925.1 Pyrinomonadaceae bacterium | reverse complement strand
CTCAGGTTTTCCCCTATGATGGACTCATGACTCGCGAGTGGCACATCGGCAGAGGGCAAACCCTGCCCATCGGCGAACGTACCCTCGTAATGGGAATCCTCAACGTCACGCCAGACAGCTTCAGCGACGGTGGCGAGTTCTTTTCGCTCGAGAAGGCGCTTGCTCATGCAGAACAAATGATTGCGGAAGGCGCAGACATTATCGACGTGGGCGGCGAATCAACCCGGCCCGGCGACGCGGCAATCATTTCTGCCGCAGAAGAAGTGGAGCGAGTAGTGCCTGTGATCACCCAACTGGCAGATCGATCCGCGGTACCAATTTCCATCGACACGACGAAGGCTGCCGTGGCGCGGGCTGCGCTAGCTGCCGGCGCTGCAATCGTCAACGACATCTCGGGCCTGCGCTTTGAACCGGAGCTTGCTGACGAAGTGGCGAAGTCTGCCGCCGGCCTGGTACTGATGCATTCGCGCGGCACGCCTGGCTCACTTCATGCCCTGCCACCAGTTGCAAATATTATCGAAGAAGTAACCAGCAGTTTGCGTGGCAGTATTGAGGTGGCGCGGCAGCGGGGCGTTAAGCGTGAATCAATCGTAATCGATCCGGGCATCGGCTTCGGCAAGAGTCAGGAGCAGAATATTGAACTCATCGCCCGACTCGATCAACTCATCGCAGCTTTTCCCGACTTTCCTCTTCTGATCGGCACCTCGCGAAAATCCTTCATCGGTCGCATCCTCTCTGACGCAAACGGCAACCCGGCTCCATTGGACGAACGCCTGCAGGGCAGTATGGCAACTATTACGGCGGCTATTTTGAAGGGCGCCCAAATCGTGCGCGTTCACGATGTGAAACCTGCATTGGAAACAGTTCGGGTTGCGGCTGCGATTCGAACTTAATCAATCCACCGCGAGGATCATTTCTAGAACCTGAATGAGAACCCCGAACTAAACTGAAAGTTGTGCCGCGTCTCAGGCGGGGCCGTGATAAAGGTCGGATGCAGGAAGAGCGTAGGCAGACTTCGCTCCCCGTAGGAGATGACCGTATCGCCCGCGTCTAATCGAAGTGACCAGCGGCGCGAGGGATAAAACTCGAGCACACCGCCTATATCATTGGCAAAGAATGTCCGTCGCCCCGTTTCGAAGATGGCTTGAGTAAACGGGACTCCGCTGAAGGTAGCAGGCACGGTGCCGACGAGGTTCAGTGAACGGTTGAAGCTCACGAACCCGGGGCGCAGCTTGCCAAAGAATCCGAATCGTTTGAAGCGCTTGCCGGCTTTAACTCCGAACTGACCCTGAAGAACGCGTCCAGTAGCGCCGGCAGCGACGCCCTCGGCGGTCGGAAAGTAATTTATCACCGACTCAAGACTGATCGAGTCAATGAGATTGAAAGTGAGCCTGCCGCCCAGACCGGTTTCCGTCTGAGGGCGATTCTCGCCGAAGAAGGTAGGACTGCTCGCTAACTGCCGTGGTGGGTTGAAGGTCAGAGATGTGAGCTGCGCGCCTACCTCAAACCTCGGCGTTGATTTCTGTAGCGCAGGTTGTTTTGGAACGTGCCTGTCGTTCTCGCCTTCGTCTTTGGCCGACAGCGGCCGGAACGCAACCCCAGTGCTCAATTGAAGGTTATGAGTCGTCTGGGCCGGTGCCCGGAAAAATTCCGGGACCTGCGAAAAATCGAGTGTATCGTGCGGGCCGTAGCGAATCATCGTATCGCCCGCGTCGAAACGCACGATGACCCGGCGCGATGGATAAACTTCTACCGCCCCACCCAGGTCCATTGAGAAGTGCGTGGTTCTGACGATATGGTCGAGATCATAGACCGGGAATTGGTTGCCGTTGATCGTCGTCGTGCCTTTTAGCCGGGGCGCGAACGTCCCATCAAAGCTGACAAACCCGGGGCGAGCCTTCGCGAAAATGCCGAACCTGTTCCAGCGCTTGCCGGCCTTCAGGCCAAGTCGTGCCTGCAGAATATTGCCACCCGGTGCGAAGCCGCGCGTACTTCCGCTCGGAAAGTAATTACCCTCGGCTTCAATACCCAGATTGTCGGTGATGTTGAAGGTGACGCGGCCACCAACCCCCACCTCTCTTTTCACGCCGGGCGCAGTCAGAGTGAGCGAAGAAAATTGTGCGCCGATTTCGATCTTCGAGACATCGGTTTGTTGCGCCTGCCCGAGTGTGCAGGTCAGCAACAACATGAGGCCGCCCAGAAGCGGGATGAATCGATTCATGCTTTAATTTTCAAGCTTCCCACCGCGCCCTCCGGCGAGCGCCAGGTTCCCCAGAGATCAGGCGCTCATTGCTTTTTGATGGGCGTTTGAGCAGGCAGCAGTGTCCATGTATTCGTTGAACTCCACTATTTTGCCATCGCGAATTTTGAAGACATGGGCAAAGTCACCACCAAATTCACGCTTGTTCGCTTTAACGCGCCAGTCGGAACTTCCGAGGGCCACAACCATATCGCCTTCGGCAATGAGACGCGTGGGTTCGAAACGCAGTGAGTCCTGCGATCCACCAATAAGCGAAAAGAATTCGCCGACGGCACTGCGTCCGCTACGTTTGCCACCGAAAGGCACGCCTGCCATGTCCGGTAAGGTCCAGCTCACCTCATCGGCCATCAGTCCGAGTAAGGCATCAATATTTCCGGTCTTGAAGTTGTTGTAAGCCTGCTGAACGATTGCTTTGTTTTGCTCGCTCATATTTCCTCCTTCTTGAAATGAAATCGGCGCGACTTTTATCGTTGATTGATCGCTAAAGTCAAGGAATGCACAAGTCAGAGCTGAGAGCGGTAGCGACTGGGTCATCAAGGAAACACTCAGTCGGTCACCCTACTGACCTCCGCGTCGCCGCCCCCGGTCTGGATTGCTATAATCCCTGCATGGCAAAAAAGGAAAAAACCGTGAAAGACAAGATAGTGCGGGACAAGGACACCAAGCCTGACGAGGAATCTCAAATCGAACCCGCTGTCTCTGATTCATCGAGTGAACTCGAGCCGGTTAAGTCAAAAAAAGGTGAACCCGCTGATCATCTTCGTCGCCGGGCAGAGTGGTTTCAAAAGCGCACCGGTGGCGGTTAACTCTGTCAGACAGAACCGCTCGTGGTTCTGCACCAGACAGGACAGGCGTGAATAACTGTCCTAAGTTTCGGGTTACTTCAGTTTGAGCCGCCAGATACTGCGGCCGTAAGTGGCAGCGTTAAGCGTCCCATCCTTCTCCTGATAGACAAGGTCAACCACCATCGCGTTGGGCAGATTCTTCGTTAGGTTCATCCAGCGACCCGAGCCTGTATCCAAAACAAAAACTCCCGCGTCGTTGCCGACATATATTTTGTCGAGGTCGTCGTTTCTGATTACCGCCACATGATGCGGTACATCCGGAAGCTGTCCCTGGTCAACGTCTTCCCAGGTGATGCCGCCGTCTCGCGTGCGGAACACATGTGAATGACCGAAGTTCGCCACGGTCGCTATAACGAAATTAGCGTCACGCGGATGACTTTCCAGACGAGTAATCGTATGGCCCGGCAGCATTGAGCTCGACAGATTCGGACTCCACTTGTCACCACCATCCAGGCTGCGAAAGAAACCGCCATTTTCGGTCGCTACATAAACTCGTTTCGGATTGGCAGGCGCAACCTCGATTGCCGAGATGGAACTGCCGTCGAGAGAAGGCGAAACTACATACCAGTTCTCACCGTCGTTCTTTGTTCGCCATATTCGGTACGAGCCGGTGAAAACAATATTCGCATCAGACGGATCCAGCGTGATGAAGCACATCCACACCGATTCCTGCTCTGCTTTGCCGGCCGGCGGCGAAACATTCTTATGAATGCGGCCGCGGAAGCGCCTGATGTCGAGATTGTAGACTGAACAGTAGACGTGGCCCGCGTCACGCGGATCAAACACGATCCAGCCACCGTCGCCTTCATAGATTTGGAAGAAGCTGGTGCTCGCACCGGTTTTGGTTATGACTGTGCCGTTGTCCTGCGCGCCGCCGCCAAATACAAGTCCGTTGCCGGGCGCCACGTCGAGGTCGTAGAACATCGTCACTGCCAGCCCGCTGCTGCGATTTTTCCAGTTGTAACCGCCGTCATCGCTCACGTTCAGGCCGCCGTCGTTGGCAGCGTAAACGAGACCCGGAACCGCTGCCGGCATGAGCACCGCATGATGATCAGAATGCGCATACTTGGGATCGGAACGTTCCAAATCCCAGTGAGTTATGCGCCGCCAGCTCTGGCCACCATTCCTGGTAAGGTGCAAATCAACGCCACCGCAGATCACATAGTTGTGATTGGTCGGATGTACGGCGATTGTATTGTTGTATGAGAGCTGGCCTTCGTTTGCGAAATGGTTTTTATTGATTGGCTTCCAGGCGTCACCACCGTTTGTGCTGCGAAAGACGCCCAGCAACAGATCGCTGCTCTCACTGCTTTCGTCAGCAGCCAGTGCATAGAGCACGTTAGGTTTTGAGCGACTGATCGCGATACTGGTGCGGCCGAACAAAGAAGGATTGGGAAGCCCTCGCGTCAAATGCTGCCAACTCTTCCCATTGTCAGTTGAACGCCAAATACCGCTGCGTGCGCCCTGTTCGGTAAACGTTGCGAAGATAGTTCCCTTCTTCGTGGGATGAAAGACGATGGAGTGACACCAGTAGTTTTGCGTTGAAATAAAAGTTTCGCGCTGCCAGGTCACGCCGCTGTCAAACGAGCTATAAATCCCGCCCACACTGGTGCGCGTATAACTCACTTCCGCATAACCCACGCCACCCAGCAATATATGCTTTGAATCGAAAGGATCGATCGCAATCACGCCGATGCCGCTCGGCACACCGCTCCTCTCGCAAGCAGCCAGCAGTTGCCAGGTATGGCCTGCATCTCTGCTGCAATAGAGACCCACGCCCGGATAGGAATCGAGCGATAGATTGGCTTCGCCAGTGCCGCAATAAATCGTGTCGGGATTTCGCGGGTCGACAGCCAGGGAGCCGATGTTCAGGATATCCTGATCATTCCAGCAAGAGGCCCAGGTCTGGCCGCCATCTTTGCTCTGCCAGACGCCGCCTCCCGCAGCGCCGGCCCAAATTCGCTCCGGGTGTAACGGATGACAGACCACGCACGTTAATCTGCCCCCAATGTTTGTCGGACCCGCGCACTCCCATTGCGCTGTCACGTCCGGTGGCTGGGCCAGTGACTTCTCAACGCGCAAACGCTCGCGCACCAACCGGTGAACAGGCGCCTCTCTGACGGGCCACGAGGCGCGTGCCTGAAACCAGCGGCTGCGAGCTTTGTGGCTCGTCAGACGCACCGACTGAATCTTTGCCTTCCCAGTCGGAACTGGAAACAACATGACTTCAGCAGGATCGGGTGACTCCTCCCGGTCCGCTTTCCGCCGCTTCGATTTGAGGTGACCCGCTTTAACGGCGGCTGTTTTCCGGCGTTGCTGCTTGGGCATTTTTGCTTTCCTTTTCTTTGGGGTGTTTGAGGTTTGAGTATTTGTTGGTACTGGTGAACGAACGACGGCGAAGTTTTCGCTCGCTTAACTTTTATAAGAATCTCAGTCTTGCGTGAGTCGAAATCAGATCCGCGGACTCGCGAGGTGAGTCGGCACAATATTCCAAATGTTAGTGGGCGTCAATGGTGATCCTTGCAAAACCGAGTAGCGCCCGGATGCTGAAAAAATATTTAACTTTACGAACTGGGCAACTGAACATCAGAACCGCGAGCGGTAGCGACCGGCCAAACACCCAACTCCAAGACGAACTGCTCCGTTGCTAATCGGCAACTATGATCGAGTGTTTAGCCGGTCGCTACCGCTCGCGGTTCTGATGTTGGCGATAATTCCCGAAGATTTTTGCTTGCCAGTGTTTTCGCACTCGTTGTAGCGCCGGATGCTGGACTCAATGCCGCTGGGTCAAACTACTGCTCGTCATCTCTTCCAATGCTTCAGTTGACTCAAGGATCCCGCGTTACCGCGCCCGGTTCTGTAACAGCCTCGATCTTCGCCGCTCCTGAACTGATCCATCAGCACACCGATGCTACGGTCAGAGACGCGGCCGAAACTTGCCTACGGTCGCACCCTGAGAGAGAATCCAACTCGAGTTTCTAAACGAATTCCAGTTCCCAAAAGAGAATCCCTAATGGCAAAGGTTATTCGCTTATCGGCATTACTATTGGTGCTGTTTTTTGTCTCCGGCTTTGCTGAATGCTACAAACCCGTGACGAAAAACCAACTACCCTCGCGCATCAGGACAGTAGCCGTTCCGGCCTTTCAAAATAATGCGCTGCGCTACAAGATTGAATCGCGCTTCACTGAGGCTGTCGTAAACGAGTTGATTCATCGCGGCCGCGGCCTGCGTGTCCAGGGCACGCGCGAAGGAGCCGACGCCGTCATCGAAGGTGTGATCAAGAGTTTTAGTTACGGTGGCGTCCTGCTCGATGACCGGGGACGTGCCAGGATTTTTGAAGTCACGATCGAAGCCGCTGTCACCGTGCGCGATCAAACCGAGAATCGCGTGCTTTACGACAATCAGAACTTCGTCTTTCGCGGCGAGTTTGAATTCGCCAACGATCCTCGCAACTTTTTTAACGAAGAAGATCCCGCCGTGCAGCGCATGGCGCGAAACTTTGCCGAGAGTATTGTATCTACCTTGACCAACGCCATTCAGATCCAAAAATGACCACGCTTGCCCGCGTAGACCTCGACCGTTCGCTGACCGCCGGCCGCGTCGATCCTCTTTATCTCCTGATCGGCTGCGAAAGTTACCTGCGCGATGAGGCAGCGCTCAACATCACCGATGCGGCTTTAGGCGGCACGCTGCTACGCGAGTTTAACGAAGCTTCCTTCAGTCTGCTGACGGATTCTGCCATGGCCGCAGTTGCCGCGGCAGAACAGCTTCCCATGATGTCAGCGCGGCGCGTGATAAGAGTCAGGGATTTCGCCAAGCTCCGGGAAACTGACGAGGAAATCATCATTCGCTACCTGAATCGCCCCCTGGATTCAACGGTGCTGGTCTTTGTCGCCGAAGATCTTGATAAGCGCAAGAAGCTTACGAAGAGTTTGCTTACCACTTGCACCGTCGTTGAGTTTGCGGCCTTGAAAGATGCCGAAGCAAAGGCATGGGCGCGCGCGCGCCTGAAGCAACTGAAAACAACCGCTGAGGATCGCGTGCTGACGGAAATCGTGAGGCTGGTAGGAACGGATCTCCAGACCCTTGCGTCGGAGTTAGATAAGTTGGCTGCGGCGGCCATCGCTAACGGCAAGATCACCGCGGAGATGGTTGAGCAGTTAATCGATCGCTCGCGCGAGCTTTCAAATTTTGATTTGGGAGACCAACTGATCGCCGGCGATCGCCGCCGCGCACTTGAGACGCTCCACCACTTATTGGACGACAATGTCGCTCCCGTAATGCTGTTGGGATTGATTGCGGGCAACTATCACCGGCTGGCGCTGGCAAAAGAATTCATGAAGCGCGGCGCTCGCGATGAGGTCTACCGGCTGATTTACGGACCACAGTCGAAACGCGACGCATTCATGAACACCCTGCAACGTAGCGACGCCGGCAAGATCGCGCGCGGAATTCAATTGATAGCCGCCGCGGATCTAGCGATTAAAACTTCTCTCGCGGGTGGGGGATCCAAAGGCGCTCGTCTGCAGCTGGAAGTATTGGTTTGTGAGTTGGCCGGCTAGAGATCTCAAAGCCTCTGTACCGGCGAAGCATTCGGACCTGGCCTTGAGCCAGGTCTCTGGACGCCGAGCACTACCATAAACCCTTTCAAACGGTTTCCTCTTTCTAACCAACTGGCCGGCCAGGGTGTGAATGAAAAAGAGCTGAAAAATATTTGGTATTCAATTTTTGAAGTTGTTCCTTCAAATTTGAATTCGTCTCTTTCAAGCAGTCTCAGCCTCCGCCGGCAGCTCAACGCCGTAAGCGAGCACCATCAGCCACTGCCCTTCCCTGCGTACAAAGACGTCCGTGAACGCGACCGCGCTTTCCTCTATCTCTCCTTCGGGAACTCGAGCCTCAGCCCGCTGAATTCCGGTAAGGATGGCGGTCTCACCAAACACGTTAACCTTTAACTCCTCGCCCTGAAGCGAAACGACTTCAATGGGGAAAGAAGCAATGCTATCCAGAAAGTCAGACTTACTAGCTTCGGCCCCGAAATGCGTTCGATAAACAAATTCTTCGGCAAGCATCGGCGCGAGCGAAAGAGCGTCTTTGTTTTTGATAGCCGTCATGATCCGGCGTTCGATTTGAAGGATCGTGTCCGTGGTATCAGCACTATTGTTTGTTGTACTAGTCATCGTTCGCCTTCGCCATTCCCATCGATAGTGATCACTCCATGTCAAAGTCCTCTCTTTGGCCGGTCGCTATTGCTCCCGGTTTTGATTCCCTCCACTCCTTTCGATGATCTCGCGCGCGACGCGATTGCCGGATTCCAGCGCGCCCTGCATCCAGCCGGGAGATGTGGAGGCGTGCTCGCCCGCGAAGTGAATGCGTCCTTCCGCTGCTGAAATGTGCGGCAGGAGTGAAGTCATCTGCCCGGGTCGAAACCAGACGTAGGCTCCGCGGGACCATTCGTCTTCGTCCCAGCATTTCGCGGCGCCACCTTCGAAATACTCCGGGAGATGCGGATAAATCATCTTCATGCCGGCAAGTGTAACCGCTACTCTCTCATTACTCCGCAGCGCCGTGACGCGACGCGCTTGTGGGCCGGTCATGTACGATTCGAGAATGCCGCGATTGCCTCGCTGATTTATTGTCCTCTCAGTCACGTTCATCACGCCGAGATCGGTGGAAGCACTGCCCGACAAGCCCTCGTCCAGCCAAAATCTCTTCCTGGTCTGCAAATAGACGCGGGCAACGGAAGTGTACTGTAGTTGCTGGATCGCGATCTGTTTCCCGCGGGAGAGTCCAGGCGAAACTTCAATCCGCCGCAAAACTGAAAACGGAATTGCACAAACGACGCGGTCAGCTTCATACGTGTGCCGATGGCCGGCTGCCGCACAAACTACCTTAACTCCACTGCCGTTTTGTTCCAGAGCAACGACGGGCG
>DATGYM010000241.1:0-3510 GCA_035297925.1 Pyrinomonadaceae bacterium | reverse complement strand
AGGACGAGGCTCATCGTCAACAAATTGTCGGAATTGAACCCGGGGTCGGTCTTGACCAACTGCAGAAAGCTTCGAATCAATAACCCCGCGCTTATGAGCAGCATGAGCGATAGCGCAACTTCGGCAATCACCAGCACGCCGCGCAGTCGATGCGAGCTGGCAGTAGCTTGACGCGCGCCCTCTTTAAGCGAGCTGGTCAGATCCGGTTTCGAAAGTTGCCAGGCCGGCGCCAGGCCAAACAAGACACCACTCAAGACGGAGACCAACAAGGTGAATGCCAACACAGGAAGATTGATTCCCAGGTGGTTCCAGCCAGCGGCAAACCTCGCTGCCTCGCCGGGATTCGCCGTGCGAATGAGATCCACGCTCCAATAGGCGACCAATATTCCCAAGCTCCCGCCGGCGAGTCCGAGCAGCACGCTTTCAGTAAGTAGTTGGCGAATTATGCGCAAGCGACTCGCTCCCAAGGCCGTGCGCAAAGCTATCTCGCGTTGACGTCCGGCAGCCCGGGCCAGCATTAGATTGGCGACGTTGGCGCAGCCGATTAGTAACACGAAGCCGACAGCGGCCATCATGACCCAGAGCGCAGTCGAGTACATGCGGACCGTGTCTTCCAGGATGGGATAGATCACAATACCCCGGCCGGTGTTAGTTTCGGGATACTGTTTTTCGAGCTGGCCGGCAATCGCATCGAGATCGGCTTGTGCGCCGCGAAGCGAGACGCCAGGCCTGAGCCGACCAATCCCCAGGTAACTATGATTGCCGCGGCTGCGCGTCAACTCCGGCGTAAACTGGAGTGGCGCGTAAATCTCGGCACCTTTTGGATAGTTGAAGTCGGGGGGCATGACTCCAATCACGGTGCGCGTAACGCCGTTTGTAGCGATGGTCTTATTGACGATGTTCGCATCGCCGCCGAACCGGCGCTGCCATAAGTTGTAGCTAAGCAAAGCAACGGCGTCCTTGCCGGGCTGGTCCTCTTCCGCGGAAAAACCGCGACCCATCATCGGTTTGACACCCACGATCTCGAAAAAATTCGGCGTAACCTGGAAACCCTGGACGCGCTCCGGTGAATCCGAGCCGGTGAGGTTGGTGCTCCACCAACTGTAGAGGCCCAGTTGCTCGAAGCTCTTGTTTTGCGCCCGCCAATCAAGGTAGTTGGCGACGGCAACTTCGTTTCGTTCGACACCGCGGCTCGGAACTTTGTCCCAGAGCGCCACTATGCGGTCCGGATCGGGGAATGGTAACGGCTTAAGCAGGAGGGCGTTGACTACACTGAAGATGGCGCTATTGGCGCCGATGCCGATGGCGAGCGTCAGGGTGGCAATGATGGTTAGTGCCGGACGCTTGAGCAGCGAGCGAGTGGAGAACTTCAGGTCTCGCAAAAGTGAATCCATGGAAGGTCCTCCCGAGCTTTTAAGACGCTAATTTCATTCGCAGGCCGCCGCCTTTCCTATCTGAGTAGGCCGATAGACATTTCTGTCCTTCGGGCCTCCGAGAACGAATTGCGGCAAGCGGGAATGCCCGTCTTACTCAACTTCCGCGGTCAATTCAGAGCGACACAAGGGGGAGACTATTCCCTGACGATCCAGCCGTCTTCCAGGCGCACTATCCGGTTGCCATAGGCAGCGTTCGTTTCGGAGTGCGTCACCTGCACGATGGTTGTTCCCTCATCATTGAGCCGTTTGAACATCTCCATAATCTCCTTGCCCTGGCTCGAATGAAGATTCCCGGTCGGCTCGTCGGCGAGAATGATGCGGGGGTTGGCTACCACCGCGCGCGCAATGCCAACGAGTTGCTGCTGTCCCCCGGAGAGTTGACTGGGGAAAAGATCTTTTTTGCCGACGATTTGAAATCTGTCCAGGGTGTCGCAGACGATTGACTGGCGATCTTTCTTGCCGACGTCGCGATAGGAAAGCGGCAACTCGAGGTTCTCAAATACGGTTTGGTCGTCGAGCAGGTGATAACTCTGAAATACAAAACCGATGTTCCGATTACGCAAGGCCGCTCGCTTCTTCGTGTCAAGCTTGTGGACCTCAACGTCGTCGAAATAATACTCACCGGCCCATGACTGGTCGTGCATGCCAAGGATGTGCAGCAGCGTCGACTTGCCGGCGCCGGATGGTCCCATGATAGAGACAAATTCGCCCGGCTCGATATTAAAGTCGATGCGTCGCAGGACAAACGTCTTCGCCGGACCATGCGAAAAGGACTTTTCGATGTTATGCAGCTTTATCATCCGATCGCTCCAAAGCCGCTTTCTTCGAGTGCGCGTTTGGCATCTTCAATTTCTCGGCGGTTGGCGCCCGCTTCTTCCTCGACGATCAAACCATCGAACAAGTGGACGATGCGGTCGGCGTGCTGCGCGTAGCGCGCGTCGTGCGTGACCATGCAAATCGTGGCCCCGTTGCGGTGCAGATCACGTAACAACTCCATCACGGCTTCACCATTCGTTGAATCAAGGTTTCCTGTCGGCTCATCGGCGAGCAGGATGCTCGGCTGTCCGCCAACTGCACGGGCCACCGCCACGCGCTGTTGCTGACCGCCGGAAAGTTGGCTGGGCAGGTGCTTGGCGCGGTGACCCATGCCCACGCTCTCCAGGGCATCAGTAACGCGCTTTTTCCGTTCAGCAGAACTCATGCCGCGATATGTCAAAGGCAGCTCGACGTTTTCATAGACCGTGAGGTCGCCGATGAGATTAAAACTCTGAAAGATGAAGCCTACTTCGCGGTTGCGTATGCGCGCGCGCTCAGACATCGAAAGATTCTCAACTGGCTTGTCGTTTAAGACGTACTGGCCGTCGCTGGGCGTGTCGAGCAGGCCGAGAATCGAGAGAAGCGTTGACTTGCCGCAACCTGAAGGACCGGCAATGGAAACGTATTCACCCTTCTGAATGTCGAGGTGTATTCCCGAAAGCGCGTGGGTCTCGACTTCGTCGGTATAAAAAACCTTCTTGACGTCTGAAAGGTGAATAAGAGGATCGGATGCGCTCATTTTTTATCTCCTTGGGACTTCTGCTGATCGAAATAGCGTTTGGCCAGGCTTCCAGGCTCAGCCTTACCGCACGGAAACGGCTTAGTCGTAAGACGCAACGAAACAGGGTACCGTTAGCGCACGCGAATGCGATCATAGCTATCGAGTGACGATGTGTCTGACAAAATGACCTGGTCGCCTTCTTTGAGTCCGCTGACGATCTCAATGTTGCTGACGGAGTTGCGTCCAAGCATCACCGGCGTATGCACGGCTTCCTGACCGTCCGGGCTCAGACGAAACAGCTTGACCGTTGTCTGTCCCTGACCAAAAGCGGGCCGGCCAACATATAAAACGTCGGTGAGCCGTTCCAGTTCGATTGTTCCATCGACGCTCAAGTCCGGGCGCGCGCTTGCGGGAATCGGGCCGGTAAGCGCTACATCGACAATGAACGTGCCTTCGCGCGCAGCCGGATCGATGCGCATCACCTGGCCCTGAATAATTCCATTGCGGGTGTCGACTGCCACTGGTTGGCCAAGTTTG
>DATGYM010000240.1:0-30531 GCA_035297925.1 Pyrinomonadaceae bacterium | reverse complement strand
GGCGATATTCGCCCGAGATGATGAAAGCCTTGACCATTTCCGCGTTGATGAAGTTGCCGTTGAACTCATTGAGTTTCGTGAACCAGAAATCATAGCCGCTGTAGTCCGCGTCAGGCGCATCATCGGGATTGCGACGCAGGTAGCCGAAGTATTGCATCAACACAAACGCTTTGTTCGTTTCCTGCTGCTTGAGCGTTTCGTTTTCTGCCACGCGGCTTAGTGCTCGCGATCTTGCTGCTGTGTCCGCGCTTGTACCCGCACCGCCGAACTCGCCGATAACCGTCTCGCGTTCTGCTGCTGACGGTGCCACACCTGTGTTCAGGTAAAGCGCATCAACAAACTGGGCTGGCGTCAGCGTCGTTGGATACGCCGCAACGAAGCGCGAACGAGAAACGAAATCCAGGCCGAACGCCACCTTGTTGCCGTCGAGTTGCTGTTCCCATCCCGGTTGGCCCACAACTACACCTTTCCCGATTTGTTGCGTGTCCGGCAGAAACTCATCCAGCCGCAACGGCACCGGCGCGCCGAGCAGGTTGCCGTAAGCTGACTTGTACATGCGATAGACGAGATAGCCAGTCTGCTGAAACTCAATCGACAGGAAGAACGCTGCTGAGACATTGATGCGCTTCACATCGATGCACTGAGCGTCACCGCCACACGAAGATATCTGGTTCGTCCAGAACCCGAAGCCAGGCGGGTCAGGTTCTCGATTCAGAAAATCAAGATAGTGCTGCCGCACGAAGAAATTCTCCAGGTCGGTCGGATTGGCGCCATTTGTCGCTTCATTATCGGTGATTGTGATGGTTATCTTCGCAGGTGAACCCAGGGTTGTTCCGGCGCCGGCCGCGCCGGTCAGGGACAGCGTGAAACCCTCGCCACCTTCCGCGAAAGCGTCATCGACGATAGGGATTGAAATTGTTTTGCTGCTTTCTCCAGCAGCAAAATGTAGCGTACCCACTGCAGTCTCATAGTCGCAACGCGATGAGGCATGGCCGGTGTTAGTCGCGTTGCAGTTTGTAGCGGCGGTATCTGCTGTGCCGTAGTTCACAGCGGCACTCGCTGAAGTGTTACCTAATCGCGTGACTTTAACGACCGCATCACCGCTGCCTTCGCTAACAAGCAAAGTGCCTGCACTGAACTGAAAACTGCTCGCCTCAGCCGAGGTCTGAAACTGCCCCCTTATCTCGCCGCTAACAAACGTATTGTTATGAACGTCTACGTAAAGCAATCCGGTTTTCAGGCTTTGCACGTCGGCGGCGCTCAGCGATATTTCAAAGTCGGTGAATTCTCCTTGCGGCAAAGGGAACTGTACCGGCGCGGTGGCGCCCAATCCTGCAGGTCCATGAATGTGCGCGACACTCGCCGGGCTCGACAAACCACTGAAATTTAGTGACACGCGCGCGCTCGTTTCGTCCGGACTCAGTAGTAGAGTTGCGGTTCCGAGTGCACCGGAGTTATTCGGTGGCACTTCCTGCGCGCCATTCAAGTTTGCTACATACAGCGACGGTTGATTGCCTGTGATCTCGTAAACCGCCCCATTGGTGTTTGAAACTACGAAGACGCTCCCACTGGGACTTGTTTGGATGTCGGTCGTGATGCCAAAGTCTTTGCCGATCAACAGCGTCTCACTCTCAGTGATATCAAACTTATCCGTGTTGTCGGCTACCAGATCCAACAACCGCGAGTCGTCAAAAGAGAAGTGCAGACGATCGGGCGTAAACCTGAAACAGAAAAGGTAACCGCCGGAAAGGAAAGTTCGGCCCGCGCCGACGAGCATGTCGCCTTCAAACTGGGGGCCCAGTCCCCTGCCCTGCACGAAGCCAAGCGCTGATGGAGCGAGCGCATACTTCCAACTGAATTCCGGATCGTTGTAATGCGCGCCGGGCAACATATAGAGACTAGCAAGTGCGGTGGCAGGCGTGTCGGCTATTAGCGAAGGCGCCCAGCGCAACTGCTGCAGATTGCCGGCGCCGTAGGTCGATTCGATCGCTTTGTACTCGGCGACCCGGCTCACAGGCCCCATCGTTTCTACCCAACCGTTGTTAGCTCCCGCGTCGATGCGATTCATTTCGTCAAACGCGTCGTCGCCGTTTTCCTGGTCCCAAAGATTTCCCGACAACGGATCGAAAGCCAGGCCAAAGCCATTGCGCACGCCATAGGCGTAGACCTTTTTGAGGTTAGTGGCGGATTCGCCGATCAGATTCGTGTTGGCGTTGTAAAAAGGGTTGTCTGTGGGTGTCGATCCATCGTCGTTAAGACGCAGGACAAAACCAGTCAAGTGCGGATCGTCGGGTTCCGGCCCACCATACTGATCATCGGGCACCGGACCAAGCTGATTATTCTGCAAGAAGCCACGCCGGCCGTTGTCGCCCATCAGGAGATAAAGCTTTCCATCAGGACCAAAGCGCAGGATGCCACCGTTGTGATTGCCGCGCAGCGGCTGGTTGGCATCGGCCTGATAGGCCCGCAGTTTGATTAGGTTGCGATCGAAGTCGAGCGTAGAGCCATTCCAGATGTATCGGTCAATGCGATTTCCGAGCAATGGCACTTCGCCGAGATTTGTGGAATCGATCCCGGTGCTGCTTTCGGTCCAATAAAGGTAAACAAAATGATTGAAAGCGAAGTCCGGATGTAAGGCTATTCCCAGCAAGCCACGCTCTGACGCGCTATTAACAGCAAGGTCGATGGCGGTCACTTGCACCGCCCCATTCAAAACGAATTGAACCTTCCCCGTGTTCTTCTCGAGTATCAAGAAGCCGTCGCCGACAAACGCCATGGTGGTCGGTTGGCTGAGGCCGGCGATAACGGTATGTACGGATAGATTCGGATCCAGCATGGAGGGCCCGGAGGACTGCGTCGTTACCTGTGTAACGATGGTCGCCGAGTTGTCGCTCGAGTCGGGATCAGCTTCCGTCGCCGCGACTGATGCAGTGTTGCTCAGGGAGCCCGTCGATAGCGGCGTGACGACAATGCTGGCTGTCGCAGAAGATCCCATCGCCAACCCACCAAAACTGCATGTCACCGTTGGCGTGCCGCTGCATGAGCCCTGTGTTGCGCTGGCCGAAGCAAACGTCACACCCGGCGGCAGCATGTCGGTCAATATCGCGTTCGTCGCCGGTGACGGTCCTTTATTAGTCACAACTATTCGATAGGTAAGACTCGTGGCTGCGATTGCAGGATTGGGCGAAGCTGTTTTCGTCAAGGCAAGGTTTGCGCTCGTGGCGCCTGGTACGATGAGCGACACCGGCACAGTATGTTGAATATTACCGCTCGTGCCGGTGACATTTAACGTATAGGTACCTGCCGGCGTGGCGGAGGTTGTAGTAATCGTGAGAATTGACGACTTCGCATTCGAATCGATGACGGTTATCGAAGCTGGGTCAAACGAAACCCCGGAATCTGTCGATTCGCCGCTCACATTGAGCAAGACAGCGCCAATGAAGCCTGCCGCCGGCGTAACCGTGACATTGTAAGTGGTCGCGGCCCCGGCGTTGACTGTTTGGGAAGTCGGGCTGACGCTTAAGTTAAAGTCAGCAGCCGGGGTGGAGTCAGAAATCTTGAGTATGAAAGCATCGCTCACACCTGCATTAGCCTGTTGCAGCGGCCCAACCGTGGAAAAATTATTGGATGAAGTATAGCCGGTAACATACGCATTGCCCGTCGAATCAACGGCGATGTTACCGCTGAAAGTTGTAGTGCTGGTGAAATCTTCGTTAGCGCTGCCGCCCAGGTATGTGGAATACAAGAGGCCGTTGCCTGACGAATTAAGTCTGGCAACGAAAGTGTCGGTGCCGCCGCCATTCGAAAGTTGCACAGGCACAGCCGTGGGAAAATTGGTTGAAGCAGTGTAACCGGTAACGTAAGCCTCGCCGGCTGAGTTTACGGCGAGGCCGGTAGCACGATCGTCACCACTCCCACCTATATAAGTTGCATAAGTTTTCGTTCCCGACGAACTAATGCGGGCGACAAAAGCGTCGAAACTGCCGGCTCTCGCTGACTGTGCCGGATTCAAGACCGGAAAGTCGGTGGAGTTCGTTTGCCCCGCGACATAAACGTTGTTCGCCGGATCAAGTGCCAGGCCGTAGCCCTTATCATCATTTGTGCCGCCCAGGTAACTGCAGAAGACAAGCGAAGCCGCGCCGGCGGCATTGGTATCGATCTTCGCAACGAAAGCATCGAAACTACCCGCCAGAGAATTCTGAAAGGCCGCCTCGCTTGGAAAATCCTGTGAGCTGGTGTAGCCGGCGAGATATGCATTGCCTGAGTTGTCAATCCTGACGCTGCTGCCGCGATCTGTCGCGCCTCCCCCAAGAAGCGTTGAATATAGAATTTGACTTCCTGTCGCATTGAACTTCAACAGATACGCATCCGTATCGCCGGCAATGGAAAACTGATATGCATTTGCAGTGGTCGGGAATCCGTCAGACCTTGTGCCGCCGGTCACATACGTAAGGCCGTTGGCATCGGCCGCTATACCGATTGCTGAGTCGTTATCGCCACCGCCCAGAAACGTCGAGAACGCGAGACTGTTTCCGGCCGGATTCAACTTGAGAACAAATGCATCAAAGTCTCCACCGCGATATGTGGTAGCGAATGCCCCGGCGGTCGTGGGAAAATCTACAGAGGTCGAATCCACGCGGCCCGCAACATAGACAGCGCCAGTTGCCTTGTCGACGAAAATTCCATCTGCGCGATCCTGTCCGCTGCCACCGATGTAAGTGGAGTAAAGAACGTTGGCGCCGGATGGATCGAGTTTCGTTACAAAAGCATCTGCAAGTCCGGCATTCGCAGTCTGAAAAGCATTGTGACTTGGGAACTCGGGGGAAGTAGTCGTTCCCGCGACATAGATGTTGCCATCATTGTCAATATCGATGCTACTGCCTGAGTCGTCTCCAGTGCCGCCGAGGTAGGTTGAGTAGACCAGCGTCGGATCAATCACCAGCGGCCTGCTGCTGTCGTACGAAGCGACTGCAAAACCAATTTCGTGGCCCCGCACTACGAACCCGCCGGCAACACTCTTACGTTCGCCACCGACGTCTTGATAGATGATTGGCGCGCGCTGTCGCACTTCTCCACAGCTTAGTCGCAACATCAGTGCACCGTTACTGTCTACGCTGATTGATTCAGCACCCGAGACAATTAATCGAATAGCACTCGGATCGGCGCCCGGCGCAACTTCAAAGTCGTATTCGAGTTGCTGCTGATTTCCGTAATAGGTTAGGTCGATGCCGGGATAGATTTCGTCGAGAGAAACGCGACGATACGTCGGCACGTTTGTGTGCCAGCTCCTTGGATTGTTGCCGATGAAATAATTTTCAACACCAGGGAGTTGTTCCCTTCCATTCATACGAGCTTGAGGATTGGCGTTCTTCAATTTCAGGCGCAGGACCGATGAAGAATACTGTTTCCCCATGCGGCGGTTAGCGTCCTGCGACGTTTGCGTCGCCCTTCGATCAGGCTGTCTAACAGAGAAAACAGCATCAGCTGCAGTTAAGAAGAGCTCGTAACCACGACCTCGGGTCAGGAACTTTACGTCGCTATTAGTTTGGCCGTAGTTGGGAGTGAATTTTAAAGGAAGCCGTGCAGTTAAAGGCGTGGCTGCAATTTCCCGGGGAGCAGGTTGGAGCCTTGAACCGCCGGCGGATCCTTTCCCCATAAGGGCAGTCGTTTCAGAGTTTTGATCTCGGTGAGCAGGAGGAGCGGTTACGGGCAATCTGAGGATCGAGCCCGCAGCCAGCAAGATAACGAGGAAGCAACTCGCTGCTAGTATTGATTTGAAAGCCTGGTAACGAGTCATTCGTTGGCGGCTGCTCGACCGGAGCGGTGGCGAATCCAACTTTTTCTGAGTCCGTTCCGCTAACCTCTTCAGCCCAGAAATCCGAGGTTCACAGAAGGAAACTTGCTGAGGTTGGGAAACACCTTTGGCACGTCGGCTGCAGCAAGCCCGTACCAGTCTGCAAGCGTAGCCGCGAACTGATCTACAGCCGTCGTCGGTATCCAACGCCCACGGTTGTCCGTATCGTCCGGTCCGCCGAGCGCGAGCGTTGGATAACCGTAAGGAAGGCCGCTGCCGTCGGGTCTCAACTGACCATAGAACCGGCCGCCCACCACCGCGCCGCCCATTATGAGAGCGTGACTGCCCCATGCATGATCGGAGCCAACCACCTGAGCGCCGCTACCGGAAGCTTGAAGCGTCCTGCCAAAGTCGGAGAGCGTGAATTGCACTACATCATTGCCGCGTCCCTGGGCTTCCATCTCGTCATAAAAAGCGCGCATGGCCTGGCTCAACTGCGTCATCAATCCGCCTTGCGTGCCGGAATTCGTTCCTCCGCCGGCGGGATTCGTGGGGTTGGAGCCCGTCTCATTCGTGTGCGTATCAAAGCCGCCAAGGGAACAGAAAAATATCTGCCTCTTCATGCCGAGCGTATCTTTGATCTTGATGAGCTTTGCCACCTGTTTAAGTTGATTGCCCAGAGAAGTACTGGGAAAAGCGGTTGTGTTTGGCGGCGTCGGTATTATCGGATCAGGCTGGTTCAAGACGGCATCCGCGTTAAGTGCCTGATTGGTGGTATCGCTGGCTGTCTTTACAAGAAACGAACCGAGATCCATTCCGAGCAGTTGCCGGTAGGTGCTTCCCGCGGTGAAGGGATTTGCTGACGAAGGACCGCTCCAGGCGAGATTTAGAACGCTGGAAAGGGCTCCGGTACCGATCGACAACTGCCGGCTGGTGAGCCCCGTGGCAAATAGACTGGTGCCGGCGAGTGAGATACTCATCGGCAAGATCACCGCGCCGTTTAAGGCGCCAGTGTAATCGGATATTCGTCCTCCCCAACCGGCTTGACCAGTGGTATTAGCAACCGCCGTTTGCTGCTGCGTGACCTGATCAGAGTGTGAGAATAGTTGATAAGGATGGCCCACTCCTGAGTTGTATTGCGCGCGCGTGATCGGTTGAATCAGCGGGCCGACGTTGCAAAGCACCGCCAGCTTGCCGGCATTCCAAACATCCAGAAACCCTTTACCGACTCCGGCGTTACTTGCTTCTGGTGAAAGATTCGGGTGCAAAGCATAAGAGACACCGCTGGTGTTTGACGGCGTGATCTTTGTGTTGGTAAGCGCTGACTGCGGGATGGCTAGTCCGGATGCCGTGCGCACGGCGCCATAGCCGCCTGCGGCATTGTAATCGTCGTACGGGATCACCATGTTGTTGCAGTCGCTGCCGCCGAAAAGGAAGATGCAGACTAATGCTTTGTAGTCGGCGGCAACGTCGGCTTGCTGCTGCACCATTGCGTTCACCAGGTTGAGCTGATCCAAACCAGCGAGCATCGCAGCCCCGGTCAACCCACAAGCCGACGTCCGCAGAAATTTTCTTCTTGATTCGTTCATGTTACCTACCTCTCCACCTGGTATTGCGACGAGGTCGCGATTAGATAAATTGCCGTACGTGTGCGTCCCGCAGGATCGCCGCTCGATATATTTGTCACTGACTGAACGATGCCGGCCTTTGCCGCAGCGGAGAGCGCTCCGTGGGTCAGGCGGGCATCCAGCGCATCTATCAGTTGTTGGGGATTGCCTGCTAACGACTGATAGGACGAATAGTTTGTTTGCGTGCCCGTCGGACGATTAGGCGCAAGAGCGGGGATACCGTTACCGCTGTTCGCCAGGAATACCGTATTTACAAAATTCGCGCGCTTGTAAGTTGTCGAACTGTCCAATACGCCAAACTCCGGACCAAGAAGCATCGTGCCTGGTAAAGCAAAGTCCGCAGGATAATAACTGAATACCGTCGGTGGATTGAACAGGTCCATTCCCAAATCGTTCGTATAGCTGAATGGAGTGCTGGCCAGAACTCCGTCGCTGGTGGCGTTGAAAGTACGCAGCAGATTGGTCATGAACAAGACCGGTTCTCGCAGATGGCCATAATCGGGTGCGTTCTTCAAATCCCCACGAGCTTCGATGTCAAGCAGGATTGCCATGACCACCGCCTTCATGTCCCCGCGCTGTCCGCCCCCGTTATTGGCAAATGCCGCGGAACAGCGACCGACGTAAGCCGGGCTCGGATTCGCGGTCACCAGCTTATGAATGAGCTGGGTACAAAGATACTGGCCAGTATTGGGATGATTAAATAGGAGGTCAATCGCAGTATTGAGTTCGCCCGCCTTATATGCCTGCTTCTGAGCCGTAGTGCAGTTAACACAGGCAGGAAAGTTAACACCAAACAGCGTCTTCTGATTGACGTCGTAACGATTGGCGTTGTTGTTGAGAATCATCGGGTCGAGATAATTCGCGACCGGCGTATCGATACCATTAATGTTGGTTATCTTGTTTGGGCCCAAATCCCAGCCCGTGAAGACGCGCGCAAGGTTGGTAATGGTCGCTTGATCATAGCTGGGAACGCGGTTGCCTTGTGCGTCGAGCACGGGCGTTCCGTCCTGATTCAAAGTGTCAACGCCGATTGAGAACAGTTGCATGATTTCGCGAGCATAGTTCTCGTTTGGATTACCACCGTTGACAGAGTTTCCGCGCATATTCAGATACTCGCCCATGCCGGGATTGAGCGTGATGTCGAAGAGCAGGGTGCGGAAATCACCAAAGGCGTCGCGATCGATCGTTTGCAAATAAGGCGCGAACCAACTCGCTTCATTGTTGTTTAACTCTCGGCCGCCCACGACGAGGAGTTCGTGAAGCGCAAAGGCAACGCGTTGTCGCAACTGATCGGGTTGCGTCAGAGCATTTGTAAAAAATTGCTTCTGTAATGGATAGAGTGTGTAGTTATCGCGCAGACAGGTTGCATCGCAGGGGCTGGGCTGATTGATCGGATAGAGCGGCAGCGAAGGATAATCAGATTGGGTGGCGCTGAAGAGCGGTGGCGTATTGAACTGCTCGTTGAGCCATAACGCATAACCTACGCTGCGAACATGTGCAAGATCGGAATCCGTCGGCCCCCACGTCGCCTGCTCAAGAAATCTGATTCCGTCAGTGCCCAACGCCAACGCCGGATCGGTATAAGGATTCTTGAATCGCTGCCGGCTCCGCAATCGTCGGATCGCCTGAAACCGGGGTTGGCACTGAACCCGGATCGTCAGCAGGGCCACCGCCAAGGTGGCCAATCGCGATGCGAACGCGATTGCTCGACACTCCGTTCAGGTTGAGCCGCAGTAGTACGTCGCCGGCGTCGCCGAGGTCGTCCGCGAGGCGAACGATGAGCATCGTGATCCCCGGAAAGCCAGGAACCTGTCCCTTGTATTCGACCCTCAGCGAATAGAGTTTACCGTCAGCATCCTGTACGTCAGCGCTGAAAGCATTGGCGCCTTCGCCCGCAAGTAGTTCAAGGTTTTGCGCAAAGACGCAAATGCGGGTGCGCGTGTCTGAACTAAACTTTACAGTCGATGTCAGCGGAAAAGGCTCGCCCTTGAGTGTAACTGATTCCAGAGCGATGGCGCGCGTAGAACCGGAATCGCTTATCAGGACAGGAATCTTGTTAGCATTCGCTGCATAGGTGGCGCGGAGGCTTCCGGTGCCCATGACAAGAACGACAAAAGGGAGTACGAGGCAATACCTAAGCGAGCGGCGCGCGGGACTCATTTTCATAGGGTGGACGCTCCAGTACGGTCAATACCAAATACAAACGGTAGTCGCGCAAAAGCTATGAGGTTGTCCCAATTGGATTGGTGGAGGGGCCACCCGGCCAATAACCCAGGTTCACGAAACTATATCACTTTCGACTGCGCCCGGGTCAACAGTTAGACGGGCCGTGGGCCGATATAGCCTAACAATCTTTGCGGGCCGGATTCATTTACGGAAAGTGTTTGCCGGGTGACTTGTTTGATAGGGTTCGCGGTGGCTCACCGAAGTGTATTTGTGGTCTGTTCCTGACTTGAAATTCTCCGCGGCTCCTTTGCGTTCTCGGCGTCTCCGCAGTGAGTTTTTCCAGGTTTACCAACGGCAGAGACGCAGCGGTCGCGGAGATTCCGCAGAGAAAATCGTAATCAGGTGAGCGCCGGTTTTGGCGACTGTTTGACAGCCTGTGCACGCTTCCCTATTATCGCTCTACTTGTCGGGGCGTGGCTCAGCCTGGTAGAGCGCACGGTTCGGGACCGTGAGGTCGGAGGTTCGAATCCTCTCGCCCCGACCAAATAAATCAAACACTTACGGCTACCTTCAGAGGTGGCCGTTCTTGTTTTGTGGCAGGATTGTGGCAGAACCGATCGTTTTAAGCGCCTTGATGACGACGTTTAGATCGTTGGCGCTCTCGCCGTGTTTGAGTGTGATCGTTTTAGCTTTTTCCCGTTCTGGGACGCCCGGGTAGTAGAGTTTCGGGAAGGGCATCCGCGTGGTCATTGTGTTTTCGTAGTTGAAGATTATTATGTAAGTACCGGCCTCGACGGAATCAATTTGAAAGCGGCCCTGCTCCCTCGCGGCCGCCCTCATCGCGAGGTATCCCTTCGCCGTCGCCGCTGCTCGCTCTCCTTCATCATTTCGCTTATGTCCGCAACCGGCCGTATTTCCACCGGTCCAAGTCCATACTTAAAGCCTGGAAGCTGTGAGATAAGTTGAACGGCATGATTGAGGTCTCGCGCCTCAAGGATCTGAATGCCGCCGAGCTGTTCCTTGGTTTCCGCATAGGGGCCGTCGGTGGTCGCGACTTTGCCGTTTTTCCAGTACAGGGTCAACGCGGTCTCCGGAGGCTGAAGAGGTACTTCGGCAACCAGATGTCCGTTGGCGCGCAGATGGTCGTTGTGCTCAAAGCATTCGTCGAGCACTGCGTGTCGATCGTCCTCATTCATCCCTTCGAATGTTCCTGGCTCGATGTATCCCAAACAGATGTATTTCATTGTTCTTCTCTTCCCGGTGGGCGCCAGCGGCACAGCCGTCGCAGATTTTTCTGTCACTGTTTCAAGTAACGAAGCGCAACACATCCTGATTTAAAAATCTTTGACTCAACAAGTTTTAATTGCAAACTCTCCCGCAGGCTAACACCTTCCAACAACCGTCTCCCTTCTCCCACAACGATTGGCCCAACGACAAAACGATATTCATCCACCAGACCAAGCTCTATAAGCTGTGAAGGAATATCTACGCCACCGACTAAAATATTTTTGCCTTGTTCTTGTTTCAATTTAAGTATTTCGTCGTGAAGGTTCGTACGAACTATTCGCGTATTCCCGTCTTCGGCGCTGACCAACGACCGTGAAAAAACAATTTTGTTGAGGGAGTCAAATGCTTGAGCAAATTCGTTCGATGCTTTTGTCATCGACTGGCTTTTAGCGACTTCAGGCCAAAAAGGTACCATCAATTGGTAGGTGATACGCCCAAAGACGAGCAGGTCAACCTCACGCAGGAGGTCCGTAAAATATTCATGTGTCTCGTCATCCGCAACTTGCTTGGTGTGGTCACAGCAGCCATCCAGGGTAATGTTGATTGCGAAGATTATGTTTCTCATTTGATTGTCCTGACCCGTCAATCTACCAGTGCTTACGAGAGTTTGAGGCTGAGCGCCGGACCGTTCATCCTATAGTCAGCGCGCGCCGAAAGAATCGACAGTTGCAAATCGTAATACTTGCGGCGAACGTGCGCCCAACACGGCGCGAATGTTTATTGATAAGTTCCGGTTTGGACAGCACCGGCGCGCTCGTAATTCACCAGGATGACGCCAGTCGAACCGACAATGGTTTCCGTCACCTTGAACGCCGCCGGGATCGTGCCCTCGGCAAACAGCCGTTTCCCCTCGCCCAAAGTTATCGGATAGATCATCAACCAGAAATTATCGACCAGATCATGCTTCATAAGCGTCTGGAGCAGATTACCGCTTCCCCAAATGTGGAGATCGGGTCCTTCCCCTTGCTTGATTTCGGCGACTTTTTTCGCAACATCCCCGTTCAAAAACACCGAGGGTTGCCATTCGGAAGAAGTCATGGTGTTCGAGGCGACGTATTTAGTGGCCGTGTTGACGTTGGGCCAAATGTCGCCATGTTGCGGCCAAAACGCCGCCCAAATATCGAAAGTTTTACGCCCCAGTAACAGGTCGAGCGGCATATCCAACATCTTTTTCACGGCCGCGCCGATCGCGTCGTCGTCAAAGGGCGCTGCCCATCCGCCATACGCAAAGCCGTCGCTCGTATCCTCGTCCGGCCCGCCCCCTGCTTGTATGACGCCATCAAGGGTAATGTGTTCAAGTACGGTAATTTTTCTCATGACTCCGGTTCCGTCGCGTCCTATCTGATTTTGTTTAATTTAGAGCTTTGCACAAAAACTGTTTCGACCTCACGCAAAGCGCGGGGGCAAGCCCGCCTTCCCGACCCTGAGACACCGAAACTTTCTCAATCGCTTCACATTGAAAGCCGTTCAACGTAGGTCACAATCTCAACTCTAATCAGCTCGGGGTGAGGAAGGTGGGCTTGCCCCCGCTCTTCTTGCCTTTTGTGAAAGCCTTAATGGTGTCCCCGGTTTTCGATGAGCCAAGTAATGCCGCTTGCGTATTGCGAAGTCGCGGCGGGCGAGACTATTCCTTTGCTGCATTCGGGTCCGGGAAGAAAAGAAGCTCGCGCACCTCGCCCGCCGCATCGCAGGAGAGGGCACCCTTGCGCGCCCACGCGAGTGCCTCGTCCATATCGGCGGCTTCCAGTATCCAGAAACCGCCCATGTGCTCCTTGGTCTCGGTGTATGGCCCATCGGTGACGAGCACCGTACCATCAGGTTGCTTCCGCACCGTCTTGGCGTTGCTGGCCGGGGAAATTCCGCAAGCGAACTTCCTCACGCCGGCAGCAATCATTTCGCGGTTGAGCGCGTGGATCTCCTCGATCATCGCTTCGGTCACGGCGGACGGGTCGAAGTCGTCGGGGAGGTAGTTAGCAACCAGATACTGTGGCATGACTTTTTCTCCTTGGTTTCTGTAACGGTTATCGGGCGGGCCGTTTGCCCTGCCTTCACGAGATAGTCGAATGGCTGTACCGGAATTCGACAAATCATCCAAGAAATTTTTTCTTCTTCCGCGCCATCATCACGCCGAAGGCGTGAAATTGAATAGCCGTGGGCAACGTCCACGGATCGAACGGCAAGAAATGTCCGCGACCCTGAAGGGGTCGAACATCAATCCGACGCTTACAGGGTCGATGATTTATATGGACGATTTCCGGTGGCGTTGCCTCCGGCTATTGAATCCGTCCCCTGCGGGGTGAGGTGTTCGTCTATTTACGATTTACCATTTGCGATTCACCAAGCGCGGCGATCTACATACCGGCCAAATTCATACCAAAGGCAAACTTCCACGCATCGCCGTCCTTAACATAGATTGACACGCCCCAGATAGGAGTGCCCGTGACGCTCTGACCGCCGCAAGTGCCGTCGGCGGTGCCCTTGCGCGTAAGCATCTCGACAGTCGGCGAGAGGGCCGTGGCGAAGCCATCAGTGACGCTGACGCTTTTGACCTGGCAACCGGCCCCGGTCCAGTCCTTCATGGCATCGGCCCTGTTTGCCAGGGAGGTGCCGAATATGTTCACGAATGAAACGTCCCTGGCCATCAGATCGTCGAGCTTCTTGGCGTCGTGTTCCTTCCATGCTTCCCATAACGCGAGTTCGACCTTGACGAGAGCGTCGGTGTTGGCATCGGGCGTGACCGTTGCCGGAGCAGTGGTGTTAGCAGGCGTATTTGAATTAGCCGCAGCCTTGTCATCCTTCTTCGGCTCTTCCTTTTTGGGCTCGGGTTTTGCGGGCGGCGGATTCTTCAGATCGACTATCAAATTCTCGCCGTGGAAGACCGCCTGCCATTTGTCGCCGCTGCGGACCCAGATGCTGGCCGAACGGACCGGGCTCGGCACCTTCACGGACCGGCCGTCGGGACTGTCGCACGTGCCGTCCCAGGTGGCCTTATAGGCTGAGGGCATACGTGTCGGCGTCGATCATTGACATCGCGGGCTCGGTCAGGTCCATTGACTTGATGTCGCATTTGACGCCCGCAATCATCTTGACGGTTGTGGCCTTGTCCATCCGCTGGCCGTCGTTGGTGAGAATGACGAACTTGTCGCTCAGCATTTTTTCAAAGAACTTTGAGTCGCCCTTCACATAAGCCTCATTGGCCTGTTTCTCGAGGGCCATCAACGCGTCGGCGGTCGGTGCGGCGGCAACCGGTTTGGTCGTATTTGTGTTTGCACTATTTGCTCCGGTGTTAGCCGCCGGGCCTCCGCATGCCGCAAAAGCCATCAACGCAGCCGCCAATAAAACAACGAGAGTGATCTTCTTCATAAGATTCTCCTGGGGATTTGTAGTCATCCGAATCGTGAATTGTCTTAACACTGCGACCAGACATCGTCAATTTGCCGGCAGGTTTTCACGCCGCAGGGCCCGATGCTAAGCGACGTGAGAATCGCACAAATCGCGACCCTTACCCGATTCTAGTTTTCGATCCCACAACCGTACGCAATATAATAAAGATCAACTATTAAACGAGGCTCAGCAATCTTCCTTCAGGCACTAATTCTACTTTTCGGGGTAGGCGTTTTTGCCTTCTTGCTTTGGGAACCCCACCTCGAGGGCAGGAACGTGAACGCCACGCTTTTTGAGATATATTTCAAGGACCCATTTTTGGCGTATATATACCTGGCCTTCGTCCCGTTTTTTGTCGGTCTTTACCAGGGATTCAATGTCTTAGGGTATGCCAGACGAGATGAGATCTTTCTCCAGCATTCAGTGCGAGCTTTGCGGATCATCAAGTACTGCGCGTTAACTACTGCGATCTTTATTCTCGGGGCGGAGGCCTATTTATTCATATTCATACGCGGTAAGGATGATATTGCTGGTGGAGTTATGATGGGTGCGTTCGTTATTTTGGTTTCTGCCATCATCGCCACAGCCGCCGCAGTGTTTGAGCGGATCTTACAACGTGCCGTGGATATAAAGTCTTCCTAAGAAAAAGGTCACTCGGTTGAGTGGCCTCAGTAGTTTGTGACACTGTGGTGACGCGAACCTCTCTCATCATTTCAGTCGCTCTGAAGCCATGCCTACGCCGTGACCTAATTGAACCGCCGAAGTAAAGTGATGAGTGTACGCAGGCCGCAATGCTTTGTTACTGCCTTGATGTTCTTGATTCATTGGACCGGTGAACGATGTCTGAATCTCTTTCATTCTCTTCTTGATCTCGTCGGTACTAATCCAACGGCCGCGGATCAACACCCCTGCAACCTTTGAAGCACCTGATATGTCCTCGAGAGGGTTCTCGTCCAATAGGACCATGTCGGAGTGCTTGCCAACTTCAATCGTCCCGGCCTGGTCAATTTCACCCAGGTACTCAAAAGGCCGGGTCGTCGCAGTCCGAAGTGCCTCATAAGGTGTCAGGCCAACGCCTACCAACTCTTCAAGTTCGCGGTGCAAGGCAAAGCCGGGAACGAGGCCCGGAATGATCGTATCCGAACCGGCCATCAACTTACCTCCCCGGTCGTGAAATGCCCTGTTCAGCGGTCTCTGGAATCTCTCAAACTCTACTCGTATCTTCTCTCGCGCTTCTACGGGTGTCGGCCGATACAATTTCTCAATCATGAAAGACCAAACACCGCTCTGCATTGGATGTTGAAAATATCTGACTTCTGGTCGAGCAAGCAGGCTGTCAGTATCGTCGAAAAGCTCAAGCAGACTATGCGTCGTTACCAGCGTCGGAGTCATCCAGACGCCGCTTTTCGCCATTTTGTCTGCGAAGTATTGGATACGCTCTGCACTGTAGTCGCCTCCGGCATGTTTCGCCACTTCTTCCGAATGTGCGATGAGCTTCTGCCCGGAATCCAGAACGTATTCGACAGACACTGACATCGGGACATGTCCAATCACATCCATTTTGAGATCCCTCGCCGTAGAGATGATTGCATCATAGGATTGCCGATCCAGAAACGAATAGACTTTGATCTTGTCGTAGCCTGCGGCCTTCGCTTGACGAACAGCCTCTCTAGCTTCGTCCGGCGAAGCTACCCAGGTGGTTAATGGAGGCGGCCACCCTTTCTTCGGACCGTCGATCGCCTTCGCCAGGATGAGCCGAGGACCGAGCAGTTCGCCTCGTTCGATTCGCTTTCGCAGAGCAAGCTCTTCTGGTGTTGCGAAGAGCTCCTGAACCGTGGTCACTCCATTGGCGACGTAGGGAAAGAGGAATTCTTCAAACGGAATGTCCTTGCTGGCCAACTGTACCTCAGGTCGCAACATTATGTTCCACGCCTCACCAAGCAGATGAACATGCATGTCGCAGAGTGCCGGGATTAGATAGCGTCCGGTGGCATCAACGCGGGTCGACCCAGAAGGCACTTTGACCTCTGAGGTGGGACCAATTGCGGTTATTTTTCCGTTTGCGACGAGTACCGTGTGATCATAAAGCGCACGCTCCCGATCCATCGGTACGACCGCCGCATGCAGGAATGCTATGAAGTGCGTACCTCCCGATCGCTTTGTCCCTTTGGCCTTGGCGTGCTCGCTCAGCGTTCCCAGTGAAAGCACCGTTAAAATAACAAGGACACCGAATCTTTTGGGGGATCTCATGTTTCCTCCGGCTGTCGTTAGAGATCGAAATCTCGGATCAGGTTCTGAGATCTTTAACGGCAATGGGAACGTGTAAGTTCACAGAATCGTTCCTTGAATAGTGGCGGCGCGGACGCGTCCTGCGTGCAATTATGAAAACGCGCGGAGCGCGTGACATCAGGTCTGGACAGGGCCGCCATTCCAAATCGCTGCGGGTTTGCAAGTTGAAGTCTATGCTCGCGCCGTAACGGGTTTGCTTTCGATACTCGAGCCAACGTGGCCAATTTGTGGTCAAAATTACAGCTTTGACCCCTCGCGATGGGAGCGAATGTGAGGGATGTGAAAAGCCCAATAAAACCCTGGTGGCTGCCACTTTCTCAAAGGCAAGAACTTACGTTTTTGCGCGCCATAAAATTCGGGACCGTGAGGTCGGAGGTTCGAATCCTCTCGCCCCGACCAGTTTTTTCCAAATCCTCTCGAACTCAAATTATCAAACGTAATCTCAAGCTTCAGCATTCTCTTTGCGTACGTGTCCCACGTGGCGCCAAACCCACCAGACAATAAGTAACACCGCAACAATGCCGATCAGGAAATCGAAACGATGAAACCAGGTCTTGAGGGTGTCGTCCTTGTTCCACTTCTCGCCGAGTTTCTGACCCACGTAAGCCAAACCTAAACACCACGGCAACGAACCCGCGAAGGTATAAATAACGAAGCGCTTCAAATTCATGCGAGCCACGCCTGCAGGGAAAGCAATGAAGGTGCGGATAGCCGGCAGGAGACGACTGACAAAAACGATGATCTCGCCGTGATTCGCAAACCAACGATCAGCCATGTCGAGATCGTGACGAGAAACGAGCACATAGCGGCCGTATTTTTCGATAAGAGGTCGGCCGCCCTTGCTTCCTACCCAATAAGCGACCAGCGATCCCAACACGCAACCAAACGCCCCCGCCACCGCAACTGCCCACAAATTCATCTCGCCGGTGGAAACCAAATATCCTGAAAAAGGCATAATGATCTCGGAGGGCAGCGGAATACATGCTGACTCAATTGCCATCAACAAAACTATCCCCGAGTAGCCCAGCAGGGAAATTGTGGCGACGATGATTCCTGACAGGAATTCAAGTATTCGTGCAATCATTTAACTAGAGTTTCAAGTTTCAAGTTTTAATTTCGGGTTACAAAAGAAAAGGCTCGCGTGAGCCAGAAAATTAAAAACCGAATGCTCCTTCGAGACCTGAGTCGGAACTCGGAACTCGGAACGCGGAACGAAAGCGGCCTACGTCGCCCAGCCATGTTGGCCTATCAAGGGAACAAAAGCGCAGGCGCCATGATCTTCTTGTTTGTATCCTGTTTCGCCCTTAATGACCCGGACGAGACGTTGGGATTCGCGCGTTTCGCCAACCGGGACAACGAGCCTGCCACCTACCTTTAATTGAGCCACGAGCGGTTCCGGCACAGTCGGCCCACCGGCCGCCACCAGTATGGCATCGTATGGAGCGTTCGCTGCCCAACCCAATGTACCGTCAAAACATTTCACCGTGGCGTTGTAGATGTTCAACTGCCTGATACGGCTTTGTGCTTCGCGCGCGAGGCTGGCAATGCGTTCGATTGAATAAACCTGTCCCGCAACCTTCGCCAGAATGGCAGTCTGATAGCCCGAGCCGGCCCCGATCTCAAGCACTCTACTCTCGGAATCAATTTCCAGCAGCTCAGTCATGCGCGCAACGATGTACGGCTGCGAGATTGTCTGGCTGCCGCTGATCGGCAGCGCATGATCTCCATAAGCGCGTCCCTGCAATGCTTCGGGTACAAACGCATGACGCGGCACGAAACTCATCGCGGCGAGAACTTTTAGATCACGGATATGATAATGGTCGCGGAGCCTCTCAACCATGCGCTCGCGGGGAATGGAATAATCCTGACTTCTATTTGCGGGCTGTTGTCGAGTAGTTTGCACGAAACTCTTAGTACTGTTTGCGGAGGAGCAGCCCGCGCTGCTCACGCTTTGTGCAGCAGCTCAGTATCCTTCAAGTCGCCCCAGCTTTCGATCACTGAGAGCGCTCGGTGATCCGTCATGTCACTCCTCAATGGCGTCACCGAAATGTAACCCTGATCTATGGCGTTATAGTCAGTTCCATCTGCTGCGCTGTTATTGAAGTATTCTTCGCCGATCCAGAAATACGGCTTTCCGCGCGGGTCGATGTGTTCGCTGATTACCGGACGAGCGTTTTTGATTCCCTGCCGCGTCACGCGAACGCCCTTGATCTCTTTGGCGGGAATGTTGATGTTGAGCAACGTACCATCCGGTAGTCCTTCAGCCAACACCTTGCGCACGGCAGTGATAGCAAATTGTGCGGCTTCGCCAAAGTCGAAACCCTCACGCGCGACGAGGCTGAAAGCCAGCCCGGGCACACCCAGGATTGTAGCCTCCAGCGCTCCAGCAACAGTGCCGGAGTAGGTCGCATCGTCGCCCAGATTACCACCATGATTGATTCCGGAAGCACAAATGTGAGGTAAGTCTTCCGGAGAAAGAATTTTGTTAAGCGCGAGTGTAACGCAATCAGTAGGAGTGCCGTCTACCGTCCAGTGCCTGTCGTCAATTTGCCTGATACGCAGAGGACGGGCCAGGGTGAGACTGTGGGCTGCGCCGCTCATCTCTGAGGCGGGAGCGACAACATAGACATCGCCAACTTCTCTTAAAGCTTCTTCAAGCTTGATTAGGCCATTCGACTGGATTCCGTCATCGTTTGTGAGCAGAATTCTCGTCATATCAAACTCGTCTCAACCGGTCGTTCAGCTTTCGCCAGCCGCCAATCTGAATCCCAACCATACCCTGGGTATTGATTTGAGAGCTTAGACGATCGGAGAGCACCTCCTCGGACGCAGTACGCGACGCGAAGCAGGGCCCTACTAATCCGATTAGTCTCTGGGAGCGGTTCGCATGCGGCCTTTTTTCTTGTTCCGCTTGCGGGCGAGAGCTGATTTGAGTTTTGCTTTCTGTCCGGGAGGAATAAAGAACGCGTGCTTCTTCGCATCCTTGATGATCTCTTCGGTCATCACCTTACGCTTGAAACGCCGCAACGCGCTCTCGATCGATTCACCCTGGTTAATAGTAACTATAGCCATTCGCTTTCCGTCTTTCCTTAAGTTTGATCTGATCTGTTGTATCGAGCTATTTAACACGCCGCAAACGTCAGTGGTCAAGTTGAGATGCTCGATTCAGCGAGAATCTCGCCTTTGTTTGCTCGGCTTGCCTGGCGAGGCTGCTGTCCTTACACAGCGAACCCCGCGAAGATGTACTGAATCGCGGGGCTCACTTGAGAACTGTAGCAGAGCTTACACCAGCGCCGGTTCCGGTGTCTCCTGTTTCTTGCGGCTAAGACCTTGAATCTGTACCGGCTTGTCCGCTTCTTTTGTGTCGAGCTGTTTCTTGAGCACGATCTCCTGATAGAGCTTGCGCATCAGCACCGCTTCCTCGTGCGCAGTCTTCGGCCCTTCCATTTCCGGCTTATTAGGCCGGGTGAGATCAATTGGATTCAGGACCATGTCATGTGACTTGTCAGTCAACTCGACTTCCTTGCCGCGAGCAAAGATTTCGTGACGTCCGTGCTCTTCATACCACTTGGCAACGGTCGCATTCTGGTGCATGTTCTCGATGATATTTCTCCAACCGATACCAGTGTTGTAGGCACAGAAGGAAATCTCGCCCTCCTGGGTTCCGTAGGGAATGATGCACATCTCTGTGCGGCGGAAGTCGTAGTTGAAGAGGTCCTGGAACCACATTCCGGCGATGAACAGGAAGTTCCAACGGTCGGAACGCCGCTTCTCGATGTCGTCTTTCGAGCGATCGCCGCTGACTTTGCCGTAATCCTTGCCGGTTAAACCAAACGACTTGTCAAATTTCTTGAAGAGTTCATACAAGGTAAACTGCGATGGTGATTTGTAAGGGTTGTAATGCTTAAGCAGAGCCAGCCCCATCATAAGATTCGACATCCACTTGCCACGGGCAGCATCCGTAATCTTCTGCATGTCCTTAACCAAACCAGGAATGTTCAGAAATTCCGGCACTGGCCGCATCTCGCGCGTTTCCTTATCGACCATTACCGCGGTGCCCACGCCACAATTTGGATGGCAGCCACAGGAGACCTGACCCCAATCAGCATCTGGTCCGTGAACCAGGTCCGCAAAGTCGGCAAAGGCACCCATCAGGGACAACGGGAACCAGTCTCGCGTCGGCTCCGTAATGCCCACCTGACTCTTAACATCGTGTGCGAGGTGTGAAAGTGTGTAACGCTGTTGCAGTCGGCGTTGCGGGGTGATTTCTTCGTCACGACCCGTAAAAGAAACCGGCTGGAACGAAAGGAACGCAATCTTTTTGGGATTGTCCAACGCGAATCTGATAATCGATCCTACCTGATCATTATTGATGCCGTTCACGAGCGTCGTCACCAGAACAATTTCAACACCAGCGTCGTGCAGGTTGTTGATGGCGCGCATCTTCACGTCAAACAGGTTCCCAACCTGACGATGGCTGTTGGCATCATTGCCGACACCGTCAAATTGCAGGTAGACGTAGCGCAGCCCGGCTTCGGCAGCTTCCCGACAAAAATCTTTGCTCTTCGCAAACTCAATTCCGTTGGTGGCCGCCTGCACGCTGTTGTAACCAACCTTGCGCGCGTATTTGATTGATTCAATGAAGTGCGGAGAAATCGATGGTTCCCCACCCGAAAACTGCACGGACATCTGACGACGCGGCTTGATCGAGATCGCGTTGTCAAGGATCTCCCGGATTTCATCCATGCTCAGCTCGTGCACGAAACCGACCTGATTAGCGTCCATGAAGCACGGATCGCACATCATGTTGCAGCGGTTGGTAAGGTCAACTGTAAGCACCGCGCCACGGCCGTACTTGATTGTGCTGGTGCCGTGGTTGTGAAGTTTCTCGTCGTTGTGAGCGTCGATATCACGACCCGGAAACATCTTTTCAATGTGCGTTAGAAACTTGACGTCGATGGCCATCATGTCTTCAAAGTGACCGTGAATGGGGCAGTCCTTGACCATCCAGACTTCGCCGTCGCGTTCGATAATTTGCGCCTTGATTTCACCAACTTTTTCATTAATGAGGACGCTCACGTCCTGTTTACCACTGATGATCGATTCCCTCGCCTCAATAACGCAATTGGGACAAAGAGAATCAGTAGTGCGCGGCCAGCCGAGGGTGGGCTTGCTCTTCTGCCAGGACTTCAGCAAAGGCTTATCAGACCATTTTGGAGTGAAAGACGGATTGGGTTTGTATTTATTGACTGATTGAATAACGTCGTGTAATCCGCCGGCAGCCATTGTCAGGCCCTTTTCGGCGCGCTTGATTAGTCGCATGCTCTCTCCTCTGAAAACTCTCTTATTTGTAGAATTGCTTTTCGCAAGGCGGGGGAACGCACACGTAACCCCGCGAAGTGGTGTTAGCAATGGCAATGACCATGCCGCCTCCTCCGCAAAATCCTAACTTAATAAATAATTAGACTTAGTTGGAGAGACCCACCAGGCAGAGGAGCCTACTCGATCTCATTCGACGTGTCAATGCGACGCAGACCCTTGCCTAACGAAGGCTGCGTAGCATTTTGGCCTTTCAGCGGAGCGCGGGTGTGGGCTGAACCAACGGCAAGGGATAGACAACAACTTTTTAGTTTGGCAGCGCCAGAACGGCAACTGGAGTCAGCTGTGGATGGCTCTGGCCCCATCCGCTATTGCCCTTTCGGGGCGTAGTAGCCGATGCGCGCGGCCACTTGGTGCGCAGGATTCGTGGTGGCAACTTGGACCCGGCGGAAGCGGCCATCGCGGCTGGTGTTTAGCGGCGAGTAGTAGAGCGTGTATTGATGTCGCAGCTCATCCGCCACTTCCTTATAGGTCCGCTCAAGGTCATTGAAGCTGTTCGGCTTGTAAAGCCGGCCGCCGGTGGCAGTCGCCAGCTGTTCGAGGTTGCGTTCACTGTTGGTCAGAGCCGCAAGACCCAGGCGGAGATCATCGATGCGAATCTGATTGAACCGCTGAGCTGAATCTGATCCGGAAAGCAACTCTGTTAGTTCTTCCTGCTTCTTCGCTCTTTCGATTTGCGAGTTGCTCACCACGTAAACCGTAGTTTGGCCCTGCAGAGCTCCACGCAACGCCGCCTCAAAGGTTGTGCCGCGCCCGCTATCGATGCCGTCGGTTAACACGATGATTGCGTGCCGCGCGGTTGGCCGCGGCGCTTGATCGCGCGAAGCCAGCAGCATGGCGTCGTGAAATCGTGTGAACATTCCCGGCACAATTCGTCGTAAAGCTCGCCGCAACTGAACCAGGCTTGCGGTCCAGTCCTGTAACATCACCACGCGATCGTCGAATTGAATAAGACTAACTCGATCGTCCTTCGCAAGATGTGATGCAAACCCTTCCGCGGCTTGCCGAAAGTCATCAAGGTTTTCGGCCACTGATGATGAGGCGTCCACCATCAATGATACGTCCACCGGAACATCGCGCAGACTGAAGTCGCTAAGTGGTTGCTCTGCGCCATCCTCGAAAATGCGAAAATCTTTCAGCGTAAGGTTGCTGACTAACGCACCAGCCTTGTCGCGCACGGTTACGGGCAACAAAACCTCTGCCGTATTAACAGAGATTACGTCGTCCGGATCGATTTCCTGTTCGACTGGCTTTGGCGAAAGGAGGGGCGGCGGCGTTGGCGTTTGCGATTGTGCTGAAACTGAAGCGGTGAAGACAAAAATTACAAACGACAGCAGAACCGCTCGCCGATGCAGTTGAGGCCCAGGCATCACCCCGAAACGGCCCATATTCCTAATTCCCCTTTGTTCTAGTTCTGCTTCCGTTCGGGCTGCCTTGTTTGCTATCTCCATCCTCGCCCATGGCTGCGGTCATTGCGATAATGATCGCTTCAGTAACCCGCCGGCGGCGCAGTTCTTCCAACTTCGTAGCTGATAAATCGAATTCGGCAGGCGAGTCTTCGATTCGCTTGATGATCGTACCCTCAGAGAATCCAGCTTCAACCAGTTTGATAACCGCCTCGTTCGTAAGGGTTGGGCTCTTCTCCAGCTTCATCGGCGCAGCGCCGGCTTCCGTCGGCGGACGCAGAATACGCACGGTCGCACTACCGGTCGTGGTTGTTTCTCCGTCGTTTCCGCCACTCATTCCGCGGCCGCTGTTCTGGCTATGGGAACCTGAGCTGCTGCCGAAAATGTCAGAACCGCCGTCACTCTTCGAATTTCCATTACCAGATCCGTTGTCACCTCTAAATGCGGAATCGCTCGTCCAATCATCATCAGCCATGACGAAGGACGCGCTTTGTGCCAACATGGCGAGAATAATATTCTCGCTGACGCCGTTGCGCTTAAGCTCGATCAGCCGGTCCGGATCCAAATTGAAGCGCCCCGGTCGGTTGTGAATAATCGCGATGACGGTCTTTTCCTTAAAGCCCGCTCGCACCAGTTTTACAACCGATCCATTGGTAAGCGGGAGTTCGCCCTGCTGGGCGTTAACGTTGAATACCGCCGCGCAGCTCATAATTGAAATGGCAGCGAGTTTAATCAGAATAGCTCTCATTGATATCGGTTTGAGTTCTGCTTTCGTTTAAACGAAATCACAGGCCGGCCCCAACAATCGCCGCGTCGGTCCTGGGCGTTACCGGTTTTGCCCGCCGATATCGATAGCTGATGCGCTTTACGTATTCCCGCGTTTCTCTATAAGGCGGCACTCTCCCGCCAAACTTCAGAACGGCTCCTTCGCCGGCGTTGTAACTCGCCAGGACAAGATCTATTCGTCCGTTGAATTGTTGAATTAGTTGTTTCAGGTATCGCGTGCCCCCCGCGATGTTTTGCCCTGGATCTGATGGCCGGCGGATTCCAAAGCGCGCGCTCGTGCCCGGCATTAACTGCATCAGGCCTCTGGCGCCCTTGGGCGATAATGCGCGCGCGTTGAAGTGTGACTCCTGCTCCATCACACAAAATATGAGGTAGGGATCTACTCCATACTTTGCGCCGTTCTGTTTGATGAGGGCATCAATCCGGGGATTCCCCGTGGTCCAACCGCGCGCTCTTTTCCCCGCAGATTCCGCTGCACTGAGTTCTTCCCGCTCGATGTGATCGATACGGGCATGTTCGACAAAAACTGAAAGCGATCCCCGACGATACCAGGCACCTGCCGAGGATTCACTTACGCTGTCAGCTTCGACGCGCGCGCCTCCAACCAGATAAATCCAAACGGGCCCTTCTTCGGAAGCATCCAAACCGCGCGAGACATCAGGGGTATCTATGTCATCGTTCTCAAGTACCGTTGCGCCCTGAGGCTTTATCTGCGGCTTGGAAGAAGTGCCCCTTTCAATCCGTTTCATTCGATCCCGCGGAATCAGGTGGCTCATGCCACCGCGGCGGTACCAGGTTCCCTGTTCACTTTCCCAGGCTTCATCCGCCTCAATGCTGCTGCCGTCGACAAGCCGCAAACGAACTGGCACAGAAGACTCCGGTACGCTGCCCGCGGAATTTCCCAGGGCAGGTTTTTTCTGGCCATGTGCTGGCGCGCTTGTGATTAACAAAAGCAGCGCGAACAATAAACAGTATCGAATTGAGCTCCAGTCTTGCGTCCTGCCGCGGCCAGTCTCGCCGTGTGAAATCGGTGACAAGCAACCACAATTCACAAGGCGTTGACGAATGGTATCCCGCGCAGACGTAAGTAATATTTTGTCGGGCATTGGAGGTTGCCTATAGCTCAAGTGGGTTTGACAGATCTCGGTCAATCAACGCCTCATCATGGACACCAGGAGTGAAGCGATGTGACTGGTCGAAGCTGTGAGCAGTGCCAAAATAGTTGCGCCAGGCTATGTCCAGAATCGGAGTGGTGAGTTCGAGCGACTGCCCCTCGAAAAGACAAATATCAGTAGCGCGATCAAGTAAGTCGCGCGGCTCGCAACCCTTCATTTGTCGATGCTCGAGTTTGTACTTGTCGAGCACATGATCCAGCACCGCCTGCTGGTAACGAATGCCCCGCGTATACGCCTGTCGTTTGAAAATTTCTGAATATGCCCCGGGCGTTGGCGGTTCGACGCGCGCGCGGTAACCCATTCTTCTTAGGAATGCCTGGTCCGCAAGATCGTTCTCGTCGAGGTTGGTCGAGAACACGACAAGTTGTTCAAAGGGCACTTCGATCTTTTTGCCGGTATGCAACGCCAGGTAATCGACGCGACGTTCGAGAGGTACTATCCAACGATTAAGCAAATCCTGGGGCGCCACGCGCTGCCGGCCAAAATCGTCTATCACCAGCGTGCCGCCATTGGATTTCATCTGAAATGGCGCTTCGTAAAATTTCGCCGCTTCGCTCCAGGTCAGATCAGCGTTTTCAAGTGTCAGTTCGCCGCCAACGACCACTAATGGACGTTTTATCAGAACCCAGCGCCGGTCGTATTCCGACGGAGTGTCTTCCGCAGAAACAACCCGGTGGCAATGTGAATCAAAAACGCGAATGATCTGGCCGTCGATTTCCACGGCATAAGGTATCCAGATAGCTCCCGGCAAAGCATTGTTTATGCGCTCGGCGACTGCCGTTTTACCAGTGCCGGGTAAACCGGTGAGAAAAAGTGAACGCCTGGAATTTATGACGCAGCCGAGTGTTTGCAGTAGTGAGTCAGGGAGGATCAAATCATGAAACGCGGCACGCACAGTCTCAATTGATGCAGGATGCGAAGGTATCGACTGCAAACGCATCATATGCGCGTAGTCGTCAAGTGAAACAGGAGCGGCGCCGCTGTACCCACAAACTGAAAGCAGACGCAGCAGGCGGTCCCAACCTCGATCCAGCATGCTGTAACGCGTGGAACCAACGGCAGTTTGCAAGCGAACCTCAATGAGTTTCTCGCGATAGAGCTTTTCCAGAATTTCTTCCGTCAGAGCTCGAGGCAGATGAAGTCGATCTGCGACCGTCGTAGTTGTCGGCTCGGGAATCATGGCGACGTGCTTTAGCGCCAGGTCGCAAAGAAAGCCCTCACCAATGCCCAGATCGCCCAGCTCTTCGGCAACGGGCGGCCCCATCGATTCCAACTCAACGCGAGAAAGTATTGTTGTTTGCGTCATGATGAGTTCCAGGTTTGAACTAGTTAGCCGGAAGCGAAAGCTCCGGAACCTTCACCTTATCGTCCGGAGGTTGCGGCGTTTGAAACTGTCATCCCATTTAAGGTGTTCTCAGTTGATTGGGATTCTTCAGTTCTTCCGACTCGCTTATAGAGATCAGACAGCCGTTTTAGTGCCAGTGTGGAATTGGGCTCAATCCGACGAGCCGCTTCGTAGTATTTGATTGCGTCTTCTTCACGACCAAACCTCTCGAGCATGCGAGCGGTATTAAGGTTCCCGGTGTAGGCGCCGGCAGCGCGCGCGAAATGCTTGTAGGCTTCTTCAAATTTTCCCAGCCGGCAAAGAGCGAGACCAAGGTTGTTAAGAATGCGGTCGTCGGTAGGCGCTAATTTTGCTGCTCGCTTGAGACGGTCTACCGCGGCCCGATAATTTCCATTCTGATAAAGAGAGAACCCAAGATTGTTAAGTGCTTGCGCATCCTCGGGCTCAGCCTTGATCGCGCGTTCATAGGATTCCCGGGCGCGGTCAGCGAGGCCTTTTCGATCATAGGCAACGCCCAGCAAACTGTGCGCTTCCGTCAGTTTCGGATCGAGCGAAACCGCAGTCGAAAGCTCGGTGACTGCCTCATTGAATTGCCCGTTCAATAAATAAGACCGGCCGTTCGCCAAATGCTCCTTAGCGGAATTGGCTAAGGCGAGCTTCTTGACCTCGGGCGTGCGGCTGTCGTCAACGCGCGTGACTCCGACGCTTTCAAATCTTTCCGCATCTTTCTCAGTCATGCGTTGGAGTTTGTTATCGTCTTTGTGACTGAACAGCCGGCCAAAAGCCTTGAACGGCGCCGCAAAGATCCGCACTACTTTGTTCCCACTCTTCTTTTGCTCCGTAGTGTTGCCCGCGGGCGAGCCCGAGTCCTCGATTGAGTTGGCGTCAGGATCGCCATCGCGCTCGATAGTCGATGCGCTCCACATGGCTGAGGCCCCAACCGCGATCACAAACGCGATAAAAATAGCGATTAATCGTCTTTTGCTCATCGTCCAACTCCTTTACATTTTTCCGAGTGTGTCTATCAGTTGCAGGGCAGCGGGACCGAGGATGGCAATAAATAGTGTTGGAAACAGGAAACAAGCCAGCGGGAAGAGTAGTTTCACTGCGGCTTTCTGCGCTGCCTGTTCGGCGCGCTGGCGGCGCTTGGTGCGCAACGAATCCGAGAAAGCCCGAATTGCCTTCGCGATCGAGGTTCCGAAGCGATCCGTCTGAATGAGCATCGCAACCAGGCTGCGCAAATCATCAACGCCGGTCCGATCCGCAAGGTTTCGCAGCGCCTCGTCTCGTTCGCGTCCAACTCTGATTTCAAGATTCGCCAACTCGAACTCTTCGCTGATGTCTGGATGCACTTCCTTTAATTCGCTGCTTACCTTCATCATCGCGGCATTAAGGCCGAGGCCGGCTTCGATAGAAATGACCATCAGGTCGAGCGCGTCGGCGAGTCCCCAGCGAACCAATTGCTGTCGCGACCTGATCATGCGCCGCAACGCGTAGCGCGGCAGGAAAAAACCGACAACGAACGCCGATATGATCCAAAGCAGTGCACCACTGAGCGGGCGGGCGAGGACGGCACAGGCGAGCGCAACGATCGCCGGAAAACCCGCCATTGCAGCCAACTGAATCGCGCGGTAAACCACTGAGGCGCCGGGTGAACGAAAGCCGGCTTGCATAAGTTGCTTCTCGAGCTTCTTCGCTTCGGCTTGAGATGGAGGAAGGAGACGGCTGAGCGGGGTTGCCAAACGTTCCGCTAGCTCCGCGCCACGCCGTTCATCCTCGAGTCCGACAGGAACTGTGCCCGCGCCTGCCTGACGCTGCCCGAGTTGCTTGAGACGCTCGGTGGCGGCGCTCTGCGGCCGATAAAGCAGCCAGTAAACGCCCATCATGCCAAGCGAGATGCAAATGAATGTCGAGATGGTTATAAGTAGCAGCATTGTCGTCACTCAAGCGTCAATAGTCAGTGGTCAGTAGTCCGTCTCTATGGTTGGTTTTTAGGGGATAATGGTAAGTAGTCTGTGGGTCGGTCGTGGTCGGTTGCTACAAGACGGGACTACTGACCACTGACTACTGCCAAACTCAAATTTTTATCCTCAAAATCTTTCGTACGATCAGCATGCCGGTAACTTGCAGAAACAATGCCGTCGCGATCAAATAATGTCCGCGCTGGTCCTTCCAGAGCACCGACATGTATTCGCCGTTCATGGCTGTGATAACTATGGTGACGAATATCGGCAGACCGCATAACAACCAGGCAGACATGCGCGAGCTGGTGGTTAAGGTTTTCAAATCGCCCATAATGCGAAAGCGTTCGCGAATGGTGTAAGCAACTTTTTCCAGAATCTCAGCGAGGTTGCCGCCCGTTTCCCGTTGAATCAAAACAGCAGTCACGCACATGCGGAGATCCAGGAGCGGAATGCGCTGCGTAAGATTCTCAAGCGCCAACTTTAACGACAGCCCCAGGTTTTGTTCCTCATAGGTCTTGCGGAACTCGGTCGCAATCGGTTCGGGCATTTCAGCGGACACCATGTGCATTGACTCTGAGAAAGCGTGACCGGCGCTCAAAGCTCGGCTCATCAAATCAAGCGCGTCCGGGAGATGCTCCAAAAACTTATCCAATCGTTTTTTTCGTGACCACCAGACGTGGATAAAAGGTATGGAAGCGGCCGCAACGCCCGCCGCAAACATCAAAAGGATCGAAACGCTAATTACCGATGCCGCGAGGGCTGCGAGCATGCCAGCCATTCCCGAGAACATGACCAAACGCGACGGCGTGATGTGGAGATCGGCCTGATCCAGCATTTTCTTTAGCTGCAAGGCCGCCTGGACACTGACCAGCGCTCGATTCAGCGCCGGAATTTCGCTCATCAGCTCACTGCGCGCCAGCACCACTTCCACGTCTTCGGTGTGCGCTGAATGAAGCAGGGCTTCCGAAAGGCGCTGTTGCAGACGAGCTCGCTTGGCGTCGGAACCATGCGTGGCCAGGAGATAAGCGCCAAGCACGAGGAATAGACCGAAGAGAAAAACTAGAAAGGAGATCAGCATCGTTTTTACATCTCCTCAAAGAAGACGCGCGGCAGTTGCAGCCCGCAGGCTTTAAGTCGTTCAGCAAACCGAGGCCGAATGCCAGTGGGACGGAACCGGCCCATGACCTGACCCTGCGAATCGACACCCGTGCGTTCGTACTGGAAAATTTCCTGCATGGTTATGGTCTCTCCTTCCATTCCTGTGATCTCAGAAATAGAAGTGAGCCGGCGCGTGCCGTCTGAAAGACGGGCAACCTGCACCACCAGATCCAACGCAGAGGCGACTTGCTGCCGCATCGCGCGGTCGGAAAGACGCATGCCCGTCATTTGAATCATGGTTTCCAGACGGGCGAGCGCGTCGCGTGGGGTGTTAGCGTGGATGGTCGTCAAACTTCCATCGTGACCCGTATTCATCGCCTGCAACATATCGATCGCTTCGCCGCCTCTCACCTCACCTATGACGATGCGGTCGGGTCGCATGCGTAGTGCGTTTCGCACCAGGTCGCGCTGGGTAACTTCGCCCTTGCCTTCAATGTTCGGCGGCCGCGTTTCCAGTCTGACGACGTGTGGTTGTTGTAACTGCAGCTCTGCCGAGTCTTCAATTGTCACGATGCGTTCGTTTACCGGAATGTAAGCCGAGAGCGCATTCAGCAGGGTCGTCTTCCCCGCCCCGGTGCCTCCGGAAATCAAAACATTCAAACGCGCGCTGACGCACATCTCCAACATATCTGCGATGTCGCGTGTGAGCGCTTTGTTCTCAATCAATGAATTCATGCGCAGCGGCTCAGCGCCGAAGCGGCGTATCGATAGGACGGGGCCATCAATGGAAAGTGGCGGGATGATTGCATTGACGCGCGAACCATCCTTCA
>DATGYM010000239.1:0-3662 GCA_035297925.1 Pyrinomonadaceae bacterium | reverse complement strand
GTTCGCTGGACTACTTGCCACCCGCCGAGTTTGCTCGAACACGAGCGGAGATGCTGGCATGAGGAAAGCTAGTACAGTGCTGCTGGAGCAGGGGACTCAAACGCCGTCCCCTGCTCCAGACCTCATCCCCGCTGAAACATTAACTGAGAACTTACATTGGGATTGGTACCGCAAACGGGGGCACTTCAAAAGAGGTCAATTTTGACCAGATTGAGGTTGTGGGGCTTGCATATTCTTCGACCGTCAGGAGGGAGGTACGTTATGAATTGTCCATCATGTCAGTCCAGCAATCTGACGGAATTCACTGCTGAAATGATCCTCCATTTCAGTGGCCTCAAAAACGTCGATAAGCCCGGAGTCTGGGTGTTCCCGAAGGTCTCGGTCTGCTTGGATTGCGGCTCTTCGCGTTTTGCCACCCCGAAAACCGAACTGGCGATGCTGGCGAGAGGCACTTCAACAACTGCAGCCTCACACCCGCGTGAGAGTGTTCCGATGTCGCACTCGGCCCTATGATTGACCTTGCAGGATGATGGCGAAATTCGCCTAGGTCTGTTGAAAAAACACTTTTCAGCGATGACGGCTTCCACAGCGGCCAAGAGGTCGCTTTCTGCCCTGGCTTCGTTGACTATCGCGGGGCGAGATGCAGGTTCATAGTTCACTTCTACATGTCGTTCTCCACAACTAGCTTTCGCCCCAACTCCAACATCATTGCTAAGAGGGGGGCATCCTGTTACGCCAACAACGGTCATAGTTTCCGGGTTGCCGACGACACCGGACCGGTGGTCGGGACTTTGGCTTCGCGGGCATGGTACCTCTTCCTGTCGAGCGACTCCTCGTTCGCGCTTTGACAGGATCTCGTCATTGGGACAACGCTTGTCTTGGTACGATGGAGTCCAGACCGCCTGGGTGGCCAGTCTATTTCCGGAGCCTTTGTCTTGCCTTGGTCGCCAAGAAATCTTTGCATCTTTCTCCTGTTGACACTGATCTTACCCGGCCAACCGGTTTCCCGTGCCGAAGCTCAGCTAAAATTGTCAGCCGTTTCGGAGTGGCCCTACGAGTTGCATTTTTTTCACACCCATACTCGCGAGCGACTGAACATCGTTTACCGCAATCGCGAAGGTTACAACCAGGAGTCTCTATTGCGCCTCAACCGTTATCTGCGCGACCACCGCAGCGGCGAAATTCATGAGTACGATCCGCAGGTATTCGACCTCCTCCACGATTTGACTACCGCACTCGGGAATCCCACTCTCGAGATTGATGTCATATGCGGCTACCGCACACTACGGAGTAACGAATTCCTCCGTACACATGGACACGGAGTGGCCAGTCACAGTCTTCACATGCAGGGGATGGCCATCGACATTCGGGTGCCCGGGATTCCGACCTCTCACCTGCGAGATGCCGCCCTGGCGCTGCATCGTGGCGGTGTCGGCTACTACGCAGCTTCGGACTTCGTGCATGTTGACGTGGGTCGGGTCCGGCGCTGGTAGATAAGAATCGGAATTACGGGTAGGGATAGCCCTTCGCGAGCGCCGCCGCCAGCTTGGCATCGTGCCCGTAAATGTCATCACTGAAATGGACTTCGCCGTTTTGATAGCCGAGCGCCGTTCCGTACACGATGAAGACCGGGACGCGCTTGACCAGGTTCACGGTGACGTCATCCTTTCCGCTCTGCATTTCTTGCTGCACTCGCTCCAGCGTCCAGCCGGGATTATTGCGTAGTACCCACGTGGCCAGTTCGGCGGGCTTTTCGACGCGGATGCATCCGTGGCTGAAATCACGGCGTGAGCGGGAGAACGGGGTTTGAGAGGGCGAGCTGTGAAGATAGACGTTGTTCTCGTTGGGGAATATCAGTTTGACCAGGCCCAGCGCGTTGGAGGGGCCGGGCTTCTGGGCACGGCTAGCTTTCCCGCCCGCAGTTGCGCCAATATCTCATCGGAAATCTCTCCTGAGGTGACTACCTGACCGTCATACGTCGTGACCTCGTAGTTCTTGCGGGCAATGTAGCCGCGATCGCGCTGGATCGCGGGAACGATTTCGCCGCGGAGAATGCTGGGAGGAACATTCCAGTAGGGGCGCAGGACAATGTAGCTCATATCGCGGGTGAAGACCGGCGTTTGCGTGCGCATCGCTTTCCCCACCACGACTCGCATGTTCATCACCACGTTGTTGTTTTCGTCGAGGGCACGCAGCCGAAAATCGGGGATATTCACGACGATCGGCGGCGCGGAAAACTCAACGGGTAACCAGCGCCAACGCTCTAACGTGAGCTGGAGTTGGAGTACTCGATCCTGCAGAGGCACATTCAGTTGTTTGACAGTGGAGGGACCAAGGCGGCCATCGTCATCGAGGCCGTGGCGGCGCTGGAAGTGTTTGACCGCATCGACCAGCGGCCCGCTGTAGGTTTGAGTGTCGCTGGGAACAGTAGCGTCCGCCGGCAGGTCGCCCACGAGTCGCAAGAAACGGGCCAGCCGGGGCACGCCCAAGTATGACTGGCCCGGTTCGATAGGCTTCGTAACAGCAGGAAGCTTTTCCCCATCGTCGGTGCGAGCCAGTTCGATGTAGCGCGCGAGTGCCTCCTCGGTCCGGCGATAGCCGGTAAATGGAGGTTCCATCTCGTCCAAGACTGCTCGCACGTCCGAAGCGGTCATGATTCGGTCACGTAGAAACTGGGCCAAGTCGTACTTCTTCTGTTCCACCCTCAATCCGAACCGAAAATGCTGTGGATTGATCCGTCCGATACGCAGGTCGGACACATAGCGCATGGTACAGACGGTGAGCGCCACGTCGAAACGTGCCACTGCCAGGTTACTCGACGAGCCTGACAGCGCGCGGATTCTCTCTTCCCACCGCGACGCGTCGTAGTCCTCCGGGTTGAGACCTTTCGTTCCAGCATCTCTGAAACGGTCGATCAGCGACAGGGCCTGCGGGACGGGTTGCGATCCCTGGACCCAGGCAGGAGCGTATCCCGTCAGCCCGTAGAACTTCTGGAGCGAGTCTCGATAATCGTTGAAGTTCGGCCAGCGCATGACCTCTAGGTTCCCGCCCGTGACTAGATTCTGGATCTCGGGTTGTTGTCCGGCGCTGAGACATACTAGGGACACGACAAGAGCAGCGATTTCACATGCGAAACGGATCCAATGGCAAACGACGCGCACTCGTAGCTCCCTTCCGGGTAAACGGTTTTTGCGCTTTGAATCGAGTAAGCCGGCAATCACAATCTTCAACCCACTTGCCGCCTAACCCCACATCTGTTTGGATACTCAACCAGACGCACTTCGTTCGGATCAGTGCAATCTACACACAATTGTTCACCCCTGGTAACTGGCAAAACCGGCAGCTCGCACAGTGATTGTCTGAGCTCTGCTTGGTCTTGTTCCCGGGATCACGGCCTACTCGGAAGTAAACGATGCAAACGCGCGAACACTCGCAGCCCCTAGCAGGCTGCTGAAAAACTGATTGGCAGCGTGTTTTTCTTTCTGTTGTTCATCTTTCGCGATGTCAAACGCTCTGATTTTCGGTGTTGTGGCGGTCCCAGAGGCTAACTCCAGACTCTGTCGGACACACTTCGGTCTCGACTTACACCGCAGGAACGGCCGCGGCCAGATTACGCATGCGCACCAGATTGTAGGCCGCGCAGGCGAAAGTAAAAATCCAAT
>DATGYM010000238.1:0-13092 GCA_035297925.1 Pyrinomonadaceae bacterium | reverse complement strand
CGACGTCAAATCAGAAACACGCCAGAAGCTTTCTAAAGGTTTACGAACCAGCCGTATCCATTCTTGATTTGCATTTGCCGCCTGAGGTTGAGTCGGCCGAGGTTGGACTGCGCATCCTTGAATACCTGAAAACTTATCTTCCGGAATCGAAGGTCTTGGTCATGACTTCGGCAACCGGCATTGAGACTCGCAAGGCATGTTACGCCGTCGGAGCTGACGAGTTTCTCGACAAGCCTTTTGATACTGAAGAGTTGCTGAGTACGATGCGCCGCATGGCGCCTCGCAGGTTTGACCTTGTCTGAATCTTCCTTCGCCCTTCGTTAAGTACCGGCGGATAAGCGGGTATTGGTGTGCCACCCGCGCGGCCCGCGGTTGGTGACCTAATCTTTCAGTTTTTCTCTGTGCCAGATCAGGGAGCAGCGAACCCAGGTCACCCCCGGCCCGCGGGTATTGATGCAGTTTAGAGTTCGAGCTTTAGCTTGCATGTCAATGTGGCCGCGAAATCTGCAACCTGAAGGTTGAACTCTGAACCGCAGCCTCAAACTGCATCCCTACGCGGCCGCGGCGTCTGCTGACTTCTCTCGGCTCGTCTGCGATAATACCTTCCTCGCGAATTACAATCCTAAAGAGAGCGGCCTTTCGAGAGTTCTTCTGACAGCACAACCTCGAAATAGTTGATGCATGAGTGAAGCAACCGACATGGTAAACGGAGTAAGCGAGCTTCCGCTTTTTCCGTTGGCAGTAGTTTTATTTCCCGGCGTCCCGTTGCCGCTGCACATTTTTGAGCCCCGTTATCGACAAATGCTTAGTGATATTCGCGCCGGCAATAATCTATTCGCACTCAGTTATTTCGACGCCTCTACTTCACAACGCGAGCTGCCCCCGGTAGGCAGTATCGGTTGTGTGGCCAAAGTAACCGACGCGCAAACCTTCGCCGATGGACGGTCTAATATTCTTACGGTCGGTGTAATCAGGTACCGCATTGAAGCCTATGTGGAGCGAGGCGATCCGTATCTGGTGGTGCGGGTCAGCTACTTTGAGGATGAAGACGAGAACCAGGAAGCCGTGGAGGCCAGTTCACGCGAAGTAGCGGAAACGTTTACGCGCATAGCGCGCGCGGTGCGCATTATTAATGACGAGCGCGCGAACTTACCAAACATCACGGATACTGAGCCCGAACGACTCTCTTTTCTGGTGGCGGCCGCAATGGAGATGGATACCGACGTGAAGCAGGAACTGCTCGAACTGCGCTTAACCTCCGAGCGCCTGCGTCGCTTGCGCGACATACTCATGCGCGCGGTTACCGGTTACGAAGAACGGGCGCGGATTCATGAGCTGGCGAAGGGGAACGGACATAGCGGCAGGAAGATTGAAATTGAATAACGATGCCTCGCGCGTGTCCGTAAGCTTTTGAATCGATGGGATGCCATATTCTATTTGTGATCTCTCGGTTCTCATTTTCGATTGGAGCAAACTGGAATCACAGTTAAAGCGGATAATAATTGACGCACAACACTGACAACGAAATTTGCGTAAGGGTCCTCTTTTTTGGAGCGGCTCGCGACGCAGCGGGACAAGACGAAGTCGACGTCGTTTTCAAGGGCGCACGTAGCGCTGCCGGCGCGCGCGCAGAGCTTTTGGAGCGATTTCCAGGCTTGCGCCGTTTCGGGCGCTCGCTTTTGTTTGCAGTGAATCAGGAATATGCGTCCACGGATCTCGAAGTAAAGGATGGCGACGAGTTGGCGGTTTTCCCGCCAGTGAGCGGGGGCACAATAACGGAGACAGACAAGGGGCGTGAACCTGAGCCGCCGACCGCTGAGACCACAACTGCCTCGCCCGCAGCGACGTTAAACCGGGACTTCTTCGAGTTGACCACGGAGCCCATAGACGTTGGCTCGGTCGCGCGCAGGGTTGTCCTTCCGGAATGCGGCGCGACGGTCACACTGGACGGTTATGCGCGCGAATGGACTCACGGACGCAGAACCCTGCATCTCATCTATGAGGCTTACGCGCCCATGGCGGTGCGCGAGCTCGAGCGACTCGGACATGAAGCTCACCAGCGTTTTGAGATAGCCCACGTCGGCATAGTTCATCGCACGGGCCGGCTTGAGATTGGCGAGACCAGTGTTGTCATTGCGGTGAGCGCGCCAAACAGAGGCGCCGCGTTTGCAGCGTGCGAATGGGCTATTCGTGAATTGAAACGGAGGGTGCCTATTTGGAAAAAAGAAATTTTTGAAGACGGAGAGGTTTGGGTTGAGGGTGAGGGCGCAGGTGATTCCGGCCCCCACCTTTGATGAATTATTAAAGCCGTGTCTGAGAATTAACTGGCCGGCGTCTCTTCAGTCTCCTCTTCCGTTGCCTCAACCAGCGACGCGCTTGTCACCCGATCGCCCTCATCGATTTTGATTAGCCTGACACCCTGCGCGCTACGTCCAGTCTTGCGAATGTGTCCTGCCTCCAGCCGGATGAGTTTCGCCTGCTGCGTGATAATCATGATTTCTGATTCGGCGTCGACAGGAAACACCGCCACTACTTTGCCGGTCTTCTCCGTCGTCTTCATGTTGATAACGCCCTTACCACCGCGCGACTGCAGGCGGTAAGTGGTGATGGGCGTCTGCTTGCCATAGCCTAACTCAGAAACCGACAGCATCTTCTCAGTGTCATCGGACGAAACGGGACAGACAGAAACAACATAGTCGTCCGGGCGCAAATCAACGCCCCGAACACCGCGCGTCGCGCGGCCCATCGGACGCACGTTCTTTTCGTCAAAACGAATTGCGATGCCATTGTGGGTGGCGATAAAAATTCGTTTCTTACCGTCAGTTAATACGACGTCCAGCAATTGGTCACCCTCGTCTATGTTTATGGCGATGATTCCGTTGGTACGAATGTTTTGAAAATCCGCCAGTGAAGTCTTTTTGATCACGCCTTTGCGCGTGACCATCACCACATAGCGGCCTTCTGCAAAGTCGCGCACCGGCACAACGCCCGCAAGCTTTCGATCGGAAGGAATATTGATCAGATTTACAACTGCCTTGCCACGGGCCGATGCCGCGGCATCCGGAACTTCATGGACTTTTAGTTTGTAGACCATCCCATCATCCGTAAAGATCATGATGTAAGCATGCGTAGAGGCTATGAAGAGGTGTTCTACGTAATCGCTTCCTTTTGCGGCGGCGCCAAAGCGCCCTTTTCCGCCGCGCCCCTGTCGCTGATAGGTGGATACCGGCGTGCGCTTGATATAGCCGCTGTTGGTGACGGTGATCGCCACGTCTTCGTCGGCAATCAAATCCTCGATGGAAAACTCGACGCCTTCGTCAACAATCTCAGTGCGCCGTTTGTCGCCAAACTCTTTTTTTACTTCCTCGAGTTCGTTGCCAATCACGCGTCGCAGCGAGCTCTCGTTGGCAAGAATTTCCTCAAGTTCCGCGATCAGCTTAATTATCCCCTCATACTCATCGGTGATTTTCTGCCGTTCCAAAGCAGACAAGCGACGCAACTGCAAATCAAGAATCGCTTGCGCCTGGATGTCGGAAAAACCGAGCCGATCCATTGTCTTCTGTAATTTGCCCAGGTAGGTCTTGAGCGTAGTATCCGAAGGAACTCCCTTCCAGGTTTTCACCTCGCTGGTTGTCTTCAACTGGCCGGTAAGCCATTGCCGCGCTTCATCCACCGAACGCGAGTTGCGTATCAGCGTGACGATGAAGTCGAGCGCGTCTATGGCCTTGGTTAAGCCTTCGAGGATGTGGGCCCGCGCCTTCGCTTTCCGAAGATCGTATTCGGTGCGCCGGCGCACCACTTCGCGACGAAAGTCGATGAAGCATTCCAGCATCTGCTTCAAATTCAGCACGCGTGGCTGGCCATTAACGATTGCCAGATTGATAACGCCAAACGAAGACTGCATGGGCGTCAGCTTGTACAACTTGTTCAGAACCACCTGTGGGACAGCATCGCGCTTGAGCTCGACGACGATCCGCATCCCGCTGCGGTCTGATTCATCGCGCAAATCGGAAACGCCTTCGAGCTTCTTTTCGTTGATCAACTCCGCAATGCGTTCGATTAAGCGGGCTTTGTTCACCTGAAATGGAATTTCAGTGATTACGATTGCGTCGCGCTCCTGTGTTCCACGTCCGATGCGATCGATGCCGGCGCGCGCGCGCATCTGAATTATTCCGCGGCCATAAAGATATGAGTTCTTCAGTTCCTCCCTGCCATAGATAAACCCGCCCGTCGGAAAGTCGGGGCCGGTAACGATTTTCATCAGTTTTTCAATCTCAATGGAGGGATCGCGAAGCAGCGCTACCGTGGCATCCACAATCTCGGTGAGGTTATGCGGCGGAATTTTGGTGGCCATTCCCACTGCAATTCCGTCCGACCCGTTTACCAGCAGGTTGGGTATGCGCGTAGGCATCACCTTCGGCTCGCTCAAAGACTCGTCGTAATTGGGTTGAAAGTCGACGGTCTCTTTTTCCAGATCCGCGAGCATCACGTTGGCAATGCGCGCCATGCGAATCTCGGTGTAGCGCATCGCGGCCGCGGCATCGCCGTCTACCGAGCCAAAGTTTCCCTGACCATCGACCAGGGGATAGCGCATGGAAAACTCCTGCGCCAGACGAACTATGGTGTCGTAAACCGCGGTGTCGCCGTGGGGATGGTATTTACCGATCACGTCGCCGACGATGCGCGCGCTCTTTTTGTATGGTTTGTTATAGGTGTTCCCCAGCTCATGCATCGCCCACAGCACTCGCCGGTGTACTGGCTTCAACCCATCGCGCACATCAGGCAACGCACGACCAATAATTACGGACATCGCATAGTCAAGATACGAGCGCCGCATCTCGTCTTCGATATTTACAGGTTTATTCTCAGAAGCTGTTTCCATCCCATTGACCTTTCCAGTACAATCCGCCCGCAGTGGGGCTTTGCTGTTAAACTCGGCGCGCAGTGACGCGCGAGGATGTATCCGTTATCCCTTGCCCGGCGACTTTGTTTGTGTCTTGAAGTGAGCTTCTTTCGCGCGCTGTTTTTCAGGCCTGCGAAGGCGCGTGCGAGCCAGCTCAAAGGGCTCAAAAAGTAAGCGATATTGTAGCCTCGTTGACGTGCTTTTTGCAACCGGAAAACCCCGTGAAACCCTAATAAAATCAATAGCTTCGGCCCCCTCTGCTAAGTTTCAGAAACTAAGCCACTAAGAGGGTATAAGTAGGGCGAATGTCCTTATGAACTCGGCTGGGTGTGCTTTGATCTTCACATGTCTGAAAACCGAACCTGGAAGCGCATACGTGAGCGGTTAGAACTACAGCTTCCCGTACGCGTTCGCTGTCGGGAGACGCCGGATTTGGAATGGACTGAGATCACCCGGCTCGTCAACGTCACGCCCTTCGGCGCCGGCTTCACGCTTAAGCGGCCGATTGAGAGAGGGCGACTACTGCACATGACCCTTCCGCTGCCGCGACCACTGCGAGTATTCGATCACGTTGAAGATCAATATAGAGTTTGGGCGCTCGTGCGTTATGTGAGACCGAAAGAGTTGACCGACAACAGGTCGGCTGTATTCGAAGTTGGAGTGGCTTTTGTCGGCAAACAACCGCCAAGGAGCTATGAGGCAAACCCGGCACAACGCTACGACGTTGGGCCCATAAAGGGTCAATTGATCCCGGTTGAAGACTGTGTGCCGACCGAATTAGTGTCCTCTGATAACAGAACCTTTACGCGCCACAATATTCCGGTGGACATGTTGATCGAAACGCTCGATGAAAACGGTGAAGTTGAGTTCAGCGAGCAAACCGTTACGGAAGATATCAGTCAACGAGGTGCGGCTATATATACAACGCTAAGTCTGCCGGTTGGTCGATTCATTCGTCTGTCGAGTGAGCAATATAAACTGTCGGTCTATGCGGCGGTGCGCGGCGCCAGCATGGGGCCGACTGGCGTGCCCCGTATTCATGTGGAATTCATCGATCGCGAGTGGCCACTGTAATAGGTCTCAAAAAGTTTGCGGATGAATCGTGAATGATTGCCGGCCAACTTAGTTCTATCCTATCTCTAACTTCCCCCTGGTGACGTGTCTAAGCCGGAAACAATTAAAAAAGAGACGAGCGCTGCTGACTCAAAGCGCGTCGAAATGGCGCTGCCGCAATGGTGGCTGGATCTGATGCGACCTTTCATCGGGCTGGGCAGCCGGCTAATCTGGCGTCTGGAGCACAAGGGCACTGAGAACATCCCTCAAACCAACGGGCTGATCATTGCCGCGAATCACCAAAGTTATGGTGATCCCTTCTGGCTTGCCCTGCCCGTCAAACGACCGATACGTTTTCTGGCGTGGAGCGAAGCGTTCTCATGGCCCGTCCTCGGCAAGGGCATCACGCTGCTCGGCGCCTGGCCACTGCAAGTTGACGGCAGCGATCCGGCGGCGATCCGTCGTTCAATAACATGGCTGCGCGATTCCGGGGTGGTCGTAATTTTTCCCGAAGGGGGACGCGGATTGCCGGATGGCTCGATGATAAGAATGAAAGGCGGCGCAGTGAGGATGGCGCTGGAAGCCGATGTTCCGATTCTTCCGGTGACTATTCGGGGCGCTAATCGCGTTTGGCCTGCGAATAAATTGTTTCCGAGACCGGGTAAAGTAGAGATTATCTACCACCCCGTTATTCACGTGGCGCAGTACGTCGGGGAAGAGACGCGGGCGTGCGCCCGTCGCGAGACCCAGCGGCTGGCTGAGATTATCCGGTCAGCACTTTAGCCTGCTCTCAAGACTCGCATCATGGCGCTATGCACCAGGCCGTTGCTCGCCAGCACTTTCGGCCTATTGATCTCCAATGCGCCGCCGCTGAAATCCGTCACAGTGCCCCCGGCTTCCTCAATCAAAAGCACACCTGCAGCGACGTCCCAGGCGTTGAGGCCGTCTTCCCAAAATCCATCGAAGCGCCCGCAGGCAACATAAGCGAGGTCGATCGCAGCTGAACCGTCACGTCTTACCGCCTGAGCCTCCATAGTGAACTTTGCGAAATCGCGAGCAAAGTTTGGACGTTCACGAACGTTGTAGGGAAAGCCGGTGCAGAGCATGGCGCTGTTTAAATCCTCGACGTCCGAAACGCGCATACGTCGCTCGTTGAGAGTGGCCCCCTGGCCTCGCTCAGCAGCGAAGATTTCATCGCGCGTGGGATCGTAAATAACGCCGATTTGTACTTCGCCGGCACGTTCCAGGGCGATCGAAACACAAAAGCAGGGGTAGCCGTGGGCATAGTTTGTAGTGCCGTCAAGCGGATCGATAATCCATCTCCATTCGCTCTGCCCGGCGACAAACTCGGTCCCGTTAGTCGCGCCCGACTCCTCGGCAAGAATTGCGTGACGCGGATAGTGAGATTTGATGCGCTCGATGATCAATCTTTCCGCGGCGAGGTCGGCTTCAGTAACCAGGTCGATGTCTCCTTTGTTCGATACCTGAAGCGCGCGTCCCAGTTTGTCTGCCAGAATTCCGCCCGCATCGCGAGCTGCTCGAATCGCAAAGTTTAACAATCGTTTTTTTCTCTTCTCTGTTTTTCCGTTATTGCCGGGTTGGACAGCATATCGCAAACGTCTATTCCTTCGCGAACCACGTGCTTGAGGTTAGCTGGCAGAGGCCTAGAGGACACAGGTTTAACGTGCAAGCGATTCGGCCACCACTCTCTGCCGGGTACTGGTTGAGTCTGGCATGCAAAGTTCCGGTCATAGCGAAAAAAGATCTGGAGAAACCGTTAAACCGCTTCAGTAAACCTTGAGCCGGACTCACCCACCTTGCTCAAGCTGCGGTGCGAATGGAATCGAACAAACGCGGGCAAGGCATGCTCAAACTGAACTGGGCCGTCTGACACTTCATGTTGACATAACAGAGGCGGTGGTTATCCTAGCCTTCTAAACATTTGGCGAGCGCGTTTGTTTGTCGGCCATAAGCGGGAGGATTGCAGCATAGTGAAAAGGCTAACCTGTTTACTTTTAAGTTCGTTCATATTTCTTGCGCCGGCAGGCCCGGCATTCGCGTGGGGCGACAACGGTCATCAGACCGTGGGTAAAATCGCTTCACTGAGAATAAAAAAACGGACGTCCCAAAAGATCGCCGCGATTCTGAAGCCGGGCGAAACGCTAGCCAATATTTCGACATGGGCCGATGGCGTGAAGGACCGTATGGGCAAGTCCGATCCTGACCCTGATACCAACGCCTTTCTTCAGGACATCGCGCACAACGAAAAAAATCGGGAGTGGCATTACGACGATCTGCCGCTTGACTGCAGGAATTATCAAACCTGTACGGGTTTCACCCCCGACAACGACCTGGTACACATGCTCAACATCTGCATTCGCACGCTGCAGGGCCATCCCGATCCAAACTACCCTTTAGGTCAGCGAAACGCTTTGAAATTACTGGTGCATTTTCTTGGCGACATGCACCAGCCGCTCCATATCGGCTGTGGTTATATCGATGTAAACGGCCCGAATGGCAAGATGGTCATTGCCAGGAACCCCAAAATAATTAAGCAGAAAAATCTGCCGAGCGACAATGGTGCGAACCAGTTGGTCATCGACAACGATAGGAAGAAGCTCCACGGATTCTGGGATTTCGATCTGGTTACGTCCTTAATGCAGACTACTAACAAGCAGACGTCGGAAGAATTGGGATCGTTTTTGAAGGACACTGTGCGCCCGCTTAAGAGTTGGAATCCGCACGGTTCGATAAATGGCTGGGCGGCACAATGGGCCACCGACTCGCTTCAGCAGTCGAGGTATCATACGTACAAAGGCCTGGCTATCACTGGGCAGCGAACCATCACGGTAACGACCCGCAACGGTGAACCGCTAATGCGCGATGGCAAGGTGGTTACTGACACGGTCTACGACATTACGCGTCCGAGCAATTACGAGGCAGTAAACCGTGAGCTGGTGCGCCAGCAACTAGCTAAAGCAGGCTACCGGCTGGCGAGATTGCTCGACGCAATCTACTCGCAGTGAAGGCGAACCGCCGATCACTGACCACTGACTACTGACCACCGATTGCTCACCACCGTCATGAATAAAATCAATCTTCGCCAAAAGCTATCTCTGATCAACGACCACTGGAATCCGCGTATTGTCGGTGAACTCAATGGACAGTACCTGAAACTGGTAAAGTTTCAGGGACCGTTCACCTGGCACCATCACGAAACTGAAGACGAGATGTTTCTGGTTGTGAAGGGAACGTTTCGCATGGAGTTTCGCGAGCGCGCTGCCGACTCCTCTGAACAACCCAGGCAGCGTGAAGTCTGGTTGGAAGAAGGCGAGTTTATCGTCGTCCCTCGCGGAGTTGAGCACCGGCCGGTGGCCGACGAGGAGGCTGAAGTACTTCTTTTTGAACCGGCGTCAACGCTGAATACCGGTAACGTCCGAGACGAGTTTACCGTACCAAACCTGGAATGGCTTTAAAAACACTGTAGTCAATTGCGAAGTTGTGTGATGATAAGAAAAGTTCGGTGATGTTTTGATTTCAGTCTTCTCTGTGCAACTCCGTGGATCTCGCTCTCTGTGGTGAATGGACGCTACGCAGATACTCACAACGAAACAAAGAGGGCACAAAGGACGCCAGAGAGTGGCAAACCAGAACACTACCGAAAAATTCTGACCGGAGGTTTCCCCGTGAGTAAAGCTTCAAACTTTTTCGTAGCACTTCTCTTAATTGCAGCGGCTGCAGCAGGTGCTCAGGCGCAGGCCCTGGCCGAACCGGGTGCCGGGAACACGCAAGTACGCGCCGCGAATTTCGTGACGTCGCTGCCAGTCGCCTCAACCTCGCCCGCTACCCAGGCCGTGGTTACTTCGCTATCGAATCTGCCTGAGGCCGACACCCTCATCTACATCAATCCCCAACGCATTCTGAATGAAGCGGTCCCAAGACTTCTGCCCGCGAAAGATGTCGAGGGAATGCGTAAGGGTTTTGATGAGGTTAAGAAAAACGCCGGCATCGATCCCGGGAAAATCGAGTACCTGGTTATCGCGATTCGTTTTAGAAAGCCAACAGCCGACCTCAACTTTCAACCGCCCGAGTTTCTGATCGTATCGAGCGGAGACTTCAGCGCCGAATCGCTAATGAACCTGGCACGCATGGCTTCGCAGGGAAAATTGCGAGACGAGAAGTATGGCGCCAGAACGATGGGGCTGATGACGATTGATCCGCTCGTGAAGGAAGCGGAAAAGAATCCTCTGCTGAAGTCGTTTACCGAAATCGGCATTGTCGCCCTCAATGGGAACACCATTGCCGGCGGCAGCCCTGGTTATTTACGTGCGGCAATCGACGCCGGCGAAGGCAGGGCCCGCATCAGTACCGAGTCTTTAAAGTCTCTTGTCCGCGATCCAAACGTCCTGATAAGCGTTGCCGGTTCGCCATGGGGTTCGTTTGCAAAAAGCTTTGGGATATTGGGAACGGAAACGACACCGCGTGCGCCCCGCTGCGACTCGAAAATCGGCGATCTCTATGCCGCACTCACGATGGACGCAACCAACTTCATGATTCGCGGCGTCACCAACGCTGATAACCCCGACACCGCAAAGATTCTGGCCAACTTGTATTCGGGTTTGCTGCGCTATGCGACCAGTTCCGTTCCCGACGCGCAAGCAAAGTCGCTCCTGAATGGATTCGCCGTCACTGCCGAAGGCGACGAAGTGATGCTGCGCGCCGACTTTCCCCAGCAGATGGTGATCGATCTTATTCAGAAACAGATGAAGCCAAAGCAAGTTGAAGAACCGGAAAAAACCACGCCGGCAAAACCGGCGGTAAAGAGACGCCGACCGCGACGTCGAGGATAGTAGCTGGAAGTGGATCCGATGACTTCAGCCGTTGCCGTCCTGACGGCAATGATTACGCCGGCGGTTTTGATATCAGCCTGCGGCAGCATGATTCTCTCCACTTCCTCACGGCTCGGCCGCGTGGTCGATCGCGTTCGCGCGCTATCAGATAAACTCGAGGAATTGGCACAGAAAGATTCTACCGAAACTAAGGAACGACAGGGCGTCATCTTCGCGCAGTTGGACAAACTGACCAGTCGCGCACGTATTCTGCAAAGGTCGATGGTCGCTTTTTATCTGGCGGCAGGCTTGTTTGTTGCAACCAGCGTGGCGATTGGCCTGGTGGCAGTAATACCAAGCAGCCCGCGATATAACCTGGTGCCGGTGATTGTCGGTTTAATGGGAGCCTGTTCCCTTTTTTACGGCAGCATGTTGTTAATTTTCGAGGCGCGCCTGGCGCTTAGTACGATTCACGCGGAAATGGATTTCACCTGGAGCCTGAGCACGCGTGTCGCTCCAGCAGATTTGGTCGAACAACACAAACCGCATTTTGTGCACTTTCGCGGTCGCAAGCAGTGAGCGAGGGCGGTGGGCGGTGAGCAGTAAGAACACAAATCAAATGGCCAGGCGCAGGGTCCACCAAGAGCCTGCATATTTGCGACTGCTAAAGACGGGCGAGCTCGAGCGACGGGTGGCCGCGCTCGAGTCAATGCTCGAAAGTTGCACGGTTTGCCCGCGTGACTGCCTCAACAATCGCCTGAAAAACGAAATCGCCGCCTGCTATTCCGGACGGCTGCCAATTGTTTCTTCTTTTACGGCCCACTTCGGCGAAGAGCCCGCGCTGGTAGGAACTCGCGGCGCCGGCAATATTTTCTTCGGCAACTGCAATCTGCGCTGCGTCTACTGTCAAAACTTTCAGATCTCACAGACCCATAAGGAACAACTCAGGAATGAAATAACTCACGAGCGCCTGGCGCAGATAATGCTTGACCTGCAAACGCGAGGCTGCCACAACATCAACTTCGTCTCGCCCACTCACTTTGCGCCGCAGTTGGCGCGCAGCGTTTGGCTTGCGGCCCAGGCGGGTTTGAAACTCCCGATTATTTACAACACGAATGCTTACGACTCTGTGGAGGTATTGCGACTGCTTGAAGGCGTCGTCAGTGTTTATTTACCGGACCTTAAGTATGCCGAAAACGAGGCCGGCTATCTCTATTCGAAGGTCAGCGGTTACAGAGAACATGCTCGCCGGGCCCTGGCTGAGATGTATCGTCAGGTCGGTGACGAGCTGGTTTTCGACGATGAGGGTGTGTTGCAACGAGGACTGATCGTTCGACTGCTGGTTTTGCCCAACGATATTGGCGGCGTGCGCGAATCGTTGGAGTGGATTAAAGACGAACTCAGTCCACGAGTGGCTGTTTCCATGATGGCGCAGTATTACCCCACTCACCAGGCGGCAACGAGCCGTCGTCACATTCTGCTTTCCCGCCGCATAACGGAAACAGAATGGCTGCGTGCGCTGACGGCGCTCGAGGAATTAGGCATGGAGGAAGGTTGGCAGCAGGAGTTCGACGGTGCGGCCTATTACTATCGCCCTGATTTCACAGACGCCGGCGAACCATTCCGCGACATCAGAGACTTTCAGTCTTAAGTACTGCTTCGACGCTAGGGCTTGTTCGGATTGAGCTGGTGTGTGGTGTGCTCAGTAACAGATGGGCGACCGGCGATTGGATTAACGGGACCGGGAAGGTCATTTGTAGATAAGTTGTTCCCGGACACTTGAGCGGCTGCGCGCGCGCCATGATTTCTCGAGTCCAATTCCCTTTGCGACTCGGCATCGTCTGAGCGATCCGCGAGTGTCTTCCTGGGGAGAGTAAAAGCAAGCCCGTTAATTACCAGCCCGAGCCCGATAAAAAACGTAATCACGCCGAGTGAGATAAAGGGAATCAGATCGTGGGCCTCGATACTCATCAAGAAGATCAATAACGCTACGCCCAGACCGCTAGCCGCTGTCACTATCCCGGCGCGCACCCGTCGAAGTCGTTTCTCCTCAGGCGACTCAAGAAAGTGAAAAGTGAAAGGTAAAGAGTGAAAAGGAGCGTTCTTCACTTTTCACTTTTCACTCTTCACTCTTCACTTTTCACCCCTCACCTTTCACTCTTCACCTTTCACTGCTTTCACTGCTTTCCGCCACTCACCGAAGGCAGAATCGTAATTTCGCAATTTTCCGGAAGCGATGTCTCCAGCAGTTGTTTGCGCCTGACGTTGTCGTCGTTCAGAAAAATGTTGACATGGGGCCGAAGCTTT
>DATGYM010000237.1:0-45847 GCA_035297925.1 Pyrinomonadaceae bacterium | reverse complement strand
CGACAACCGTTGACGGACGACCGCGAAGAGGTTTCTCGACGGCCGTCCGTCGGCGGTCTTCGGTCGTTTTTTATTTCCTCGCTGTCGGCGTAATCTTCAGCGTAAGTCGCTGGCCGCTGCGCAACAGCTCAACTTCATATTCCTGCCCGGCCTTCATTTCTCCCAGCGCGTAAGTGTAGTCATAAACGTTACGCACCTCGCGGCCAGCCAGCTTCACAATTTTGTCGCCGGCTTTGATTCCCGCTTTTGCTGCGGGCGAATCATCGCGGACGCCATCGAGCAGCAATCCGTCATTTGAATCCGCATAATTGGGAATTGTGCCCAGGTAGACGCGAAAGCCTATCGAGCGTCCGGTCGATTCACTCTTTGCGGCCGTATAGGTGGGGCGTTTCCCGTCGGCATCGATATCACGGATGATGCGGGCAACCAGAGTTAATATGCGCGCTTCGTCATCGTAATTAATCTTATCGGCTGTATCGGAAGGCTTGTGATAGTCCTCGTGCGTGCCCGTCCAGAAAAAGAGGACCGGAATCTTTTTGGCATAGAAAGATGAATGGTCGCTGGGACCAAACCCGTCTTCGTTTAGAGTCATGTCAAAGCGTTGGGCGTGGACTATCGCTGACGTCGTCTGCCCGTTCGGCCCAACTACCGCTGTAACTTTTCCCGGCGTCCGAGATGGATTCGCCAGCTCAGCCAGGGACAACGGCTGAGCATCAAGATTCTCGCTATTGATCAGATCCCGCCAGCCTTGCGCAGTGCCGACACCACCAACAATCAACTTGTTGTTTTTCATTCGGCCAATCATGTCCATATTGATCATCGCCACCGGAGTAGTGAGTGGCGCCAGCTGATGATTGACGTAGTAATTCGAGCCCAGCAAGCCTTCTTCTTCGCCGCTAAAAGCGATGAAGACGATGGTGCGCCGGGGCCTTGCATCTGCTGAGGTAAACACGCGCGCGAGTTCGAGCATGCCGGCCACGCCCGATGCGTTATCGTCGGCGCCGTGATGTATCTCGCCTGCGCGCGGCGCGAGACTCCCTTCGCCGCCGCGACCAAGATGATCATAGTGAGCGCCGATCACCACCGCTTCTTTTTTTAGAACCGGATCGGAACCGTCGAGAATACCCACCACGTTGTAGGCAGAAACTTCGCGACGAATCAGGTCAGTTGACAATGAAAGCTTTGCCGAAGGTGACGGAATCAGGAAACTCTCTTTCTCCGGCGTCCAACCAACCGGCGGGGCAACCTTGTTCAAAGACACGCGCCGAACATCATTCTCTAATGAGGTAAGTGAAGCAGGGTCGGATTGGGCAAGAAGCTTTGCCGCCAAGGCGCGTGAGATAACCACTACAGGCAGTCCAGCGGCGCCTGCACTATTGTCGTAATGCAGTTGCGAAAGTCCATCCTCTTTCAAATTTTCCTCGCGAGCGATGACTACCAGCGCCCGGGCGCCGGCAGTTCGCGCGGCAATTGCTTTCCAGCGCACATCTTCGTACCGGCCAAACTGCCCGTGCGGATTATCCCCATCCGGCGTCCCGGAGAAGGCAAGGGCAATTTTGTCTACGGCATTGCCTCCTGAATAGTCGTCGTATTTCAACTCGGAAGAAGTAATGCCGAAACCTACGAACGTTATGGGCAGGTCCTGGAGGTGTGCATTGTTGGAAAGGCCGAGCGGCATCCAAGCTTCGCCCACCTTGTACTGCGCCATGTCATCGGTGCGACCCGGATTTACGAAAAAGAGATTATTCTTGCCCAGCTCGACACCCGCGACGTAAGGAAACTCCTGTAGATAGCGATTGGGTGAGTCGGCTTCGAAGTGAGACATGCCTGGAGTGTCGTAACCAATGCTGCGCCTCAATCCGTAGCGTGAGAACTCGCGCGCGATGTATTCCGCGGCGAGACGAGCTCCGGGACTGCCGGTGCGGCGGCCTTCCAGCTTGTCAGAAGCCAGATACTCGACGTGAGCACGCAGGCGCTCGACGCTGGGAACGTTCGTTGGAGCGGGTTGTTGTGCGAGTCCGTTCGCGACCAGCGCGATGATCAGAAGAAAGCTCTTAAGATGGTTGTGTGTGATTCTCATAGGTTTAGCAAAAAAGCGTTGCCTGCTTTCCCTGGCCAGTAGCCACGAAGTGGCTGAAGAAAAGTAGCCAGGGGCAAGCGCGAACGCGCCGCCCCTGAATCGTTGTTAATGACTATCAGGCCCCGGAGGGGCTCAGGAGGAAATTCTCCTGGCGCCGCTATCAGGTACACCCTTCTTTTGACCGGGTCCAGGGGGCGCGCTTCGCGCTTACCCCTGGCTACCTTCTGCCGCGCCTTTGGCGCTCACGGATGGTCAAGCCAATCAGCAATGAAAACGTTCGTATCGCCGCGAGTTTTTGCGTTACGATTCGAGGCGAAGACTAGCTGCTTCCCGTCGGGCGAGAACATGGGAAAGCCGTCGAACGTTTCGTTATAGGTAATGCGCTCGAGGCCGGAGCCGTCCACGTTGATCTTGTAAAGATCGAAGTTGCGGCCTCTGGGATCGTCCATGTTGGAAGCAAAGATTATGCGCTTACCGTCAGGAAAAAAATACGGACCAAAGTTGGCTTTGCCGTTATGTGTAACCTGCCGCTTGTTAGACCCGTCTGCATTCATGACCCAGATTTCCAGCGTCGTCGGACGAATCAAACTCTGCTTGAGCAGTTCCAGATAATCTGACCGCTCCTTCTCAGTCGTTGGATGGTAGGCGCGATAGACGATTTGCTTGCCGTCATAAGACCAAAAGGGACCGCCATCGTAACCCAGCTCATTTGTCAGGCGACGAACATGTTTGCCGTCAGAGTCCATCGTGTAAATATCCAGATCGCCGTCGCGCATGGAAGTGAACACAAGCTTGCCGTCACGCGAGATAGTTGTCTCGGCGTCATAGCCGGGCGTTTTTGTCAATTGTCTGAGATCTGAACCATCCGGACGCGCGGTAAAAATATCAAAGGACGGATAGACAGCCCACACGTAACCCCTGGAAAAATCCGGACGCGGGGGGCATTCCTTTGCGCCCAGGTGCGTCGAGGAGTAAAGAATGCGACGCCCGCCGGGGAAAAAGTAAGAGCAGGTGGTGCGGCCGTCGCCCGTTGAGATCAACCTCAGATTGGATCCGTCCACGTTCATGGTGTAGATCTGATCGCATTCGCGGCCGTCGCGCGTCGATTGAAAAATGAGTTGCTTACCGTCGGCCGAGAAATAGGCTTCCGCGTTCTCGCCTCCGAAGGTCAGCTGCTTGATGTTTTTGAGGTGTTTTTCTTCAGGCAAGCGAAGTGCACTGTCCTGTGACATCGATTGAACACCGGCGTGATCAGGAAACGTTGTTAGTGTTGCCAGAAACGCCAAAATCGCGAAGAGACGAATAATCACGGCCATTGTATTTGTAGATTTCAGAATGTAGGGGCACGGCATGCCGTGCCCCTACCAATCTCAATTGAGCGGATTAAAGACTTAGTGCTCTACTGCGAGTGCCTGGGAAACAATCTGCGCCTGCTCGGCCTGGTGAATAGCGTACGAACCAGTCGCCGGGCTCGCTGAGGCGGCTCGACCTACGTAAATCGCTCGCTCACACGCAGGCAAAAGCTTCTCCAAACGGTGCTCCACAAACGACCAACCGCCCATATTTTTGGGCTCTTCCTGGGCCCAAACCAACTGCCGCGCCTGTGGATATCGGGCCAGCACCGCCCGCAGTCCGGTCTGCGGGAATGGATAGAATTGCTCTAATCTCACAATTGCTATGTTGTCGCTACTTGCTTTCTTTCTTCCTTCAATCAAATCGTAATACACCTTGCCGCTGCAAAGGACGAGACGTTCGACGCCGTCCGGATTTGCAAATTCGCCATCGTCGATGAGCGGTTGAAAACCACCACTTGTAAAGTCTGCAAGTTGGGACGACGCTGCCGGCAGACGCAACAGGCTCTTCGGAGTAATCACAACCAGCGGTCGTTCCATGCCCGGCCTTACTTGTCTGCGCAGCAGATGAAAATACTGCGCCGGCGTGGTTGGATAACAAACCTGCAGATTATTTTCCGCGCAGAGTTGCAGAAATCGCTCGAGACGCGCGCTTGAGTGTTCGGGTCCCTGGCCCTCGTAACCATGCGGCAGCAGCAACGTCAGACGTGAAGTCTGTCGCCACTTGTCTTCTGAAGCGGCAATATATTGATCGATGATTGTTTGCGCGCCATTTACAAAATCGCCAAACTGGGCTTCCCACATCACCAGCGCGTCGCCGGCAACTACTGTGTAGCCATACTCAAAACCCAGCACACCTTCTTCCGAAAGCGAACTATCAAAGACTTCAAAGCGCGCTTCGGACTTGGCAGCGGATCGCAGCTCAGAAAGAGGCGTCCAGGATTTGCCTGTTTGCGTGTCATACAAAACCGCGTGCCTCTGACTAAAAGTGCCACGGCCGGAGTCCTGTCCACTGAGACGAACGCGACTGCCTTCCGTGACCAGCGATCCGAACGCCATCGCTTCCGCGAAAGCCCAGTCGATTGGCAACTCGCCGGCGCCCATCCTGCCGCGGCGCGCGAGTTGGCCAACCATCTTTGGATTAACGCTGAAACCTTCCGGTACCAGCGCGATCTTGTCCGCGATGGTTTTGATCAAGTCAGCCGTCACCGGAGTTTCAACTACGGCTGACCCATCGAGTTCTTCGACGTGCGCAATGACAGCCGGCGCCTGCTTTTTGGGAGCAACTTCCCTGGCGCGCGCCAGAGCCGCTTCATAACGGCGCACGCGGTCGGCGATCAACTCCTCTAATTCACTTTCGCTGATGATGCCTTCCTTAATCAGGCGCCGGGAATAAATTGTGCGGACACCGGGGTGAGCTTTCACGCGGGCGTACATCAGAGGCTGCGTATAACTCGGCTCGTCAGTTTCGTTATGTCCCAGTTTTCGGAATCCGACCAAATCGAGGACGACGTCTTTATTAAACTCCTGCCGGTAATCAAGCGCGATTTGCAACGCGCGATAAGCCGCCTCGGGATCGTCACCATTGACATGGAAGATAGGCAACTGGGTCATGCGGGCCACATCAGTCGAATAGATAGTCGAACGGCCGGCCTCCGGCGAAGTTGTAAATCCGATCTGGTTGTTAATGATGATGTGAATTGTGCCGCCCGTGCGATAGCCCTTCAGCTTCGCGAGATTGAGCGTTTCCATCACAATGCCCTGACCCGCAAAGGCGGCATCGCCGTGAAGCAAAACCGGCAGCGCCCGAGCGATCACCTCCTCGCGGGGCAGGCCGACGCGGTCTTTCAGGTCATCCTGTTTCGCCCGCACCATACCTTCCACTACCGGATCGACAGCTTCGAGATGGCTGGGATTCGGCGACAGCGTTAAGTTAACTGTTTTGCCGTTAGCAGCTTTGCGTTCGCCGGTGGCCCCCTGGTGGTACTTCACATCACCTTCGTCGGCTGGAAACTCTGGATGAACTGCTCCTTCAAATGACGCAAAGATGCGTTCACAAAAATTTCCTATGACATTCGCCAGCACGTTCAAACGGCCGCGATGAGCCATGCCCATCGTTATGTCTTCGACCCCGCGTGCCGCTCCGCCCTCAATCAGTTGATCAAGCAGCGGAATAACTGTTTCACAGCCTTCCAGCGAAAAACGCTTTTGTCCGAGATACTTCGTGTGCAGGAAGCGTTCGAATTGTTCCGCCGAGATCAGTTTCCAAAGCAGCTTTTTCTTAATCTCAACCGGCACGGGTTGCGGCTGGACCAGTTCACGACGGATCTGATCGCGAATCCAAAGTTTTTCTTCCTTACTCTGAATGTGTCTGTATTCAATGCCCACCTTGCCGCAGTAAGCGCGTTGGAGAATTTCAAGAATCTCGCGCAAAGTCGCGCTATCCGTGCCCGCCAATCCGTCTGTGATGAATTCGCGATCCAGGTCCCAAATCGTCAGGCCATAAGTTTCGATGTCCAGCTCCGGATGGTAAAGCACCGGCATGGCATGTAAGGGATCGATATCGGCAATCAGATGACCGCGCACTCGATAGGCGTTGATCAGTTCGATGACCTTTGCTTCTTTAGTTGTCTGCTCCCGCGTACGGTCGCCGGGCAGGAACGCCGGATTCCGATCGATGTTCCAGCGGAAGGGGACGTGAGCGACGCCGAGGTCTGCAAACACGTCGTCATAAAACCTGGAAGCGCCGATTAACAACTCATGAACTCGAGCGAGGAAGGCACCCGATTCGGCGCCCTGCACGATGCGATGATCATATGTGCTGCTAATTGTGATGGCCTTGCTGATTCCGAGTTCCGACAAGGCTTCGGGCGCCATTGCCTGATATTCCGCGGGATACTCAATTGCGCCTGTAGCGATAATGAGCGATTGCCCGGCCATCAAGCGCGGTGTGGAGGCAACGGTGCCGATCGTTCCCGGGTTTGTGAGTGAGATCGTTGTCCCCTGGAAATCGCCAATTTGAAGTTTGCCTTCACGAGCGCGCTTTACAACGTCGTCGTAAGCCTGAAGAAACTCCGGGAAGCGGAGCTTGTTTGCATTCCTGATGTTCGGCACTAGTAACGTGCGCGTGCCGTCTTTTTTCTGCAGATCGATGGCCACGCCCAGATTGATGTCGGGTCGTCGCACTCTCACGGGATTACCATCCACTACATCGAAGCCGTCATTCAGTTGCGGGAATTCATCGAGCGCTCGCAACAGCGCCCACGCAATCAAGTGAGTAAAGGAAGCTTTGCCGCGATCGTTTTCCTTGAGGTGCTTGTTAATAATACGGCGATTTTCATCAAGCAGCTTTACTGGAATGCGCCGCTGGGAGGTTGCAGTCGGTACGGAAAGACTTGCCTCCATATTCTCGACGATCTTGAGCGCACCGCCGCGGATAGGGATTGTTTCCAGTGTTTCTACGCCCGCCGAAGATTGTTTGGCTGCGATGGTCGTTGGGGCAGCTGCAGATTTCGCTGGAGTTGCAGACTTCGCGGGAGCTGTGGCTTCGGCAACGGCCGTACGCGGCACACTTCCTCCGCCGTTGTCTGCTACGCGTGATTCACTCGTTTGTTCGACCGCAGGGGCTGTGCTTTCCTTTGTCTCACCGGCACCACCATCACCCAACAACTCGACGAAGTAAGCGCGCCACGATTCGTCAACCAGCTCCGGATTGCTGCGAAAGCGGCCAAGCAATCCTTCTACGTAAGTGGCATTGGCGCCAAAATTTTCGGCAATAACTTCAGATAAATCTGTTCTCACTGGCTGACCCAAGTCTTCTCACCTCTTTCAGGTTGAACATGATAGGCGCCTGAGGCCAGGGCTGGCGTGGCATTTGTATAAGACTCTTTGCAATAGATTAGCACCTTCGACAGTGCTTTGCATCCGCACCTCCAGAAGGAAGTATTGGTTCAATTTAACGGTATTCTCGCCTGCCGTACTCCGATTCCATTTCATTCATGGCGGCTTGGAAAATTTCAAGTTCGCGTTCAGGAGGTGATATCTTAGCGCGTCCAATCCAGGCAATTAAACGGCTTAAATCACGATGAAAAAAACTTCAAAACTATTCATTCATAAAACAGCTACTATGCGCCGTTTCGTGTTGCTTTTTCTCTTCGGCATCATCGTCCTTCCCGTTGGCGTGCGCGCGAACAACCAGCCTGAGATGACCGTTATTCTCGTTCGTCATGCTGAAAAGAAAATCGTGCCGCCGGAGAACAAGGATCCTGATCTTAGTCCTGCCGGGGTAGCACGCGCAGAGGAGTTAGCGAGAATGTTCGCCGACTCGGGTATCGCGGCGATTTACGCAACGCAGTACAAGCGGACGCAGCAGACCGTAAAACCGCTGGCAGATAAGCTCGGACTTCCGGTCGTTATGTTGGAAGCGAAGAAGACCGAAGAGCTTGTACGGCAGATTCGTTCTCGCAACGCAGGGCAGGTGATCTTTATCGCGGGCCATAACAACACGATTCCCGAGATAATTGCGGCGCTAGGTGGTCCGCAGTTGCCGATCATTCCTGAAACAGAATATGACAACCTTTACATTCTGACAGTCCACAGCGACGGGTCTGCGAAACTGCTCAAGATGAAATACGGCAGCTCGATCAGTCCGATCGGCAATCAGGGAATGGTGAAGCCGTAAGCAGTGGTCAGTGGTCAGTGGTCAGCGGGCAGTAGAGGTCGCTGAGACGACGGGGCAGTAGCCCGACCGTTAGGGAGGGCTTGCGGAGTAGTACCGTTGGCGAGGGTTTGCGGGGCAGTAGCCCGACCGTTAGGGAGGGCTTGCGGAAAGAGACTGGAGCCAGGAAAACGCATGAAAAAAACCGAGTCAAAGAAGAAGCGGATAAGCACAACTCAACCAAGAACAGTTAACCGTCGCGCTTTTGTGAAACTAGTGCCGGCGTTGGGCGCGGCAGCTTTGGCGACACCACATTTAAGCGTGACAGCGGCGCGGGCCCAAACGCCTTCTCCTGCTCCTAACGCTACTCCATCACCTTCTCCAACCCCGGCGCCCTTACGTGTCACGAAGGATATGTTGCGCCAGACTGAGAAACTGATCGGCATTGAATTCACCGATGCCGAAGAAGCAATGGCCCTGCAGAACGTTAGTACAAACCTCGATCGTTACGAGGCGTTGCGGAAAGTTGATATTCCGCTCGACACCGAGCCGGCAACCCTCTTTCATCCTGCTTTGCCAGGCAAAAAATTCAATGCCCAGGCGGCAAGATTCAAGTTGAGCAAAGCAGTGACGCCGACTTTTAGCTCCATTGAGGACCTTGCCTTCGCGCCTTTGACGCAACTCGCTGAGTTGGTTCGCACGCGCAAGGTTTCGCCGGTTGAGCTGACGAAAATGTACCTGGGACGCTTGAAGAAGTTTGGTCCCAAACTCAATTGCGTCGTCACGCTTACCGAAGAGCTGGCGTTGTCGCAGGCTGGCCAGGCTGAGCGCGAAATAAGAGCTGGAAAATATCGCGGAGCGCTGCACGGGATTCCCTGGGGTGCCAAAGATCTTTTTGCGACGAAAGGAATCCTCACCACCTGGGGCGCGGAGCCATATCGCGAACAGGTCATCGACTATGATGCAACCGTGGTCGAACGTTTGCGCGAAGCGGGGGCGGTGCTGGTCGCAAAACTATCGATGGGCGCGCTGGCGCAGGGCGGCCGGTGGTTTGGTGGCATGACCCGAAATCCATGGCAGATTGAGGAAGACAAGATCGGCTCAAGTGGCTCGTCCGCCGGTCCCGCTGCGGCGACAGCCGCCGGGCTGGTCGGGTTTTCAATCGGTACCGAAACGCTCGGCTCGATCATTTCGCCGTCTTCCCGTTGCGGAGTGGTTGGATTGCGTCCAACTTACGGGCGTGTCAGTCGCTATGGCGCCATGGGTCTCAGTTGGACCATGGACAAGATCGGTCCGATTTGCCGCAGCGTTGAAGATTGCGCAGCTGCGCTTAACGGGACGTACGGACCAGACGGCAGAGATGTGACAGTTGGTGACCTGCCTTTCAACTGGGAACCGGCGAGAGCGCTCAGCGATCTGCGGATTGGTTATTTAAAGACAGAGTTTGACCAGCAACAGGATGCAGAGCGGAAGACTGTTTATCAGCAGGCGCTTGACGCCCTGAAATCCGCCGGCGCCAATCTGCAGCCCATCGAGTTGCCGAAGTTTTCCGTTGCTCCCTTACGAATAATTTTGGTCGCTGAGGCAGCTACTGCTTTTGACGACATTACTCGCGATAAACGAGTCAATCAGCTTTCCGGTCAGGAGCCCGGCGATTGGCCGAATACATTTCGCAGTTCACGCTTCATTCCCGCCGTCGAATACATTCGGGCACAGCGCGCGCGTCGTTTGTTGATGAGAGATATGGAAGAGTTGATGTCGAAGTGGGACGTATTCGTTTCGCCTGCGCCCGGCAGCGTCAGCTTGCTGATCACAAACCTGACAGGTAATCCGGCGGTAACAGTGCCCTGCGGTTTCCCTAAAGGGCTGCCACAATCAATTATGTTCACCGGTAGACTATACGACGAGGGTGCGCCGCTTCGTGTGGCAATGGCCTACGAGCGCGCCACGCAGTGGCACACGATGCATCCCAGAATGGATTGGGCATAGCAAGATCGCAGCACTTCTTTTACACGTCAGAGCGAGCGGACAACAATCGCGGCAGATCCAGGACCAGTGCAACAGTTCCGTTCTCAAGTTCCGTTGCTCCGGCGATGCCGTACCAACGGCCAGCATGACGGCCCAAATTTCTCACGAGCACTTCCTGCGATTCTTCGACACGGTCAACGAAAATTCCCACACGTGTTTTTCCGTGACCGTTCTGTGCCGGTCGTTCATCGATAAATTCGCAGGTAACAAGATGTGATCCCTGAGAGGACTCTTTTAAGTCGTGCGGCTGTCCCAAGAGATTCCGCAGGTTAACCTGTTGCACTTGATCAGTAGCCGCAGTGCCTGCGTTCTCAGAAATACCGACAATTTGCGCGGCAGGAATGCAGTAAGAGTAACCGTTTGAGACAACGATCCTCACGGCAACAAGACCGAAAGTAGCCGGCAGCCGGATCGCAAACGTGGTCCCACTTCCTGGTTTAGTGGAAACGCGAAGCTCACCGCCAACTTGTTCGACGGCCGTCTCCACTATGTCGAGACCAACGCCGCGCCCGGAAATGTCTGAGGCCGACGTTAGAGTCGTGAATCCCGGGCGAAAAATCAGGCGCAGGCTGCGTTCAATATCAGGTTGAGCTTCATACCTAATGCCAAGGCGCACCGCCGCTTCCGCGACGGCGTGTGGATCAACGCCGCGACCATCGTCCGTGACTTTCAGCCACGATTGACTGCCTTCTCTGACTGCTTCGATGCTGATGGTGCCGCGCGGTTTCTTTCCGGCGCGAGCTCTTTCCGCCGCCGTTTCGATGCCGTGATCCACCGCGTTGCGCACAAGTTGAATCAGCGGATCCGCTACCGTTTCGGCCAGTAGTTTATCTAACTGAATCTCAGCGCCGCCTATTTCGAATTCGATTTCCTTACCGGCAAGACGCGCAGCTGCCCGGCCAGCACGTACGGCACGCTGCACCGTTGGAGCGAGGCAAACCATGCGCAGATTGATCAACTCTTCTTCGAGACGAATAAAGCGGCTCCTGATATTGTCAGTCAGCCTTTCAACGTCTTCGTGAGGTGGAGTTGAGGCTTGCTGCGACCTTGCCAGCAGCTCGAGGGCTGTTGAAGTCTCACGCCAAAGTTCGTTCGTTTTGAAAATAAGACCATCCAGCTTGTCGAGATCCGCACGCACGTAGTTTGATAAAGTCGCAACCGAAACCGCCGTAGGCTCTGCTGGAATCCCCGTTGCGCCTGGGCTTCCTGGCTGCTCGTTGGTGGGAATCGGCTTGAAAGCTATCTCCCCCAGACCAAAAACTGCCGATTTCACTGCCTGCGCATCGGAATCGCAGGCGAAAAGGACGCGGAAGTTAATCCTGCGGGAATGTTCGTCATCCACAGCCGGAGAAGTGGCAATCACTTCGCCGAAATTGGCCAGCTTCTCCTTGAGCCGAAAAAACTCCGCGTCGAAATTCTCCAGGTCAAAACTTGTGTTCACTACGAACAGCGGTCTTCGCTCAGCGACGCTATTCATCAACCGTTGCTTTTCCGTTTCCGTTAACGACTGCCAGATTTCGAAGGGAATGTCTTTAGGAATGGCGTCACTCTGCCTTACCTCTTTGGTCTTTGCGTGTGTTGCTGCTTGCAGTCGCTCAAAAAGCGCGTGGCGGGATGGTTCGTCTGCGCCTGAGGCGGCCAGACTGAGACTCTCTGAAAGCATGTCAGTCGCGCGTTCGCACGTGTCTAAGACTTCGCCGTCGATTTGCACGCGGCCGGCGCGAATTTCACCCAGCAAGTTTTCAAATTCGTGGGCAACGCCGCTGACAAACTCAAGCCCAGCGGACGCTGCAGATCCTTTGACGCTGTGCACACGACGGAAGATGCGGTCGATTAACTCGCGGCGGGCACGTCCGCCTTCATTTCTAGCGCGCAGTTCGTCAAGGTCGGCAAAAATGTGCTCGATCAGTTCCTCAATCTCTATCAGGAATTCGTTCTGATTATGGTCCACGAAAAGATAGTAAATGGTAGATTGAGATTAGTGAAGGATGAGAGTTTCGAAGTTCAACTGAAACTTGAAACCTTCCCCGCTTACGCAGAAGATTCTGAAGACTGTGCGTCTTTGAGTTGATCGGTCTGATCGATTGAGGAGGGCTCGGACGATTCGCTTTCTTCAGGCTCGACATTCTTTTGCGGCTGTTGCTCATCCAGGTCGCGTTTGATCGCGTCGAGTATGCCGTTGATAAATTGCGTCGCTTCGTAGGTTGAGAAACGTCGCGCAATCTCCAGCGCTTCGTTGATAGCTACCGTGCGAGGGGTCGGTTCATAAAGGAATTCGTAAACGGCAAGACGAAGAATGTTGCGGTCGACGATCGCCATGCGGGGAATGCGCCAGTGTTCCGCGCGCGAACGGATGCGCTCGTCGAGCATTTCGAGATGCGAGAGCGTTCCGGCGGCGAGACGCGTCGCGAATTCTCGCGCCGTATCCTCGACGTCGGAATCACCCAGCTCGGCCCAGTAGGTTTTCAAAACCTCTTCCGGGACAGCCTCGGCGAAGTCAGCAGCAAAGAGCATTTGCAAGGCACACTCACGCGCCTTACGTCGCGAACCCATAAAACACCAAGACCCGTAGCGGTGACGAGTAGAACAAGCTTCAAGTTGTGACTTGTAACTTTTTACTCTTCACTCTTCACCGTTTTATAAAGATTTACTAACTCAACCGCGGTAGTCGCGGCCTCAAAACCCTTGTTCCCCAGTTTGACTCCCGCTCGATCGATAGCCTGGTCAACTGTGTCTGCCGTTACAACTCCGAAGATTACTGGCACTCCGGTTTGCAAGCCTGCTTCGCCGATGCCTCTGGTAACCTCGCCCGTGATGTATTCGAAATGCGGAGTCTGGCCGCGGATAATCGTGCCAACGCAAATCACCGCATCAAATCTTCCTGAATCAGCCAGTGTCAAAGCCAGCAGCGGGATTTCAAAAGCGCCCGGCACTTTGAAAACTTCTACGAGCTTTTGCTCTGTGCCTAAACGCTCGAGGGCATCTAACGCACCTTCCACCAGACGCGAACTGATGAAGTCGTTCCAGCGACTGGCGACAATCGCGAAACGAAGACCCTGACCATTGAGATGACCTTCGTGAATGAGTGGCTGCAAAAGCGGTCCGGCTCCCTTTCATGCCTTTTACGTGGTTCATCCAGAGCCGATTTGCAGTATAGGGGATGCGTTTCGGAGCGGCAAGTTGGTGTTTGTTTAGTTAAGAAAGAGAAGTCCAGCCTGTCCCTTATCGCGGAAACCCAGGATAGACAAGAATGTCTGTCCTATTGGTGTCCGTCCTACTCAGGTTCCTTTGAAGATCGGATTTCGCTTTTCCAGGAATGCGCGCGTCCCTTCGCGCACATCCGCGGTCGCAAATAGAGCGGCAAAAAGTTTCGCTTCTAAACGCAGTCCTTCAGCCAGCGGTAAATCTGAACCCTGCACCACCGCTTTGAGACAGGCACGAATTGCCAGCGGCGCGAGTTGGGTGATTTCGCGAGCAAGTGTTTCTGATTGGGCCATTAGATCGCGCGCGGCAACGACGCGATTGACCAGCCCAAACCGTAACGCCTCTTCCGCCCCCACGGTTTTTCCGGTCAACATGATTTCAAAGGCGCGTCCCTCGCCAATCTCGCGCGCCAGGCGTTGCGTGCCGCCGTATGCAGGAACCATCCCCAGTCTGGTTTCAGGCAAACTAAACTGCGCGTTGGTGGCGGCGATTCTAAGATGACACGCCAGCACTAACTCACACCCACCGCCTGCGGCGATTCCATTCACCGCAGCAATCACCGGCACGCCGCAGTTTTCGACCTGATTGCACAGCGCTTGGCCTCGTTCGGAAACTTCGCGGGCAACGGTTTCATTGCGGCCATCCAGTTCAGCTATATCGGTGCCCGCAGAGAAGGCCTTGTCACCTGCGCCTGTAAGAATGACAGCGCGCAGGTCAGGCTCAAGAGAAAGGTTTGCGAACGTATCACTGAGCGCGTGAATCATATCGCCCGAGAGCGCATTCAGTTTTTCCGGGCGATTGAGACGGATGATTGCGATCTGGTCGCTTCGTTCGCAAAGGATAGGCATTCAAGTTTCGAGTTCCGAGTCTCGAGTTCAGAGTTTCGCTTTGCCTGGCCAACTTTGGGCGTCACGGGCTCAAGCAAATCGAAACTCGAAACTCGGAACTCGAAACCTATTACACCAGCTTCATGGGCGTCGGGTTTTTGGGATCCATGGTGTAGTCGTAAAAACCGCGGCCCGATTTGCGGCCATACAAACCGGCCAGCACCATACGTTTAAGTAATGGCGGCGGCGCGAACCGTTTCTCGCGAAATTCGTTGAACATGATCTCGGCGATGTAATAAGTCGTATCGAGGCCCACAAAGTCGCCCAACGTGAATGGTCCCATGGGATAGCCGAGGCCGAGTTTCATCGAGGCATCGATGTCCACAATCGACCCCACGCCTTCCTCGAGAGCACGAATCGCATCGAGCATGTAGGGCACCAACAGGCGATTGACTATGAACCCAGTGGTGTCGTTGGCTCTCACGGGAACTTTGCCAAGCCTTTTGCCAAACTCGAACGCCTGCTCATAGATGTCGTCATCTGTCAGGATTGTTCTGACGACTTCTACCAGCTTCATGATGGGCACGGGGTTGAAAAAGTGAAGGCCAACGAAACGTTTCTGCCGTTCCGGCGAAGTGGCCGTCATCATTTGAGTAATCGAAATGGAAGACGTATTCGAGGCGAAAATAGCTTCCGGCTTACAGAGGCGATCAAGCTCATGATAAGTTTTTTGTTTCTCGTCAATGTTTTCGATTATTGCTTCGATTACGATGTCGCAGTCAGCCAGATCTGCAAACGACGTGGTGCCGGTCAAGCGATCCCGCGTAGCTTTTTGTTGCTCAGCGGTGATAGTGCCTTTCTCAGCAAACTTCGAAAGTGATTTTTCAATCCCCAGGAATCCTTTCTGCAGCAGCTCGTCAGAAACTTCGCGGACAACCGTCTCGAACCCCGCACTGGCGGTAGTTTGTGCGATACCGGATCCCATCAGCCCACAACCCAATACACCGACCTTTTTGATTCCCATCTCGTCTGATTCTCCTGTTGAATTGAGAAATTGCTTATTAAATTGCAGCGCAAACCTGAGCCGCTCCACACTCAGGGAACGTCTTTCCTATTTCTGCGGCTCTGACTGAATCAATTCGTTCAATCCGCTATGGCTTCGCGCGCCGGTTTTTAGCCATAGATTGTACTCTTTCTTCCAGGCAAGGAACTGTTCAGTGATTTGATTCGGCGGCGCCCCTTTGTTCTTGTCAGGCGATGCCACCGGCAACGCAGCTAGTTGAGCCGATTTTGCCTGTAGCAGCAGCGCCTTGAGTCGTTCGCGCAGTTCGTCAGCTTTTTGATCGAGACTAGGCGCCGCGTCGAGGTTCTTAACCGCACTGTCGATGTTGCTTATGTTTTTGTCGTGCACTGCTACAACAAAAGCTTCCTGTGCGTCGTTCATCGCCTTGGCATAATAAAGGTACGCCGGATTCTCTGGTTCGGCGGGTTGTGCTGCTTGCGCCAGGAGTGCTCCGGGTACTGGGTCTCGAAGATGTCTTACAACCTGGACAAAACTTATCGCCACCAGAAGAATCGCGATCCCCTGTAGTATGCGCCAGGTGATGGCAATACCTGAGCGCTCGCCCGGCCGGCGGTAGTCAACGACCAGCGACAGCACGGCGCCGGAAAGCAGTCCACCAAGGTGCGCGGCATTATCGATAAAGCCGCGGCCCACATAGCCGATGAACAAGTTCAAGAAGATCATCGGCAGCAGGCCGGTGCCGAAGGCGCGTTTAAATCCTTCCGGCAACTCATGACGAAACTTGATACCAAAAACGAAGAGCACGCCAACCAGCCCAAATAATGCGCCCGATGCGCCCGCTGAGGGAACGTCGCCGACTTTGAAAATGAAGCGTGCCAGCGGACCTACTGCCATGCCGGGCCTGACCGTTAGATAACTGGCGAGTACGCCCGCCACTCCCGTCAGTACCCAAAACACTACGAATTTTGCTGAACCATAAAGCTTCTCGACATAGGGACCGACAATCCAGAGGCTGTACATGTTTACGATCAGATGCAGCAGGTTTACATGAAGAAACATCGGGGTAACGAACCGCCACCACTGATGCAGAACCTGTATGTAGTAGTTTTGCTTCGCGCCAAAGGCCAGCAGCACTTCGTTCGGCAGAGGTGTCAACATGCTGAAAGGCAGACCGCTTATCTGCCACATCAATATGAAAACGAAAACGTTGGCAACCAGCAGAGTGATGGTGAACTTGTAAGGGCGGTTCAAGACAGCGCGCGCAAAGCGCATCGTTTCGTGGTCGGCAATGGTTCGTTGGCTGCTGTCGGTGGGTCCAGACACACTAGTGCCGCAAACCGCGCACTGTTGTTGGCCGGCGCCAACGATCGCGCCGCAACTACGGCACATACTGGGACGGCCCGCGTTGTCGGCCTCATTCTTATCGTTGCGTAAGTTGTTAAGCAAGGCGCTTTACACTAACAAGCGTGATGCTTCATATCCAAAGCACCACGCTCAAGTCTCGAAAGGTAATTGTTAATTCAAAGGTTCACGCGGAAACGTTCAAGCGGTTTGAGCTCCCCAAACGCTTCTGCTCAGTTGGCTGAAGCCTGACGTGAACGAAAATCTGCACTAGCTCCTGGCTGCAAGCCTAGCGCGACATTGTTTCAAGCAGGCTGACAAGGTCATCTGCGTGTTCTTCTTCCATCGCCAGAATACCTTCCAACATACGACGCGTCGTGGGATCGTCGGTATTCACATAATTGATCATCTCGCGATAACTATCGATAGCGATGCGTTCGGCGACCAGATCTTCCTTGATCATGTCCATCAGTGTATCGCCCTCGACGTATTCCGCATGACTGCGAGTCGACAGGCCTTCAGGACTAAAGTTTGGTTCCCCACCCAGTTGCACGATGCGTTGCGCGATCAGATCGGCATGACCTTGTTCTTCATTGGCGTGCTGCAAAAACTCCGCTGCCACGCTTTCGGCGTTGATGCCTGTAGCCATGAAATAATGCCGCTTGTAACGCAACACGCAGATCAGCTCGGTCGCCAACGCTTCATTCAAAAGTTTGACGACGGTGTCGCGATCGGCCCGGTAGCCTTCAGTAATGGCACCCTGCTCGATATGTTTGCGGGCGCGCTCGCGCAAGGTTTTGATATCGGTAAGAAATGGTTTGTCCGTCACGGCTTTTGCTCCAGATTGGTTAGCCACGTCATTTACTCCTCGAATCGAATTTGGGGGAAAAGCGATGGTACTCGCCTCCTGCTGGACGGGCAAGTGAGGCGATGGGGGGATGTTATTCGGCTGTCAGCGTGGCCGGGAGTTTGATTTCAGTCCCGGCGCCGTCGGATTTAACTTCCAACGGCACGCGCCACACGAGGGTTTTTATCCGGCAGGTCCCGGTGTTGTCTTCGCGGCAATAAAAGAGCGTAAGCTGCACACGAATTTCCGCTGCTCCGACTTCGAAAGTGCGAATAGGAATGCGCAATGGCAATGACAGATTTTTAAAAGAGCGGCTGACCGCCTTGTCGTGTCCAATAGACCCAGTCTCTGTTTCTGATTCCAGCCCGATTTGTTTAAGACCACTTGTGACTGAAGCTCGGTATCGCTGGGGCGCTGCCGGGTTCAGATGATAACCGGCAGGCAACTGCACTTGAGCGATCAGTACTGCGCTACTTCCGGCATGCAACGTTTGCGGCGTGAGTTTGATCTCTTCTGCGTTTGGTCCACTCTCCGCCGTATCGGCGCCAGCGTCGGCACTTGTCGCGGGAGGCTGCAACCCCTTGATATTGAGAGTTGAAGTCCGCTTTGTTTTCAAATCAACTATGCGAACGGCGTGGTTGTTCGTATCCGCGACATAGAGTTTGCCGTCGGCCACGCTCAGTCCGCCCGGCTCATAGAATGAGGGAAGAGGCCCATCCATCTGTCCCGGCTTACCTGTTCCCAGCAATGTCCTGACCGCGCGTTCTTTGGGATCAAGTTCCTTGATTTTGTGATTGTAGGTGTCGGCGATAAGTATTTTTCCGCCCAGTGCGACTACGCCCAGTGGATGCTGCAATCGCACGTCGTCGCCGGTGCCATCAATATCGCCGAAGTCGAACAGATCACCGCCAACCAGAGTGTTGACCTCTCCGCTTGTTATATCAATTGCTCGAATGATGTTTGCCTCGCTGTCAGCGATATAAAGCATGTTGCCATCGCCCGTGATGCCGGAGGGCTGCGCAAATCCCGCCTCGAGCAACGGCCCGTCCGCTCGTGCTTCGCGACCTGAACCCGCGAAGGTAGAGACCTCCTGCTTCTCCAGATCCATTTTCCAAATCTGATGCGTACCGGCCATCGTGATATATAGCTGGCGACCAACGATGTGCAGGTCCCAGGGCGAGCTGAGTTCGATTGTGCGCCCCGGCCCCTGGCGGAAATACTCGCGCGCCTGTTGTCCGGTGCCTGCAATCGTCTGCACTGTGCGGTTCTTGAGATCGACGCGCCGCAGCAAGTGGTTTTCGGTGTCTGCAACGTAGAGATTATCTCCATCCAGCGCGAGGCCCTGAGGCCGATAAAAGGTGGCCCGATCAAAACCGCCGTCCGTCGCTCCCACCGCGCCGGTGCCGATTGTTTCGATTAACGCGCCGTCTAATTTCGTTACCACGAGGCGGTTATGATTTGAGTCTGCAATGAACAGCCGATCACCTTTCGCGTCGGCCAGAATTTTTCCCGGGAAAGCCAGTGGTAGATCACCAACTTTCGCGCGCTCAAGCGTCAACCGGAGTGGTGTCTCATTCAATTCGCCACGCTTGCGAAATTCAGCGACGACCTTGGCGATTACCTGATCGATTAATTCATAATTTCCTTCGCCGGACACTGCGCCGATAACATAACCCGCGGGGTCGATGAGAACCTGCGTGGGCCAGGCCCGAACGCCGTAACTTTGCCAGACCTTATAATCCGCGTCGTTGTAAACCGGGTGCTCCAATTCATAGCGCAGGATGATGCGGCGAATGTTTTCGGTGTCCTTTTCGTTTTCAAACTTGGCCGAATGTACGCCGATAACGACGAGTTGATTCGCATACTTATGTTCGAGCCGTTTAAGGTCCGGAATGATATGAATGCAGTTAATGCAGCCGTAAGTCCAGAAATCGAGAAGCACCACCTTACCTTTAAGGGCAGCGATTGTGAGTGGTTGATCGGTGTTAAGCCACCCGCGACCGCCGGTTAATTCCGGCGCGCGCACGTGCGGTGTTTCCTGAGCAGACATGGCGAAATCCTTTATTGATTTGGAGTCAGATGAGCTCCCGAACAGCATGACGAGAATGATCGCGGGAACAATTATCCCGGCGATTCTGAGCAGACCAGTTGTGCGCTGTTTAGCTTTCACGACAGTGGAGATACGAAGCTGAATCGCTGCTGGATTGCAGTGACGACATTGGACGCGAGGTCAGGCATGCTTATGCGGCGTAGCCTCATCGTTTTCCCCTGCCAAAACCTTGTCAAGGCGGTCGATCGCGCGGCGAAGATGGGGAATTGTTATTGAGCCGCCGACCACCAGAGCCACGTTGAACGCGTCCAGAAACTCAGCCCGCGTAACGCCTGCCGTAACGCTTTGTTTGATGTGATAAGTGATGCAATCGTCACAGCGCAGCACCGTTGAAGCAACTAAACCAAGCAGTTCCTTCGTGCGCTTGTCGAGCGCGCCGTCTTCATAGGCCTGGGTGTCGAGAGCGAAAAAGCGTTTGATGCCGAGATGATTGCTGCCGAGCAGCTTTTCGTTCATCTGCTCCCTGTATCGATCAAAATCATCCATTGGTTGTCTGCCCTTTCCCACGGCCAGTATTCGATCCACATGCGGATGGTATCTCCGCCTGTCTATGTTTGGTAATCGCACTCCATTCTAGCCGCGCAAACCGAAAGTCACCAGATAGCGGCGCAACTCAGTTGAGTCCTAATTTCAGTTCTTCTGTGCGCAGTCTCAGCGACCTTGCGGTGAATAACCGCTCAAAACACCACCGCGGACGCAAGGCACGCAGAGGTTACGCAGAGAAAAAGGCAAATCAGGTCACTACCGAATCGCCACAACGCTAATCGAAGCGCGGGGCGATAGCGACCCGGAACGAAAAAGCGCCGGCATGAGCTGTTAGTAGGGATGTTGCGACTAGGTTAAAATAATCGACCGATTCCTGAGCCGCCCTGCTCAAACGATGAAGGACACAACCCATAACCAGGAAAAATACTTCGAGCCGGTTCCTGAAAGAGTTCGCACGTTGCAACTTCTGCGCGCCGGCGCATACCAGTTTGCGATTTTCGCCGACGAGATCGCCGCCATCGCGCCGTGGCAGCAGCCGACTCCGCTGCCACACTCTCCTCAGTCAGTGCTGGGTGTTGTCAGTATTCAAGGCCGATTATTGACCGTTTTAGATCTGGCGCTGATAACAGGTCAGGAGAGCTCCGCAATTCAGGGTGACGAGAATTCCGGGAGACATATCATCGCCTTGCGCGGCGATGAGCAACTTGCCCTGGCAGTCGACGATGTAAGCAACACGCTCGTCCCCGCTGCGGGGGATTTTGTCGAGCATGCGGAAACTGCGCCAGCCTTCGTTCATCGTCTTTTGCGCTGTAACGGGGGAAACATAATCGTTTTAAACCTCAAGGAACTCTTCCCCGCCGCAATACATGGTCGCGAGCGACGACGACGAAGTTTTTAGCGAGATAAGTTCTGTACGATCACGGCCTGCCGTGCTCGTACGTCCGTCTGAGTGTTAGAATCGAATTGAAAAATTTACTTAACGAGTTGTGAACTTTCGCGTCGAGTCGTCCTGCTTTTGCTCATTGCTCAGCGCTCATCACTCCTTCGGTCAATGATGAACGACCAGGCTTTCCAAATCCTTGAATATGACGAGTTGCGCGCGTTGATTCAGCGCGGCGCGCAAACCCCAATGGGACAAGCACGCGTAAATGCGCTTGAGCCCCTGGAAGATATTGCGAGGTTGACAAAGGATCTGAACGCTGTCGCCGAGTGTGTAAGTTTGCGACGGCGAGGAGTCGCCTGGACGTTTGGCGAGCTCGGCGATCCCGCGGGGCAGCTGTCGCTGCTGCGGGTTGAAAACGCGACCCTTGAGCCACAGGCAATGCTCGAGGTCAAGGCGTTGTGCGATCGCGTTATGGCGGCGCGGGCATCGATCCTGGCAGAACGTGACAATGCTCCGGTGCTTTGGAGTCTTGTCAGCCAGTTGCCGCTTGAGTTAACGCGGCTAAGTGCTCGCATTGCAAATAAAATTTTGCCCAACGGCGAGCTGGATGATCGCGCCAGTCCGGAACTGGCACGCATACGCCACGACATCACTGCTTTACGTTCGCGCATCACTCGCACACTTGAAAGCCTGATGCGTAAATCCGGAGAAGCAATTCAGGATGAGTTGGTAACAATCCGCAACGATCGATTTGTGATTCCCGTCAAATCAGATCACCGCGGTCGCGTCAACGGTGTCGCCCACGGTTACTCCTCTTCCGGCGCGACCGCGTTCATAGAGCCATTGGAAACAATTGACGCCAATAATGAGTTGCAGGCGTTGCATGAAGCGGAGGCTCGCGAAATTTTCACAATTCTTTTTGGCTTGACCGAAGAGATACGCATGCAGGCGCCGGCGCTGGAGTGGGCTGCTGAGGCGGTTTCCGAACTCGATTTCATCAACGCCAAAGCGGCCTTTCATCAAAATTTCAATTGTGTGATCCCGGAGATTGCTGAAACCGAGACTATAGCGGGCGATTCAGGACGACAGGCTCAGGCCCGCGCAACTTCACATTTCGAACTCATCGACGCGCGCCATCCCCTGCTCGAAGAAAACCTCCGCGCATCCGGTAGTGGAGTTGTGCCCGTTTCGTTTTCGCTCGACGACCAAAACAACGCGATGGTGATTTCCGGTGCGAACGCTGGAGGCAAAACGGTTGTTCTCAAGACGGCGGGACTGCTTTCGCTGATGGCGCTGTCAGGTGTATCAGTTCCCGCTCGCCAGGCGAGGATTCCTTTTTATGCTTGTGTACTCGCGGACATCGGTGATCATCAATCATTGGCAGCAAACCTCTCCACCTTCACGTCGCACATCAGAAATATCTCGCGCATGATCGAGCTCTGCCAGGCACCCGCCTTGGCACTCCTTGATGAGGTTGGAACCGGAACCGATCCCGAAGAGGGATCAGCGTTGGGTGTAGCGGTCGTCGATCATTTCCGGAAAGCTTGTGGCGCGCAAGTAATGGCTTCAACGCATTACAGCGGCTTGAAAATGTATGCAGCAAATGAACCCGGCGTTCTCAATGCAAGCGTGGAGTTTAATGAAAAAACATTGCAGCCAACCTACCGTTTAATTGTTGGCGTCGCTGGCTCATCGTCCGGGCTCGAAATCGCGCGGCGTTTCGGTATTCCTACGAAGGTGATCGATGGAGCACTAGCGTCGGTCAAGGACTCTTCGCGACAGGCCTCGGAGTACCTGCGAAGGATTAAAACTGAAGCGGAGGAGGCGCAAACGCTGCGCGCGGCCCTGGACGAGGAGCGCGCCGCAGTGGCAGAAAAGTTTGCGTCTCTCGACAAGAAAGCTGAACGTCAGGAACGCGAGCGGCAAGCGGTGTTTCAAAGTGCGCTGGCAAAGACGGTCAGTGAATTTGAAGCACGTTCACGCGAGTTGATAGCCACTATCCAGGATCGATCCGAGCGCTTGAAGGTCGAACGTGAAGCACAACGTCGCGTAGCCGAAATTAAACGCGAGGCCCAACGTGCGGCAAGCGCCGGAAACAAGAGGGAGTCGATCGTTCCTGCGCTCGCGAGCACCAGTGGTCGGGGTGTCCGTGTGATGCGTGACGGGCAGGTCGTTAAGAAAGAGAAGGAAGTCGAGATTGGGCGTGCTGAAGCGGATGAATATACCCCGGCCGAAATCCGAGAGCTCGTGGTAGGCGATACCGTTAAGCTTCGCTCTTTTGGTTCGGTTGGAATTGTGGACAGTCTCAAAGGCGACGAAGCCGAAGTACGTGTGAAGTCTCTGCGTTTTCGGGAGAAGCTGGAGAATCTCGAACTGGTGGAGCCGGCTGCCGGTGTGAAATCAAGAACCGGAAAGTTTGCGAGCCTACAGGCACATCGCGGCACCGAAGTACAGCTAAAGGAAACACGGGGGAATGCGCGCACGGAGTTAAACGTAATCGGACAGACAACAGATGAAGCGGTCGAGGCAGTCGACAAATTTCTCGATGAAGCCTCGTTGGCAAGTTTAGGTAAGGTTCGCATTGTTCACGGACACGGAACAGGGGCGTTGCGCCGCGCGATCGCAGAATTGTTGTCGGATCATCCGCACGTCGCGCGCTTCGCCGCCGCGGCCCAGGATCAGGGCGGGGCAGGAGCGACCGTTGTAGAATTAAGGCAATAGCAAAATCGCCGATGCGCTATCCACAAACATTCATAGACGATCTCAAAAGACAGGCTGACATCGTTCGCGTAGTGCAGGATTACGTGCAGCTAAAGAAAAAGGGGGCAAACTGGATGGCCTGTTGCCCCTTCCACAAGGAGAAGACGCCATCGTTTTCGGTTAGTCCTGTCAAAGAGATTTTTTACTGTTTCGGTTGTCACAAGGGCGGATCGGTTTTCAATTTCGTTATGGAGATAGAACGTGTCTCTTTTCCTGAAGCGATCAAGCTGGTGGCGGAAAAATCAGGGGTCCCATTGCCGAAGTTGATCGACGACAGCCGTTTTGAAGCGAAGCGTCATCAGGCAGACGAAGTAATTGAACTCAATAGGTGGGCCCTGGAATGGTGGGAGCAACAGCTCGAGTCGAGTGGGGAGGCGCGTATTGCGCGCGACTATCTCAGTCGCCGCGAAATTACAGATGAAACGCGCAAGACATTCCGGCTTGGTTATGCGCCCGATAGTTGGGATGCGCTTTCAATTTACCTGAGACAAAAGGGCGCCAGCCAGGAACAAATAGATCGCAGCGGGTTGGTTGTCAAAAAAGAGGAAGGCGGTCGCACTTACGATCGATTCAGAGGCCGCTTAGTATTTCCTGTGCTGGACATTCAGGGCAAGCCGATAGCGTTCGGCGGCCGCACGCTGCGCAACGAGGATGCGAAGTACATAAATTCCCCCGAGACCGCAGCATATGTAAAGGGTCGCAATTTGTTTGGCCTTAACCTGACGCGCGACGAAATTCGACGCGCCGGGTTTGTCATTCTGGTGGAAGGATTTTTGGATTTAATCGTTCCTTATCAGTTTGGGATTCGCAACATAGTTGCGAGTTTAGGAACAGCTCTCACGCCCGAGCAGGCGCGCTTGGTGAGCCGGTTTGCCCGCAAAGTTGTGGTCAATTATGATGGCGACAACGCAGGAGTCCAGGCTGCGAAGAAGGCTATTGAGATTCTGCTAGCGGAAGAATTGGAAGTGAAAATTCTGGTGCTCCCGGACGATTCCGATCCGGATGAGTTCATCAGAAAATTTGGCGTTAACGAGTACCAGCGGCAACGTGGCGAGGCGCAACCCCACATACAATTCGTAATCGATCAGGCTGTACGGGATCGCAAACTCAGCAATCCGGTCGACAAGGAAGCCGCGATTGATGAAGTGCTCCCTTATATCCGTGCTGTGCGCAGTCGTCTGCAAAAGCGCGAATACTTTGATATCGCAATGGATTCATTGCGAATCCGTGATGTCACGCTAAAGAGAGAATTGTGGCAGTCAATCCGCCAGGGATTTGAAGCTGTTCGTGTGGGACAACCGACCACGCCACAAACAGTGAGGCGCACAAAGGCAAAACCCACCGTCGCCGAGATCCAGCTCCTGGAACTTCTCCTGGCTGACGAAACAGTAAGACGAAACATTTTGCCAAAACTAGAGCTTGCCGATTACGCGGATTTGCCGACGGCATCGATTTTCAACGCCATCGTAGACCTTGAAAAGGAGGGGGCAGATCTCGACTTCAGTCGGTTGAGCGAGCGAGTCGACGAAAGCGACGCAGCATTCGAACTCCTGCCCATGCTCCTAATGACTCAGTCGGATAACAGCGAAGACGAGCAGCACGATGCTCTACAACTCAAGGCTGAGAGATGCCTGGACGCGCTGCGCTTGATGAATATCAATCGCCGGATCTTAGAATTGCAGGCCGAAATCGGCGAAGCAGAGCGGACGAGCGATGAAGCCAAACTGAGTCGTCTGACCGCCGAATATGTGGGCCTCGACAAATTGCGAAAAGCTTTTGAGCCGCAGAGTCAAATCGCTCAGGCCGAGAACGCCTAGCCCCCGGAACGCCGGAAGATCTTCACAGCTCCTTTGCTCTGACGAAGTGTTGACCGAAATCAGTGGCCGTATCGGTGGAAGAACGACATGCGAAACGAGATAAATAGCTTGTTTGGGCCTGCAATGGTGAGCTCTGAATAATTGGTGTAGTAAGGCGAGGTTGGCTTTGACTATCGAAGACAAAGATCGTGACGATGTAATGGAAAGGCTGCTCGAGTTGGGCGGCGATAAAAAATATCTCACATTCGACGATCTAAATCGCGAATTACCCGACAATGTCGTTTCTCCGGACGACATTGAGGATGTGCTGCAGAAACTCGAAGGCTCAAATATCCCCGTTGGTGATGCAGACGAGCGTCTACTCGAGCAGGCCGCAGCAGTTGCCGTCGACGAAGAAGAGACTGACGAAGATGTTGAGCTCGATCTTTCCGCCGGCGCCCTGGAGAAAACGAACGATCCCGTCCGTTTATATCTGCGCGAGATGGGCGTTGTACCTCTGCTCACGCGCGAAGGTGAAGTGGCAATTGCCAAACGAATCGAGCGGGGGCAACTCAAAACTCAAAAGGCCATTGCTCGCTCGCCGATTGCCGTTAAGGAGCTGCTGAAAATCGGCGAAGACCTCGAGGCAGGCAGGATAAGTATCCGGGAAATCGTCGTCTTTGCCGAACAGGCAGAGCTGACCGGCGACGAAGATAAAGACAAGGCTGACGAATACAAAGCGTGGACGATCGAGGGGATGGATAATATCCGCAAGCTGTTCAAGCAGGGCTTGAAAGAATGGGAAAAGCTTCGGGAAGAACAGAAAACCGCGCGAGGCAAAAAGAGCCGGAAACTAACGCGCCTGCGAAGAAAAGTTGCGCGGCTGAGGCTGGAAATAGCGCAGGAGATCGGTCGTTTGAATGTAACCGAACGTGCCCGTCAACGTTTGATTAATTCCATCAGGGCCGTGCAAAAGGAGGTACGCGACGCTGAACGGGAAATCGATAACCTCACCGAGAAACTAAATCGCAAGCGCCTGAAAGTTGACGACCAAAAAGAGTTTAAGCGGCGCATCTCGGCCGCGAAAAAGCGGCTGCTGCAAATCGAAGTTGACCATAATATTAGTCCGATCGAGATCAAACGATCGTTGCAGGCAATCATAATCGGAGAGCAGCAGACCGGGCAGGCCAAGCGTGAGTTGGTCGAGGCTAACCTTCGTCTGGTTGTTTCCATTGCCAAGAAGTATACAAATCGCGGTCTCCAATTTCTGGATTTGATTCAGGAAGGCAACATCGGCTTAATGAAGGCGGTGGACAAATTTGAATGGAGGCGGGGCTATAAGTTTTCGACCTATGCAACCTGGTGGATCCGCCAGGCGATTACGCGCGCTATCGCCGATCAGGCGCGGACGATTCGCATTCCGGTGCACATGATCGAGACAATCAACAAGCTGATTAGAACCTCCCGCTCTCTGGTACAGGAACTTGGGCGCGAACCCACCAGTGAAGAGATTGCCAGAAAGATGGACATTCCGGTGTCGAAGGTGCGCAAGGTCCTCAAGATTGCTCAGGAACCAATTTCGCTCGAAACCCCGATTGGTGAGGAAGAGGACTCACATCTCGGCGACTTCATCGAAGACAAATCGATTCTGAATCCGGCCGACGCAGTCGTCGCTTCCAACTTACGTGAGATCACCGATGAGGTCCTCGCTACCCTAACCCCGCGCGAGGAAAAAGTAATCAAGATGCGCTTTGGCTTAGGGATTACCGGATCAGAGCATACGTTGGAGGAGGTGGGTCAGCATTTCGCGGTCACGCGCGAGAGGATCCGGCAAATCGAGGCTAAGGCGCTGCGCAAACTGCGTCATCCGTCGCGTTCCCGCAAGTTGAAAGCTTTTCTCGAAAACACCCAACGCTAGAGTTCTCTTTCATTTTGAAACCAAAGAGGGAAACTTTCCCCAACTGTTGGTATCCAGCTTATTCACTTAACCGACAGGAAGGTTGCGCTCTTCGCAGTGTGATCGAATTCGTAGGTATAAACAAAACCGGGAAATTCAATGGGCTGGGAGAACTGAACCCGGACTTCCATTCGATCGTCCTGCTGCTGGGGCGTGATGACCGCATTAGGAGGGATGCCATACTCAGCTGAACTCTTGACCAGTTGCTCGGTGATCCATGAAGTTGGTTTGCCCAGGGCCACGGCAGTGTCGACTTCGTGCTGCATCAGATCCCTGAGTTGATAGGCATTATAAGCAACAGGGATGAACTGGTATCCTGCATAAGCCACGACCGCAATAATCGTCACTACAAGCAGAAACTTTAGACGCGTACCGCCCTGTTCAGAGTTTCGCAAATTCGTATTCATCGTCAAGTTTCTCAATGTCTGGAATTTCTCTTCTGGAAAACCGCCCGCACCGATTTCCGTAGCAGGGTCGAACTGATCTCACTGCCGTCGATGATCCGCGGGGTACCGATGCGCTCGAGAAGAACCCATTTTACATGGCCTGCGACTCGCTTTTTGTCCTGGGCAATCGCGCCCGCGATCATGCTATCGTCCAGGTCCGTGACCGCCGGCAGTGGGCCACAAAGGCGAACCGCCTTGTTCAGTAATTCTAACTCCGTTTGGTGGAGTAGGCCTAAATTTTTCGACAGTTCGCCAGCTACGAGCATTCCATGCCCGACAGCTTCGCCATGACGGAATCGCCGGTAGTGGGTGACCGATTCAAGAGCGTGGGCAACGGTGTGACCGAAGTTCAGAATTCGTCGTGAATGAGAATCGGCGCGAGTAACGTTTTCCCGCTCATCGTCAGCCACGATCGATGCTTTGAACGCACAGTGAGAAGCAATCAAGCGCTCCAAGCGCGGTGAAATTAGAGGAGCCCTCTTCCCAATCACTTCGAGAAAGCCGGTCGTCTTGTCAAGCAATTCTCTCCCGCTTACCGCGCCTTGTTTCACACATTCACACCAACCAGCAACGAGCTCCCGCGCTGGCAAACTGTTCAAAGTTTCAACGTCAACCACGACTAAGCTGGGTTGATGGAAAGCTCCGACAAGATTCTTTCCGGCGGGTAAATTTACGCCAGTCTTGCCGCCGACAGAGGAGTCGATCTGCGCAAGCAAAGTAGTTGGTATTTGGATAAATCTAACGCCGCGCAAATAGACAGCGGCAGCAAAGCCGGCCACATCACCTACTACGCCCCCGCCTAATGCAATCACTGCGTCGCTGCGCTCAATTCCGATTTCATTAAGAAAATGCAGCGTTTTTTCCAGGGTTCTGATCGACTTATAACGCTCCCCTTCGGGCAACGAGCACTGTGAAACCGCAAACCCGACAGCCCGTAGGCCCTTTATGATGGCTGTGCCATAAAGCGAGAAAACTTTTCTATCGGAAATAAGCACAACCCGACGCGCGTCGGCGCCAAGACGCTCGCGGCACAGACCACCGACCGCTTGAAGCAGGCCACTACCTATTCTTATCTCATATTGCTGGCTTCGCGCTTTTGTTCGAACTTGTAGACGCGGCAATTTCCAACGCCTCCTTTCATAGGACCAGCGAGATGGAACCGCTACTGCGCGCTGAGACTATGGTAGTTTTAGGAGGCGCGCAACCTTGTGATTATGAGAACTGCTCTTTGAATGATCGGAACAACTGATTAGGAGTGCATGTAAGAGATAAAAAAGCGAATGGGCGCGACAAACGTGGGAGTACGTCGCGCCCATCCATATTTGTGGTCACTGTCCTCACCCCAGCAACCACTTGAGACGGAGGATTCACCAACCGTCTCTTCTTGCCCCACAATATACATCGCAACGCGCGTGCCGTGCAAGGCACTTTTCATTGAGAATTACGAGGTATCGGAGTTCATTGTCGTTGCCTGCAGTGGGCTCAAATCGAGCGCGAAATTGATGAAGCTACCGACAAAGAGATCGAGCAATTATTTCAAACTGAAGCGTAAAATTTTCACCACACCAACTGTTCTAAACCCCTATTGTTTTTTGAATCACGCCTGCCAGCAAGGTTGCTTGCTTTTCTATCTCCTCCTGTTTCTTGCCCTCGATCATTACTCGTGCCAGAGGCTCCGTTCCGGAATAACGCAGTAGTAACCGACCCTCTGACCCAAGGTCGTCCTCTATTTGCCGAGCAGTCTCCCGAATTTCCTCCACGTCATTGAACGCTGGTTTAGATCTTACGGTGACATTGATGAGAATTTGGGGGAACGATGCAAATCCCCGTGTCAGTTCGTGAAGCTCTTTTCCGGTTTCCGTCATAGCCCGAAGCATGTTCAGCGTTGTTATTAAGCCATCGCCGGCAAGGCTTGAGCGCGGAAAAATTATGTGACCCGATTGTTCGCCACCTAAGCTGGCACCGAGGCGCAATAACTCATCCAGCACATACTTGTCGCCTACATCCGTTCGAACCAGTCGTATCCCTTCGGCTTGAAAAGCGACTTCCAGACCAATATTGGACATCACCGTTGCCACGACCGTTTCGTGAGCCAATTCCCCGTGGGCGCGCATATACCTCGCCAACACCCATAGGCTGCCATCGCCATTTACCAGGTTGCCTTTCGCATCGATGAATAAGGCTCGATCTGCATCACCATCGTATGCTACGCCAAGGTTGGAGCCGTCATTAACAACCTCACTCTGCAACGCCTCAGTGTGAAGCGATCCGCAGTTTAAGTTGATGTTGCGACCATCGGGTCGGTTGTTAATTGTAGTGACGGTGGCGCCCAGTCTTTCGAACAGCTCAGGTCCCAGATTCGAAGCCGCTCCATTTGCGCAGTCAAGGACGAGACGAAAGCCGCGCAGACTCAGGCCACGGCCAATTTCATTAGTTAGGAAACCCAGGTAATTAGATCGGAGCTCGGCTTCGTCAGCATGACTATTAGCTGTAGTGAAGGAGTCAGCGCCGTCCTCCGCGCTTATCGGCTCGCGTCCAGCAAAAACATCATTCTCGATTAGGCGCTCGGTATCTTCATCAAGCTTACGGCCGGAAGGCGCAAAAATTTTTATACCATTGTCCCGGTAAGCATTGTGCGAGGCGCTAATGACGACGCCCGCGTCGGCCGGAAGCGTGCGAGCAAGATAGGCCACTCCGGGAGTAGTGATTACGCCGGCCGATTTAGCGGTTGCGCCGAATATCGTCAAGCCGGCAATTAACGCCTGTTCCACCCATCCACTTGATTCCCGCGTATCTCTGCCGATCAAAATCAGAGGCGCACGACCCAATTTCTCTGTAAGCCGTTGCGCCAGGGACGTCCCTACAGTCTTTATCGTGACAGCGTCAAGCGGAAAGATTCCGGCCTCACCACGAATGCCATCCGTACCAAATAGTTTTTGCATCAAGGATTTGAGAATCGAAGATCAAAACGAAGGATGATGAACCGTGTTGAGACTGGCTAACAGCGGCGACTCATCGGTGCCGGCGAATCTAAGATTAACGTCTCCGGGTTTCTTTTCCACGACGTCGACGTGAATATCCACTGGCGGATCGATTATGTCTATCTTGGGGTCAGGAATGTTAACCTCGATGTGGGAAACATTAAAGCTTTCTTTTCTGCCGTCCAATGAAACTGTCTCAGTAACCACCTTGCGCAAAGCGCCAATGCGATCGGCTGGTCCACGCAACCGCACTTTTGCAGGACTCACACTGATGTTTCCAACTTCATAGCCGTCGGCCAGCCTGCCTGCGAATCTGACTTCGACCTCCAGGGCGGTCTCAACGACGGGCTCCAGACGGATGGGGATGGCCGCAGGATGAAAGCCCTGGATTTTTACATCTTCCTGCAAATCCATTTTCACTCGGTCCAGCGTCAACCTTACGACGCGTTCCCCCGCTTTCTGGTCGCTCAAATCGACGTTGGCGATTAGTTCGCGCGGTTCAATTCGATCAAGCTTATCTTTGCTTCCGGTGAAGACTACATCAATTGTGGCCGGCGGATCATTGCTGACTTCCAGTCCGTCGGGCCGAAGGAAGTTAAGCTGTACGCCCGTTACGCGCAAAGTTACAGGTTTGTTCTGCCCGGTAACTGCAAGCCACAGAACGATTGTTATCGCCAGCGCGATGAGCTTAAGTCCCCAGTCTTCCAGAAATAATTTACGGAACAACCTTTCAGCGGCGGTTGGAGTGCGCGGGGCTGGGGCTGCCTCTGCATCTTCTATGTCTTGAAACGGCATAAGATTGCCACTATGAAAACCAACACTAACTCACTGAACACACTTCAAATTGAAGCCACTTCTTCTGTATCCGCCTCCGGCTCCTCCGGCTTCTCCTGCGGTCTCGCTTTTCCGCGTTTTGCCGAAATCTCAAAAGCCTCAGATATTGCGGCTCGGAGTTTGGGAGCATCGAGGCCGCGCTTGATCTCGCCGCGCTGCACGATCGAAATCAGTCCCGATTCTTCTGAAACCACGACAGCCACTGCGTCGGTGTCTTCCGTAACGCCAAGGGCGGCGCGATGTCGCGTGCCCAAGTCACGCGATAGGCGCGGGTTCAAAGTTAAGGGCAGGAAACATGACGCGGCAGCCACCCGATGACGACGAACTACGACTGCGCCATCATGAAGCGGCGACTCGGGATTGAAAATACTGACGAGCAGGTCATAGCTGAGTTCGGCGTCCAGCTTCACGCCTCCGTCGATGATGTTCTTCAGCCCAACATTGCGTTCAATGACGATCAGTGCGCCTGTCTTCGTGGATGCGAGCGAGGTCGCCGCAAGAATGATTTCGTCGTAGACGCCTTCGCCGAATTGACCCAGGTGCCGGCGGGTGAGGGGCATGCGGAAACGATTGCCGAAAGTAATAAGGGCCTGCCGAATTTCGCTTTGAAACAGAACGATGATGGCCACGCCTATGTAGAGCAAAGCCCCGCGCAAGATGAAGGCAAGCGTTACCAGGTCTTGTCTGACGGCGAGCCAGTAGAGGAGGGCGAACATTCCGATAGCAGCGGCCATGGGAGCGGCGCGCGTGCCACGAACGAGTTTCAAAACCGCATACACAAGCAAGAAGACAAGAATGATGTCCGCGATATTACGCGGCTCACTAAGCCTTCCCAGGTACTCCGTGTATGGCAGTATTAACAACATCCCTAAATCTGAATTTCTTGCTTTGCGATTTGCGATTCAAAAGCTGCAATTTAGTTTCACCAAACCGAAACGGAAATCCTCGAGAGCCTCAGCCGATGTGTTCAGGAAAAACTTCCCGTTTTGTACTATGGCTGTCTCGCGCTGACTCGAGAAAAATCATTTCAACTTTCGGTTCAGCCTTTCTGATGAGACGCTCTATCTCTTCATTCGTTCGCTCGATATCATCCGTGACGAGATCGTCCCGCAGGTTGACGTGAGCATTGATCAAAATTTGCTTGGGCGCCAAATGCATTGTCAGTAGTTCCATCAACTTCATCACGTTCGGATGACTCTCAATGGCCTGCTTAATTGCTTGCCTGCTTTGCGGGCTAGCCGCCTCGCCTAAGAGTAAGCCGCGCGAACTACGCGCTAAAACAAACGCTACGATCGCGAGCACCACGCCGATCGAGATCGAGGCAAGTCCATCCCAGTAAGCGCCACTGCCGGGGCCGCTCTGGTGCTCGGTCAAAAGAAGGCCGATGCCGGCAATGATAATGCCGACGAGCGCCGCGGAATCTTCAAAGATCACGGTTTTCGCAGTCGGGTCTTTCGATTCCCTGATGTATGCAAAGAACGTCAAGCCCTCACCACGCGCCTCTTTCTTTTCCTGATAAATGGCGACGGCAATTGATGCCCCTTCCAAAAGAAACGAAATGCCAAGTACCAGGTAAGCCCACTTTAGATTTTCAGGCGGATGCGGATGATTGAGTTTTACTACGCCTTCGTAAATGGCGTAGGTCGATCCGACGCCGAAAATAAATATCGCCGCGATGAAAGACCAGAAGAAGCGTTCTTTCCCATAACCGAATGGGTGCTTCTTTGAAGCGGGCCTTTTGAAAAAGCGCAAGCCAAGCAGCAGAAACACCTGATTGGTGGTATCGGCGAAGGAGTGTAACGCCTCAGCCATCATGCCGGACGACCCCGTGACCAGCGCCGCTGCGAGCTTCAGAATCGCGATAATTGCATTGGCAAAGAGCGCACCCAATACTGCCAGCATCAATGAGTTCCTTCAGTTCTGAAATGGATAGCTCCGCTTGGATTATCGCGGAAAAAAGGGCACGTGGCAATGGGCACGCAGCAGTGCTTGCGAACCTGATATCTGTGATTTCAATAGTCTCGTTTTTCCGGGCAAGACGGCGCTCGAGAATCCAGCGCCGGGCTAAGTTAAGGAGTCAGAACAGACTTGCCCTTTGAGCGTCGTTTGATGTTTCCACCGTGAAGAAAGCCTATCAGTTCCCCGCTCGCATTTACGATAGCGATCGCGCCCAGGCCGTTGTCCCTCATTACAGATTGCGCGGAATCGAGCGTGGTGGATGGTTCGACGAAGAACCCCGGGCTGACGGGGCGCATGACCGTTCGCACAAGTGTGGTTGGCCAGCGTTCCCGCGGCAATGACTTCAGATCCTCGAGCGACAAAATTCCGTGCAGCCGCCCACTCGCAGCTACAGGAAAAGTTGTCTGGCGATGGAGTGGGAGAACGTCGTCAACGAATTTCGTCACGCTCAGCTCCGGCTCAAGGGCCACCGGCGGCGACATTGCGTCGCTCACCGTAACCAGTCTGGTTTTATGAGCACTCTTCACAACCTTTAGTGCCGTATCAACCAGAAATAGTCCTACCAGGATTGACCATGCTCCCATGAAGTACGGCTGAGCTGCTTTCCAGTTTGGAGAAATTAGAATGTAAACGCCGAAGAGAACGAGCACACCACCAATCAGGATGCCGCAGATACCGGCTTTACGCGTTGCCTCTTTGATGTTCCCAGTGCGACGCCAAATCAGCGCCCGCAGTACGCGCCCGCCATCGAGTGGATAACCTGGAAAAAGATTGAACAGGGCCAGCAGCAGATTGCCCGAGGCGATCAGAAAAAACACAATTACCGTCGACTCATAGTTTCCTACGGCTGCGACTTTGGCGCCGACAAAGGCGAGCAAACCGAACACAAAACTCGAGGCGGGACCGGCAAAGGCGATGCGGAATTCAGCGCGCGGATTCTGAGGCTCAGTTTTCAAACGAGCAAGACCACCGAAAGGATGAAGAATGATCTCTTCAATGTCGATTCCTTCCGCGCGGGCCATCAGCGCGTGCGCGAGTTCGTGACCGAATACCGAAAGGAAGAGCCCGGCCGTGGTAATCAAACCCAGGATCCATGAGGTTAATCGTGCATGAGGCGGCAGGCGAACATTGCCGACCTGAATGGCGTGGTTTTGCAGGTTGCTGGCGATCAGCCAAACACTCAGCGCTACAACGGCGAACCAGCGATAGTCTATGCGGACCGGAATGCCATAAACCCGGGCAATTGTCAGTTGACGCTTGATTAGCTTTGTTAGTTTCACTAATTCCCCGCAGTATTCCCAAAGGAGAAGTCGAGTCGGATGCTCAACTTTTCGATAGCCTTGCTGAGAGATTTGTGTGGCCGAGAGAGTTAACTGCCGAGTCTCACATCCTTTTGGGCGTTTGGGAGTCCGTCGCTATGGGTGGCCGTTGGAAGGCGTCTGGCAACGCCGGCGTTTAAAAAGCGCCGCTGGCTTTCTGCCAATCTACTTCCCACAGGATAACTGGTTGTTCGCGGTTCTTGACTGTGATCGGTTCGCGCGGGTGCAGCTTATAGCGGCTGCGCGCCGCTTTTGCGGTGGCGTCGCTAATCAAAATCTGGCCGCCCAGGGCATTTGACTCAAGCCGCGCTGCGGTGTTCACCGAATCTCCAATTGCCGTGTACTCAGAACGACGTTCCGAACCGATATAGCCGACCGTGACAACTCCGGTGTGAAGGCCTATGCCCACTCCTATTTCCGGCAGTCCTTCCTCTCGTAATTCCATGTTGATTCCCAATAGTCGACGTTGCATGGCGACAGCGGCGTTCAAGGCATTCGCAGCGTCTTCCGGAGTTGCAGTAGGCGCACCGAAGAGTGCCATTAACCCGTCGCCGAGATACTTATCCAACGTTCCGCCGTGCGCAAAGATAATATCAGTCATCGCCGAAAAATAACGGTTGAGCAAGCCGACAATTTTTTCCGGTGGCGCATGCTCGGAAATCCTCGTGAAGCCGCGAATATCTGCGAAGAGCACCGTAATGGTTTGGTTAACGCCTCCCAATTTGAACGAGTCGGGGTTCTCCAACATCTGCTTAACTACATACTCCGGGAGGAACCGGCTGTAGTTAGCGCGGGCCACTTCTTCTCGCGCCAACCGTTCGTGTGCGCGTGCATTCTCGACCGCAATGGCAGTCTGCGCGGCCACGGCACTAATCAGTTCCAGATCGTCGGGTTTGAAGGCCGCAAAAGGATCAAGTCGGTCCGCATAAATCGCGCCGTGTACCCGCGACTCACCGACGAGCGGAGCGCATATTGTCGATCGCACACCCTGGGAGACGATGGAATCAACGCCGGCAAACTCTTCGTCAGAGGCCGCGTCCTGCGAAAGTAGGGCCACTCGATCCCGCATCACCTTACGGGTTATGGTGCGACCAATGGATAGCTTCCGCGCATGGTTGTTTAAGCTCTCGTCACGAGCGCGCATGGCAATAGGGTTCAACTTTACGTCTTCAGGATTTTCAGTTCCATTACCTTCAGCCAGGAGCGCGACAACCCGGTCAGCGGGAGTGGAGCGAAAGATAACGTCGGTGGCCTTGGCGAAGATCGCTTCCAAGTCAAATACCGATCCTAACGTTTTACTCATTTCGTAAAGGGCAGTGAGTATGTTTGCCTTCCGCTGCAATGTGTCCAGCACTTTGTCTCGCGATTGGCTTGTAGCTGCAGGCGGCAAACTTTCGGCGGACTTGTGCAGGACGGTGCGCATAACATCGTTGGCCGAGACGACCAGTTGAGTATGGCCCAAAGGCTTATCGTCATAGCGCACGTCCGTGGTGCGTTCCTCTGCGCGTTGTTCAAACCGCAAGGTGCTGGCGCCAATGGTTATGCGGTCGCCATTGTTCAGCTGGTATTCATAATGCGGGCCGCCATTGACGAACACTTTATTAGCGCTGCGCCGCAGTTCGCCGTTGATCATGGCTCCATCTACCAGCGTGAACGATCCATCGTCAGTGGGTTTGATATGCGCGTGATAACGCGAGGCCCGTGGATCGTCGAGAACGACACTGTTATCGGGCGCACGACCGATAGTGCATGAACCCTGAGGAGGAAAGCTGTATTCCCACTGGCGTCCGCTTGCGTCGGTGATCTTCAGAAGTGCCATGATGAACTGGAGTCTAAGATTGCAGGAGACAGTCTAGCCGATAGAACGCTAAGAGCTCAGACACAACTGTCCTTCTCTATCGCATCGATCCTAACATGGTTTAGCTGCGACAACTAAACAGGGGTAGTGTGAGCAAGGATAAGCATTTTAAGCGAGACAATGAAGGCCTGATTCGGTATGATCCTTCCGTTCCTCGCTATCGTTACGCAAGGATATCCTTATGAGCCGCCTCGCTTGCTTTGCACTCCTTCTTATTGCCGGCGTTGCTTGCGCTGTTTTCTCCGTGGTGGCCGAGAGCCAAACCAAAGCCCCGAAAAAAGCGGCTACCAGCATCGTCTCAGGTCGCGTCACCATTCATGGGAAGGCAGCACCGGGAATCGTCGTCGGCATACACAGTCAGGCTTTTTCGATGCCCCCGGCACCCATGCTCAAGGCGACCACAGATCAGGAAGGGAATTATAGAATTACAGGCATACCGGCCGGCAACTATCAGGTTACGCCGGAAGCGGCTGCCTACGTGCTGCCGAATTCTCCGGGACCTCGAATGAACGGCAAGACGTTAATACTCGCGGAAGGTGAAGATGTATCCAACATTGACTTTTCACTCATGCGCGGCGGCGTGATTACGGGAAAAGTAACTGACGCTGATGGGCGACCCGTCATTGAGGAACGAATCATTATCCTTTCGGAACTGCAGACCCGGGAACGAGGGCAACCTCCGATCCTTTCAAACCAATTCCAAACTGACGATCGTGGAATCTATCGGCTCTACGGCATACCCGCGGGCCGGTACAAGATCGCCGTGGGCTTGGCTGATGATGGTTCCCCGAACCAGAGGTTTGGCAGGGTCGCCTACAAGCGCGCGTTTTATCCCAACGCTACTGCATTTGAGGATGCCGAGGTTGTTGAAGTTTCCGAAGGTACCGAAGTGACGGGGGTCAATATCACCGTCGGACGCAATCTGCCGGGATTTGCGGTGACCGGAAAAGTGATTGACGGTGAAACAGGCCAACCCCTTGGAGGATTGCGGTTTGCGTTGCGAGCAATGGCAACCGATGGCTACTCAGTAACTGGCGGTGCTGCCGTATCGAATACGCAGGGCGAATTTCGCATGGAAAACATCACGCCAGGAAAATATTCCGTAATGCTGGTGCCGCAACTCGGCTCCGAAGTTATAGCCGACTCTGTGCCGTTTGAAGTGGTCGATCAGGACGTAATGGGCCTTCTCATTCAAACCACAAAAGGTGCGAGCATCACTGGTACAGTCGTGGTCGAGGGCGGCACTAATGACAAGAGTCTGGCGTCAAAACTTGAACGGTTGCGCGTATCGGTATATGTGCGAAGTGAAAACTCGAACATGGGATTTGGACGCAACTCGACAATCAACGCGGACGGAAGCTTTCACATAAGCGGCATCTCGGCTGGCACGGCGAACTTTTATCTAAGCCAACAAGATCGCAGTTTGCTCTCCACGTTCAGCATTCTGCGTTTGGAACGCGACGGTATCGCGCTGCCGCGACAGATCGAGATCAAAAGCGGCGAAAATGTTACCGGAGTGAGGCTCGTTTTGAGCTACAGTACGGGCTCGATTCGCGGAACGATCAATGTGGAAAATGGTCCGCTTCCTCAAGGCGCAAACCTCGTCGTTTCTATCAGAAAACTGGAGGATACAGGGTCGGGTTACAGAACCTACAGGGTTGATGCGCGCGGTCGTTTCTTGATTGAGGGTTTAGCCGCCGGAAATTATGAACTTTATGTGACCGTGAATGCTGCCGGGCGGCGCTCATCGCCCACTAAACAACTAATAAATGTCTCGGAAGGAGCAGTCATCAATGTCGATGTAACCGTCGACCTCAAATCGAGCCTAGAACCGTAGAGCTTCCGGCTTCGTTTTTCACATGAGTTTGCAACAGCAAAAACTTCGTCTTTGCCGCTACATTATTTTGATCGTTATCAGTTGTTTGGCGCCCAGCTCCTCTGCCCAATCCCAACAAAACGAGAATAACGAGAACCCGGTCGCAGGCTCGATTACCGGACGAGTCCTTAACGAAGCGGGGCAGCCGATTGCCCATGCGTCGGTTTTTGTTAACACTCCGATGATGCTTTCCCCGCCTCGCACCACAAGCACTGACGAAAACGGGAACTTTCAGGTCACCGGACTGGGTCCACTTCTGTATTCGGTCTGGGCAAGCGCCCCGGCTTATATCGCCGCGCCACGGGAGTCCGAGAGTGTAATGCCCACGACTTACCGGATTGGTGACTCGGTATCACTGAATTTGGTTAAGGGCGGAGTTATTACCGGTACTGTTACAGCTCCTAACGGTGAGCCTCTGACGCAAGTCTCCGTAAGGGCTATTCGTATACGCGATGCCGATGGCAGACCTCTTAGTGGCCGCTTCCCCCTTGAACGGAGAACCGATGACCGCGGCATCTACAGAATTTACGGGTTGCCGGCCGGCACGTATCTGGTGTTGGCGGGCGGGCGGGGAACCTATGGTTACCCCAACAATCCTTTCGAAAGCGATTCGCCCACCTATGCTCCTTCAGCTACCCGCGATACGGCGGCGGAGATTGCCGTACGAACCGGTGAGGAGACGAGCGGAGTAGACATCCGATATCGCGGCGAACCAGGCCATTCGATTAGTGGGATGATAATCGGACCCGCGCCGGGGAACACCAGAGTCAACATCACATTGGTACAATTGTTTAGTGGAGTTTCTCAGTTGGCTGGAGTTGGCTTTCAATCACCATACACCAACGGCTTCTCTTTGTATGGAATCGCCGACGGAGATTACGAACTCGCGGCGCAGTTCTTTTCCGACCAGGGTGAGGCCATGGTTTCCGAGCCGCTGCGCCTCAGCGTTAAGGGCGCCGACGTGACCGGCGTCAATGTTGTTTTGAAAGCGCTGGCTACTTTGACTGGACATGTGGTTTTGGAAAATTCCACGGCAGCGGAATGCAAAGACAAACGAAAGCCATTACTTTCGGAAACTCTGCTAGTCGCCCGTCGCAGCGAGAAGAGCACGCCGAACAATTTACTGACCTTCCCAAACTTTTCAGCCGCCCAGGCGTCGCCCGACAAGTCTGGCGACTTTCTACTCCGCAATCTGGCGGTCGGCCAATTCAGCTTGCAGGCGCGCTTTTTTGCAAAGTACTGGTATCTACGTTCTATCGAGCGGGAGATTCCTCGCGCGCCACTACGCGGCGCCGCGACCACGCGACAGAATGACGTAGCTCGGAACGGAATCGCCTTGAAGTTTGGTGACCGTATCAATGGTCTGCGTGTGACGCTCGCCGCCGGCGCAGCTTCGTTGCGCGGCTCGCTGAAAATGGGTGAAGCAGAAATCGTCCCTCCTAAGCTTTACCTGTATCTGGTTCCGGCCGACAAAGAAAACGCCGATGATGTGTTGCGATTTTTTTCGACGCCGGTGCAGGCAGACAAAACTTTCGCTTTAAGCAACCTGCCACCTGGTCGCTATTGGGCGTTAGTGCGATTGTCCGGGCAAAATGAACCGCCGCTTGATGCAACACTGCGCGCGCCTGAGGCCGCCGATGCACGCATAGAAATACGCCGTGCGGCTGAAGCACGCAAAACGGAGATAGAGCTTAAGCCCTGTCAAAATGTCGTCGACTACATCCTGCCATTCAGTTTATTACCAGGAAAATGAAGCCAAACGCTTTACTTCATACTCAAGTTGTTGTGCCACGCTTTTGTTGACACGCTGTTATTAGTAGTTACGCATCACGGTCGGAATCGCGGAAGGGTTTGCTCCCATGTTCACCTGGAAGCCTTGTGATCTGAATTGCTTGACGCTTTGCAAGACGAGTTGCTAGACTCGAAATCACTTACCAGTCAGGGCCCGGCGCTTTACTGCGTCGCTCGGATTTCCCCCAGACCCGCGCGTGCGGCGCAGTCTGATTTTTTCAAACTCAACGGAGGTGCTGCGGTGGGCTTCAAAGTCGGCCAGAAGGTTGTTTATCCTAACCATGGAATCGGAACGATCGAGCAGATTGAACAGAAGCAAATAGGCGCTACCTTTCTTCCGTTCTATACGCTGCGACTCGCTGCGAACAACTCACTTGTGCTTGTACCGGTTTCGAACGCAACCGAAGTTGGTTTGCGTTCCCCAATCTCCTCGGGTGAATGCGAAATGCTCTTCAAAATGTTGGCTGACGACTTTTCGTTTCCAGCTAACGATTGGAAGGACCGCTTTAAAGACTTCTCTGAAAAGATGCGCACAGGCGACATTTTTGAAGCCGCCGACGTGCTTAAGCATCTGACCTACCTGAATCAATTGAAGCCGCTTTCATTTCGGGAACAACGGATGCTCGAGCGGGCTCGCTACCTGGTGATTTCGGAGCTTGCCGCCGTCTGCCGGCAGCCGGAATGCAACATCGAACCGCGCGTCGAGCAAGCTCTGAGTCGCGCTTGTCTGAAGCATGAACGCCGGCCGGCACGCGCGCGCGCCGCGGGAGCTGCCGCCGGACACTAAAATTCGCGCCCGGCCATTCCTCGTAAATTGCCGGGTGATCTTTTAGGCGCAGCCGCTGACAACTTCTCCAATCCGACACTCCTGCTTGCGATGGCGCGGGCCGTCCCTTTTGACGTCCCTTTTGAGTGTCGTCCTTATTTCAGGGTTCTCTGCAAGTCCGTGTGCGCAACATCTCCGTAGTGATCAAGCGTTAAGGAAACACTCACCGCTGTGAGCCAGAACCCACCGAGGATGCGCTCTTTCGACGTATGTTCTGGGCCAGCTCGCCGCGTGCTATAATCCGGCCTGTACCTGATGCGTTTACCAATGGACGAAACCGGCAGTAATCTCACCGACAGTTTTCTTCGAAACGCCGTTTCCCCCAGCCTGTTCGTATGATTTCATTATTAAAACTGGTAGCTATTGCGTTTCTCGTTGGTACCAACGCGTTCTTCGTCGCCTCGGAATTCGCTCTGGTTTCTGTTCGCCGCGCCCGTTTGGAAGCCCGCGCTGCGGCCGGAAGCAAAAATGCCAGATCGGCGCTCCGTCTCTTGAATAACCCGACGATATTTATCTCCGCAGTGCAATTCGGAATCACCCTCGCCTCGCTGGCACTGGGGTGGATCGGCGAACCGACAGTCGCTTCGCTACTCGAACCAATCGCTTCGCGCATCGCTTCGGAGGGTCGCGCCGGCTACGTGGCCCACGGAATGGCAATCGTGATTGCCTTCTCGACCATAACTTTCCTGCACATTGTCCTCGGCGAGCTAATGCCCAAGATGGTAGCGCTCGAGCGCGCCGAGAGGATTGCACTCTTCGCTTCCCGTCCGCTGGAATTGTTTGCGCGCGTCTTCCGCGCGCCGTTGTGGGTTTTCAATTCGGTCGGCTCGACGCTCGGCCGCCTTATCGGCCTGAAGTCCACTTTGGATCATGCGGCTGTTTATACCGAAGCAGAGTTGCGGCAGTTGATCGATGTAGCGCGCGAGAGTGGCTACCTTCGAGCTGAAGAGCGCCGTTTGATTCATCGTGTATTTGAGTTTTCCGACACACTGGTGCGCGAGGCAATGGTGCCGCGAACTGGCATGGCCGCAATCTCGAGCGACAGTGAGTTACAGCAAATCACCAGCGCTTTTCATGAGCACGGCTATTCGCGTCTGGCGGTTTATAAAGATTCGCTCGACGACGTTGTGGGCTTTATCCACAGCAAGGACGTCATGCCTTACCTCCTGCACCCGGAGAAGTTCCGGCTTGAGGATGTGCTGCAGCCGCCACTTTACGTAGTTGACACCGCACGGCTTGAAGACGTTCTGAGGCAAATGCAAAAGGCCAAAACGCATTTTGGCTTTGTCGTCGACGAACATGGCGGACTGGAAGGTATCATCACGCTCGAAGACTTACTGGAAGAAATTGTCGGCGACATCTCTGATGAACATGATGAAGAGGTAAACGAACAAATTGTCGCCATCAGTGAGAACAAATACCTGCTTGCCGGTGGTCTGGCTGTACGCGATCTAAACCGGCGGCTCAAACTCTCGTTGCCGGAATCAGAAAGTTATACGACGATCGCCGGCTTTCTTATGACTGAAGCGGGCCATGTCCTTAAGCCTGCCGACAAGGTGAATTACAATGGCTTTCTTTTCGAGGTCGATCGCGTCGAGCGTCGCCGCGTAATATCCGTGCGACTGGAATTGCCCGCCGGCGAGCAGACTCCAATTGCCGAGCCCGCGAATGAAGGTGCACGCGCTGCAGGCTTGAACCCCGTCCCCTGACCACGTTCGATTAGTATTCCTGACGATGATAAAGTTGCTCCATGACCTGGTTGCTGTGGTACCGGTTTGCCCGAGTTTCCTGACCTGGAGCCTAAAGAGATGAGCTGGATTGAGTCTATAACAGCGCGCGAGATCCTCGACTCGCGTGGAAATCCGACGATCGAAGCTGAAGTGACTTTGGTGGGCGGTGAGGTTGGCCGGGCTGCAGTCCCATCGGGCGCTTCGACCGGTGAACATGAGGCGGTTGAATTGCGCGACGGTGACAAAAAGCGCTATGGCGGCAAGGGAGTCCTCAAAGCCGTACAGAACGTGAACGAGATTATCGCACCGGAAATGGACGGCATGGATGCGCTGGATCAGGCAGAAATCGATAGCGCTTTGATCAGCCTCGACGGCACGCCGACAAAATCGAAGCTTGGCGCAAATGCTTTGTTGGCAGTTTCCATGGCAACAGCGCGGGCCGCCGCCGCTTACCTGGAGGTCCCGATGTATAGATACCTTGGTGGCCCAAATGCCCGGACGTTGCCGGTGCCGATGATGAACATTATTAACGGCGGAGCGCACGCCGATAATAATGTCGACTTTCAGGAATTTATGATCGTGCCGGTCGGCGCAGATAGTTTTGGCGAAAGCTTGCGCATCGGCGCCGAAATTTTTCATACCTTGAAAGCGGTGTTGAAGAAGAAGAGCTACGCCACCAGCGTGGGAGATGAAGGAGGTTTCGCTCCCAACATGCGCTCCAACGAAGAGGCAATCGAAACAATTCTAGAAGCGATAATTCAAGCGGGCTATGCGGCAGAAAAAGACTGCCTGCTCGCGCTCGATCCGGCCGCCAGCGAGTTTTACGATGGTGGATCCTATAATTTCAAAAAGAGCGACAAACGCGCATTGTCGAGCGATCAAATGGTGCAGTTTTGGAAAGAGTGGGTGGAACAGTATCCCATCATTTCAATTGAAGACGGAATGGCCGAAAACGATTGGACGGGCTGGAAGACACTGACTGATGAGTTGGGCCGGCGCGTACAACTGGTCGGCGATGACCTTTTTGTTACCAATACTCGATTCCTCCGCAAGGGGATTGAGCTGGGCGTGGCCAATTCAATTCTGATTAAGGTTAATCAGATCGGCACGCTGACGGAGACTTTGGATTGCATCGAACTCGCGAAAACCAACGGGCGCACGGCGATCATCTCCCACCGTTCGGGAGAGACGGAAGATCCGTTCATCGCAGATCTGGCGGTCGCAACCAATGCCGGACAAATCAAAACCGGTTCGCTTTGCAGAACTGATCGCATTGCCAAGTACAACCAGCTTCTGCGCATCGAACAGGATCTGCGGGGGGCGGCGCGCTATCCGGGTCGTTCCGCTTTTCACCAACTCCAATCAGATACCGCCAGTGGACTTAGCGAAGCTGCTGCAAAAAATTAAGGGAGCCGATAAGCGATAAATGATCGAAGCCGGCGAACGTGAGTGGCAGCGCGACGAATACACGATTAGCACCGACAGCACTCGTCTTGATGTCGGAGTTATTCACGACTTTGTTTCCAATGAATCCTATTGGGGCCAGGGCCGCGCCATCGAGGTCGTGCAACGCGCCCTGGATCATTCCCTGAACTTCGGGCTCTATCAAAGCGATCAGCAAGTCGGGTTCGCTCGTGTGGTGACGGACTATGCGACGTTTGCCTGGATTGCAGACGTCTTTGTGTTGCCCGCTCATCGTGGTCGTGGTCTTTCGAAATGGCTGATGGAGGTAATTCTATCGCACCCGCAATTGCAGGGATTTCGCCGTTGGGTGCTGGCGACGAAAGATGCACATTCGTTGTATGCGCGCTTTGGGTTCATCCCTTTGCATCGCCCCGAGCGCTGGATGGAAAGGCCCGATCCCAACATGCGGGAGAGTCCGGATTACTGGAAGAGCGACACTTCGAGTTAACAAGATCCCCGAGGTTATTCATTGAATCAAAAACGCGGTCCGTTGGCACTCATCATCATTGACGGGTGGGGATATTCTCCCCGCCGCGAAGGAAACGCTATCGCGCTCGCCGAAACGCCCTATTACGACCAGTTGTGCGCGAATTATCCGCAAACGTTGCTCGAAGCTTCCGGTACTCGTGTGGGTTTGCCCGCCAACGTTATGGGCAATTCAGAAGTAGGACATCTTAATATCGGCGCCGGCAGAGTCATACGGATGGACGTCTCCCGCGTGGATCACGAGATAGCCACCGGGGAATTTTTTAAGAATCAGACTTTGCTTGCGGCGATCGAGAATGCCAGAAAGACAGGCAAAGCGCTGCATTTGATGGGTCTCCTGTCCGACGGTCAGGTCCATTCATCCCAGCAACACTTGTACGCACTGTTGCGGCTCGCTAAACAGAACGGCTTGCTGCGCGTCTATATCCATTGCTTCTTAGATGGTCGCGATACACCGCCTTCATCGGCAGCACGTTACGTAGCTGCGTTGCAAAAGAAGATTGAGGAAATCGGTTGTGGCCAAATCGCCTCCGTAATTGGTCGCTACTACTCCATGGACCGCGATAAGCGTTGGGAACGAACGGAACGGGCCTATGAATTGTTGATTAAGGGAAAAGGAGAACGCGCCGTCGATCCGGTTGCGGCTATTGTGAGTGCCTATGGTCGAGGAATTACCGACGAGTTTATGGAGCCAACGATTATCGTGGATGCTAACAACCAATCGGTGGCCACGATTCAGGACGGCGATTCAGTCATCTTTTTTAACTTCCGACCCGATCGCGCCCGGCAAATCACAAGAGCTCTCGCGATTCCGGGCTTCGAGGAGTTTGATGTAGCAGGCAGGCCGCAAACTCATTTTGTTTGTTTCACCGTCTACGACCGCGCGTTTCCCCTTCCGGTTGCCTTTCCCCCACGAGATCACAAG
>DATGYM010000236.1:0-12749 GCA_035297925.1 Pyrinomonadaceae bacterium | reverse complement strand
CCTTTGTCCAACAGGTCTTCGATTCGATCTTCGAGTGCCGGACCTGCCGGCGTGGGCCGCGCAGTGGAACCCCGCTTCACTACTGGTTTGCTGCGTTTTTTTGCCTCGGGGTTCTTGGGTCTGAAGATTCCTGCAGCGCCGCCGACGTCGACTCCGATATCCTGGGCGACAGCCGGGATACCGGCAAGCGATACGCCCATGAAAAGCAAAATGAATAGTGCGGCTGAACGAAAAATCGAGGACGCTTTCATCGATTGTCTCCCTGGTTTTTGCTCGCGATTACAGTTCAATAACGCGCGATGATAATCGGCAGATAATTTTCCCGAGGCCATTTAATAGGCGGATTGTAGCCCAGTTTACGGAAGTTGAGCTAATTCGCAAGTGGCGCTGTGGAACAAAAGCTTGGTTGATAGATCGAGTGACCGAGTTAGTTGTCTTGAAGTAGCAAGGGGAGACTGAAATGAAAAGTTTGTCGTCCGCTTTGACTTTCGCTTCACGAGTCAACAGCTTTGTTAATCGCTTACTCGGAAGGACGCACCAGGCGAAAACCAAAAGTCGGATGTCTCAAGGTAGGACTAAACCAATCGCGATAGGTGGCCGAGATGGGTATTTGCTGGTCGCTCGGATCGCTGGCATATGAACCGCCGCGCAATACAATCCAGTCCTTGTTCGCATCGGGAATTTGCAGGCCACTGTAGACAGAAGCTTTCGAAGAGGTCCATTCGGAGACGTTCCCGATCAGGTCTAACACACCCCAGCGATCCTTCCCCTCCGGAATCGAGCCGACCTGACGCGGCGAAGCTCCCTTAACTACTGCCCGGCCATCTTCGAAAGAATCACCCCAGGGAAATAACTTGAACTCCCCTCCGTTGCGAGCAGCAAATTCCCATTCCTCTTCTGTGGGCAGACGATAGGTTACGCCGTCGCGCTTTGAACGCCAGGCAGCAAAAGCCTGTGCGTCTTTTGCCGACACGTTGCCGACGGGCCAGCGCTCCTGACCCGCTAGCGGTTTTCCTCTAATCCAGTCGCTGGGCGGCTCGTAATTCGTGTCACGAATAAAATCTGCATACTCCGCATTGGTCACTTCGGTGCGGTCCATATAAAACTTCTGCACCGTTACCGGATGTATCGGCCGTTCCTGCGGCGGCCCATCGTTGCGACCCATTTGAAATGTCCCGCCCGGAATCTCAACCATATCAGGCTTGATACCTTCGGGGATTGCCGGAGTAGCAGTGGGAACTGGGGTCGGACCTGGTCCGGCGACCGGTGCGACGCGCGAACGCAACAGGAAAAACGCGCCGATTGCTCCACCAATCAACACGACCAGCACGACGGCGGCGCCGATCAGCAAAAGGGAGTTACCCTTTGACTTTGCAGGTACGGAAACAACAGCGGCGGGCGGAAGGCTGTCATAAAGAGTAGCGCCTGTGTCGGCGCCGGGAAAGCTGTTATTGCCGATCGTTCCTGTTCTGACTCCCGGTTGTACTGTTGCTGCCGCAGAATCAACCATTGTCGCTTGCGGCGCCGGCGGCATGCTTGTAGCCAGCCGCGCCAACCGTTCTTCAAGTTCTTTAGCCTGGCGCTCTACGCGCTCCATTTGCTCGCGTTGTTGCCGCTCACGTTCCTCGCGCTCTTCTCTTTCCTTGCGCAATCGCTCCTCTTGTTCCAGTCGCGCGCGCTCTTTTTCTTCCTCGGCTTTGCGCCGCTGCTCGGCCTCGCGTTCAAGCTCTTCACGCGCGACCCTTTCCTTCTCCTTTTGCTCCCGCTCATAAGCTTCACGCGTGGCCGCCAGCTTTGCCTGCTCTTCCGCATCCAGAGAGGATGAACTAACCGTTCCGGCTAATTCTGCCGATGAGTGTTGTCGAGTTTCGGCGGTGGTCACGGCCGGCGAGTAGATGGTCTCGTCGGCGACAGTGCGGGCAGTATCTCTGCCGGGTACCTTTGCGCCACCTGCTGCCACAGCTTCTTTCAGCTCGGCAACAAAGGCTTCAACCGAAGGCGTTCGCGCCGACAGCTCTTTTTCGAGAGCGTGACGAACGACGGCTTCAAGTTGAGGCGACACCTCCACGCCCGCAGACTTGAACGTCGGCGGCGGCAGCGTGAGGTGCTTCTTCATAATTGAGGGAATCGATGAACCTTTGAACGGCACGTCTCCCGAAAGCATCTGGTAGAGGATGATGCCGAGGCTGTAGACGTCGGCGCGCGCATCGGGTTCATCATCCGACCACTGTTCCGGCGCCATATAAAAAGGCGATCCCATCAGGCCGCTGGTTTTTGCCTGTACAAACGAACCGAGCAATTCGCCTGACTTAATTTTCGCAAGACCGAAATCGAGAATCTTCAATCCTTCAGAAATCGGCTGGCCCTGTTGGGTCATGATGTTCAAGGGTTTCAGATCGCGATGAACGATGTTCTGGCGGTGTGCAGCGCCGACGCCCGCACCGATGGCGGAGGCAAATTCCAGCGCCCGCTGCGGCGTCATCACTTTCTCTTCCGCAAGAATGTCCTGCAGTGACTTTCCGCTGACAAACTCCATAACCAGAAAAGGCATCGTGCCACGCACAACGCCAAAGTCAGTCACGGCGATAATGTTCTGATGTCGAATCGCTGCGGCGGCGAGTGCTTCCTGACGAAAACGCGTCACCAGCATCGGATCGTTACCGACCAGATCCGGGAGGATCACCTTAATGGCATGAGAAGTTTTGAGGAAGATGTGGCGGGCCTGAAAAACTACCCCCATCCCGCCCTGGCCCAGACGTCTCTCTAACTGATAACGCGCATCGAGTATGGGTTCGCCGAGCAGCGATGGCGTCGTCGCATCGCCGTCTTGCGGACAGTGATTAACTTCGTCAGAGAAGCAGCGCCTACAGGCTGGACATTCTTTCATTTACGCTCGGTAAAAGTGGACGACGGCAAGAAGGATTTCGCAAACTCCAAACGGCAAACATGGCAGTCGCTAGCTGATTCTAACGGCTGCGCTGGGAGCAAGCAACCGACAAAAGGGCTGGCGGCAAGGCTTTGAAGCCCTGCCGCCGCCGTTTTCAACACCTGTCGTTAGTAGCCGGCGGCGAGCCGGACCCCATTACCTGACGACGATGTTCACCAGTCGCTGCGGTACCACTATAACTTTGACGACCTGCTGTCCATCGATGAGGCTGCGAATCTTCTTGTCGTTCAGAGCGGCAGTGCGCAATTCTTCTTCAGTCACCTGTGGCGAGGCCAGTACTCGCGAACGAAGTTTCCCGTTAACTTGAATGGGAATTTCGAGTTCCTCTCGTCTTGCGAGTTCGGCATCAGCCTGGGGCCAGTGCCCGGAAGCGAGCAGGCCACCCGCGTGGCCCAGATGTTCCCACATCTCTTCCGCTGCGTGCGGCGAGAATGGAGCCAGCATCAGGACCAGAGACTCGAGCGCCTCACGCACAACAAATGCGTCAGCTGCGGAAGCATTAGCGGGTTGGGCCTCAAACGCGCTGAGCTCGTTGAACAACTCCATGAGCGCCGCCACAATTGTGTTCAGATGAAGTTCTTCAAAGTCACTAGTCACCTTGGCGATTGTTTGATGAGTCTTACGCCTTAACGCCCGGGCACTCTCGCTAAATTCAACCGCTTCACTATTAGTTTCCTGGTTTGACAAGCGCTGCTGCCAACGCCAGACCATCGTATAAACGCGACGGAGAAATCTGACCGCCCCTTCGATTCCCGTCTCCGACCAGCGCAATTCGTTTTCAACCGGCGCGGCGAACAGGACAAACAGACGGGCCGCGTCTGCTCCAAACGCGGTAATCATCTCGTCCGGATCCACGCCGTTTCCCAGGCTCTTCGACATTGCCTTCCATTCGTCAGTGCCTTCGATGCGATTCGTGACCATTCCCTGCGTCAGCAGTCTCTTCACGGGCTCATCGAAGGAAACGAGGCCGATGTCTCGCATGAACTTTGTCCAGAAGCGCGTGTAGATCAAATGCATAACTGCGTGCGAGTCGCCGCCGATATACTGATCTACGGGCGTCCATTGTTTGGCGAGCTCCGGATCAAATGCTGCTGCGTCGTTGTGCGGATCACAGTAGCGAAAAAAGTACCATGACGAATCGACGAAGGTATCCATGGTGTCGGTGTCGCGTCGTGCGGGCGAATGACAGTTTGGACAGGTTGTGTTGACGAAATCTGCGACGCCTGCCAGAGGCGATTGACCAGAGCCGGTAAACTCCGCGCGTTCCGGCAACCGCACCGGCAAATCCTTGTCGGACACCGGCACCATGCCGCAGTGCTCACAGTAGACAATGGGAATCGGTGCGCCCCAGAAACGCTGACGCGAAACACCCCAGTCCCGAATGCGATAGGTTACTGCCGCCTGACCGAACCCATGCGCCTGAGCAAACCGCGTCAACTCGACGATTGCCTGCTCGGAAAGCTTGCCGCTCCAGTCGCCCGAATTAACCAGGATGCCGTAGTCCGTAAAGGCATGAGGCATCGCGATAGATTGATCCTCACTGGTCGCGTCGTGGGGAATGGATTCCTGTCCGTGCGATACGCGTTCTATGACACGGCGGATCGGCAACGAATACTTTTGCGCAAATTCGAAGTCGCGCTCGTCATGCGCGGGCACGCTCATCACCGCACCGGTGCCGTACTCGATAAGCACGTAGTTGGCAACCCAAACCGGAATCCGCTCGCCGCTGAAGGGATTGATGGCCAGGATGCCGGTATTCATGCCCTCCTTCACCTCTTCTTCTTCGGGAGCGAGACTGCGAGCAGCTTTTTCCGCTTTCACCTTGTCGGCAAAAGCCATGACCTCGTTTTTTAACGCGGACGCTTCGAGAAGTTCGTCGACCAGCGGGTGCTCGGTTGAGAGTACAACGGCGGTAGCACCAAAAATAGTATCGATGCGCGTCGTGAAAACACGAATCTTCTCATCGCTGTCTTTTATGGCGAAGTCGACATAAGCGCCTTCGCTTCGGCCCACCCAGTCGCGCTGCCGTTTCAAAACCTTTTCCGGCCAGCCGTCCTCAATTTGCTTCATATGCTCGACCAGTTGTTCCGCGTATTCTGTGATGCGGAAGAACCACTGCTCGAGATCTCTCTTTTCCACTTGCGCGCCGCAACGCCAGCACACGCCCCCTGACGATTGCTCATTTGAGAGGACCGTGCTTTCCCGCGGGCACCAATTCACCGGCGACTTCTTTTTGTAGGCGAGGCCGCGGTCATACATTCTCAGGAAAAACCATTGGTCCCACTTGTAGAAATCAGGTCGATGGGCGGCGATTTCCCGCGACCAGGCGTAGCTGATACCGAGGCGCTTCATCTGGCCGCGCATGTGCGCGATGTTTTCTTCCGTCCAGTCGCGCGGATTAACGCCACGTTTTATCGCAGCTTGTTCGGCGGGTTGGCCGAAACTGTCCCAGCCGATTGGGTGGAGCACGTTGAATCCCTGAAGACGTTTGTACCAGGCGAGCGCATCGCCGATCGAGTAGTTTCGCACGTGGCCCATGTGCAGAAAGCCTGAAGGGTAAGGCAACATCTCGAGACAATAAAACTTCGGACGCGGATCGTCTTCGCGCACTTCAAAGGCTTTCGCCTGTTCCCAGTGCTGCTGCCACTTAGTCTCTATTTGTTCCGGAAAATATTTCTCGTCCATGATGTCTTCCTAAGAGTGTCTACACTTAACATGATTTGTTTGTAACGCAAACCGCTCGTCTGTCTCTGCTCGCGTAACGCAAACTGTTGGTTTGCCTCTGCCCACGGGGCAAGCCTGCAAACCTGCAGTTTTGCGCGACCAGTTTGTGTTACGAGTTGTGGAGTTGGAGTTCGCCGCTCTGTAAAACGCGCTTAGAGCGCGCAGTGCAGAAGCGGCACCGTTAGGAGGAGTTTGGTAAGCGGTTTGTGCCCGGCTCTCATGGTGGAAAGGATTCTAGCCAACTTGCTGCCGACTGTCCATGGCAGAATTTTGGGCGCCAGACTTCCGGTTACGGAGGGAAAGAAACATTTGCGCCAGCGACAAACGAGCGCAACATGTTCAGGTTTTTGAGATCGGCGCGCGGATCGTCGTATGGCGTTTCCAATATAAAGGCAGCGTGCGCGAGTTTGGGATGTTGCGCGACCCGGCGCAGAGCGTCGCTCCCAATGTGCCCCTCACCGATATGCCAGTGACGATCAACGCGGGAATTGTAAGGTGCGCGCGAGTCGTTAAAGTGAATTGCCCGCACGCTTCGCGTCCCGACGGTCGTCCTGATTCTTGTAATCAACGCTTCCAAGCCATCTTCTTCGCGAATGTCATAGCCGGCCGTGAAGGCGTGGGCAGTATCCAGGCAAACCCCAAGCAGTATATCAGGACAGGCGCCCATGATTTCGCGCAGATGCTCGAACCGATGGCCAATACACTCACCTTGTCCTGCCGTGTTTTCTAAAAGAATACGCAGCTTGCCGAGCCGCAAGCGGCGACATGCAAACTTCAGGCTATCGGCGCAGGTGCGGATTCCATCCGCCTCACAGGCCCCGCGCGCGCTGCCGGGATGCACGACGAGATAATCGGCTCCCAACTGGATCGCCCGTGCTATCTCTTCGCGAAAAGAGATGCGCGATTTTTGCAGCATCAGTTCGTCGCCTGCGGCCAGGTTTACGAGATAGTTGCAGTGAATGATAACGGGCTTGAGTTTGGTTAAGCGCGTTACCTTCCTGAACAGAGCGGCGTCAGTGGCGGAAAGATTCTTTGCCGCCCAGCCACGGGGGTTCCGTGAAAAAATTTGGACGGTATCGCAGCCTGTCTCTTTGGCGACAATCAGCGCCTCGTGGAGACCTCCTTTGATTGGCGCATGAAAACCGATGCGCGGCCGTCGAGAATTGGACTTTATCGTCATGTTCTATCGGCTTCGCCGCGCTTACTTTTTCTCCACTTCTTCCATGACGCGCAGCATGTTGCCGCCGAGAATTTTGTCGATGTCGCTTTCCGAGTAACCGCGTCGCAATAGTTCGCGCGTCAAGTTTGGTAACTGGGAAACATCCGCCAGATCGCTGAGTGTCGCCTGCACACCGTCGAAATCAGAGCCCATGCCCACGTGATCGATTCCCACCAGCTTCACAACATGATCTATGTGGTCGACCAAACGCGAAATAGTTACCGGCGGCAGTTGCTTTGCATACTCTTCGCGTCTGATCCGATCGCGCGCCAGTTTCTTATGCGCCGCGTCGCCCTTCTCAGCCTCGGAAGCGCGTAGCACCTCTGCAGCTATTTGCGTGTCAACTCTCTTTTTCTTCTCGCTCCAGCCCGGCTCGAGGTGTTCCGGATAAAAAATGACGTTAACCACGCCACCGGTTTTTGCGATCGCCTGAATCATTTCGTCGGTCAGGTTACGCGGAACATTGGTTATCGCTCGGCAACCCGAGTGCGTAGCGATCACCGGCCTGGTTGAGGTATTAACGATGTCCCAAAACGTTTTGTCGGAAACGTGGGAAACGTCGACCATCATTCCCAGGCGATTCATCTCACGAATGGCTGCGCGACCAAAATCATTCAAGCCGCGCGCCTGGCCAATCTGGTCGCCTGAAGAGCCTGCCCAGGTCACACTTTCCGTCCAGGCCGGCGACAGATAGCGCACACCCAAATTGTAATAGCGCTCCACGTTTTCGATTTTTTCGTCGATTGCATAACCGCCCTCAAGCCCAGCCAAGGCTGCGAGTTTGCCTGCCGACGCAATGCGACGAATATCCGCGGCACTGGTCGCAAATTGCCAGGTCTCAGGATGCTTTTCTGCAAGCGCGCGCACCGCCGCAATCTGATCGTCCGCGCGCTTCATTGCTGACTGCCCGCCGCTGCCAAACAGTTGCGGCTCGACCCAAATCGAAAAGAATTGCGCATCCAGTCCGCCTTCCCTGGCTCGGACGGAATCGAAGTGTCCATCAGGGAGCCGTTGGGCCAGATCCGCTGCTTCATCGAGTAAGCGCTGGGGCGTGTCGGCATGCATGTCGATTGCAATGGCGCGTTGATGGATCGCAGCGGCGTCGGCCGGCGTGGTTTCTGGTTGCGAATTTGGCGTGGGACTTTCAGTTTTTTCAGTCATGCGACAATTGGCGAAAGATGCGACAACTAGCATCGGAACCATCAGGATCGAATGTCGGGCGCAACGCACAAATATTCACTCTTCCAGGCCGCACTCGGGACCCGCTCAAAGTTCACCGGAAAGCGCAGCAGATTAAGAATCTTTTCTATTGGCTGAAGCAATTTTTGATACTACTGTGCCGACCTCAATCAATCAAGCGTGCCTTGCCAAGCAAAGTAGGGTTACTGTATCGTGCCATGTTCCCGATCATCGTTTGCCAAATGGTGCGCCAACCTTGCTGAAAGGACCGCGTATTCCTGTAGAATAGATTCAAGAACTGGTCCCCTATACGAAGTGTTTTAGAGTTCCTCGCTGTCTATGTCAGGAAATTTGATCTGAAGGAGTAGAACACTATGTTCTCAAGAGAAGGCAAAGCGAAAGATGTGGTAAGTCCGCGTATTTGCGACGTGGTCTGGCACGATGGCGACTTCATCGCCTGGAACGACGCGCGCGTGCACGTGATGTCTCACGTTCTTCATTATGGGTCGAGCATCTTTGAGGGCATCCGCTGTTACGCAACGAAGCAAGGTCCGGCGATCTTCCGTCTCCGGGAACACATGCAGCGTTTTCTGAATTCAGCGAAGATCTACCGCATGGATCATGAATGGGGTTTGGATCAACTATGCGACGCATCGGTTGAGCTCGTGAAACGCAGCGGTCTGCCGCAGTGTTACATCCGCCCGATCCTCTTTCGCAGTCTGGACGAAGCCCGGCCCGCCTTTGGCGTCAACCCTTTTCCAAATCCGCTGGCCTGTTACATCGGCGCGTGGGATTGGGGCAAGTATCTCGGAGACGAAGCGATCGAGGAAGGCGTTGACGTTTGCGTCTCTACCTGGAACCGCCTGACGCCCAACTCAATGCCTGCGATGGCCAAGAGCGGCGCAAACTACATGAACTCGCAATTGATCAAAATGGAGGCCTTGCTCAACGGCTTTGCGGAGGGCATCGCGCTTGATGATCGCGGCTATGTCTCCGAAGGCTCAGGCGAAAATATTTTCACGGTCAGCAACGGCATGGTGTTGACGCCGCCACTCTCTTCTTCAATCCTGGCCGGAATAACGCGCGACAGCGTAATTCACATTTGCCAGGAATTGGGCATTACTGTGAAGGAGCGAAGCATTCAACGCGCAGCGCTTTATGTGGCTGATGAACTCTTCTTCTCTGGCACCGCCGCCGAGATTACTCCGATTCGGTCCGTTGATCGCATAACGGTCGGCGCCGGCGGTCGGGGTCCGATCACTGAAAAGATTCAAAAGGCGTTCTTTGAAATTACCAAGGGAGAGCGGACGCCTCCGGGCGACTGGCTCACATACGTGAACGTCGCGAAAAGCTTACAACCCGGGAGCAATGGTTCGCAGCGGGCGAGCGTCAGCGTCGCCGACAATGCCCCCGAACCGGTTATGAAGTTCCAGGCAGTCGGCCAGTTAACTGAATGAAACCGGCGATCGTTACGGCGAACAGGCAGCGAGCAAGGCAACTTGCTCGCTGTTTTTGTTTTATACCGATGCCGCACTCCTTCCCAACATGAAGTCACGAACGTATGAAGTCACTCAAAGCACACAGTAGAAACTGGCCGCAGATTCATCCATATTTTGCTCCGCTGGAGCTTCATGCTTGTTTGACCGCGTGTTTCTATCAACATTTGGTCCCTCCGGGATCCGGAGACTACAGAGCCGACACGTTAGTGCCCCCACTCTGGATCGAGAATCGTTGACGCTAATCGTTATCACAGGCTATATTCACTTCAGCATTAACGGACTTAGGTCCGGTTAATCCGCCCCGCAGGTTTCGCAAGCGCTCCTTCCAGCGCAATCAATCAACCCAGTAGCCCCAATTCAAAGGCTCGAAAGGTCAGTCCCAGTAATGTCCGTGAAAATTGACGACTTGTTGCGAGTTGCCGCCGGTCATGGCGCCTCCGACCTTCATCTCAAAGTCGGCGTCTTCCCCGTCATGCGCATCGCCGGCGAACTGCACACGATCGAGGACGCGCCGCGGCTGAAGCAGGAAGACACGCTCGACATGGCGTTCGCCATGATGTCGAATCGGCAGAAGCAACGTTTCAAGGAAGTTTCCGAAGTCGATATTGGCTACAGCGTGAACGGACTGGGCAGGTTTCGCGCGAACATCTTTCAACAACGCGGCACAGTGAGCATAGTGCTGCGCGTCATTCCCGAACAAACGAAAAACTCGGCCCAGCTCGGATTGCCTCCGGTTATCGATCGCATTACCGAAGAGCGCCGCGGCCTCATCCTGGTGACGGGCGCCACTGGCTCCGGCAAATCAACGACGCTGGCCGCGATGATCGACCGGATAAACGCGCGGCGCAGCGGCCATATCGTGACCATCGAAGATCCCATCGAGTTTCTGCATCGAGACAAATTATCTTTTGTGTCCCAACGCGAAATTGATGTTGACACGAGGTCATTTGCCGAGGCATTGCGCGGCGCGCTGCGACAAGATCCCGACGTGATACTCGTCGGCGAAATGCGTGACTACGAAACTATCGAAACTGCTCTGACCGCTGCCGAAACCGGCCATCTGGTGCTTTCAACATTGCATACGCTCGACGCCACCGAAACCGTCATGCGCATCGTTTCGTCGTTTCCTTCACATCAGCAAAAATCTGTGCGTATCCAACTCGCCGGCATCCTGAAGGCAGTTGTTTCGATGAGACTAGTGAGGGCCGCAAAAGGCGCCGGTCGTGTGCCGGCAGTTGAAGTGATGGTCTCAACGGCCCTGATTCGCGATTACATAGTCAACGAAGAAAAGACCTCGCTGATCCGCGAGGCAATCGCAGCTGGCGCTTCGCAATATGGCATGCAAACTTTCGATCAGTCACTCTTCCATCTTGTGCAGGCGGGACTAATCACGATGGAAGAAGCGATGCACAACGCAAGTAACGTTGACGAGTTTAGAATGCGCGTCTCGGGAATACTTTCGGCCGAACAGGCGATGAGCACAATGCGGGCCGCGCCCGCGCCTTCACCGGCACCAGCAGCTCCCGACAATCGCGGCGCGGAAGACGTATTTGTGAAGCACTGACGCGTCTGCTGCTCACCGCTTCCCGTTCAGTGCCCACTGCTCTGATCACGCGCTGCCAGACTTGATAGCGGCGCGCTCGTTAAGCCAAACGTTCGTGGATTCTCGCCAATAATTGCGGCCGCGAAGAAACTCGGCACATAGTTAGCGCCCTCCTCCCGAAAGGTGCTATCCAGTTGGTCGCGATGGGCAAATAAGGTCCAGAAATTTCTTTCGTAGTTTTCCGTTGTTCGCAGTTGCCGCAAATTCGTCCGTACCGCTTCTGCGCCGCGATTGTAGCTAAGCAACACCAGCGTCATGCTTTCTGAATCCTCACCCAGCTCTGCCATGCGATCGGCGATGTAATCGGCTGCTGCGGGAGTCATTTTCTCTACGTCGCACATTTCATCCGGTGCCACTCCGTAATTTTTTGCAGTCTGTGGCAGAAACTGAAACAAGCCTTTTGCACCGATATTGCTCTCATAACAGTTCCGATAGGCCGATTCGATCACCGGCAGATAAATCCCAATAATCACCGGAACTTTGCGCGCCGCAAACGAACGCGCAATCAGTGGTACGTAAGGCGTCGCGCGCGTGTACACGTCATTAAGTGTTTCCTCACCCACCTGGCCTGACGTTTCATTGCGAGCGGCATCACGATCCACGTACGTCTTAATAACTGATAGGGCGTCCGGGTTGAGTTTTACCGGACGGTCTCCCATCATCGTGGAGATGCGCTGCTCCTGCTGATCGATAAAAGTCAGACGCTCGGCTTCGGTCATCTGCGAATACACTTTCGCCGTTTCGCTGCTTCCCGAACCGGTAAGACTCCAATGTGCGCCTGAGCGACGAGAGAGAATGATCACAATCGAGGTCACCAGCAGGAGGGCAAACACGGTAAGCGCCATAAGATAACGGCGACGTAAATCGCGCCTTCTGAATTCTTCACGCTCCCGGGCTGCTGCCTCATTGCTCGTCACGCTAACTGCTTGAACTTTTCCAACCTCGGGGTCAACTACTACGTTCCTCAGATCAGCTATCAACTCATGCGCCGTGCGATACCGCTCGCCAGCTTCTTTCCGCAAACATCTATCGATTACTTGCGGCAATCGCGAGTTCGCATTCAGCCGGCCGGCGACTTCGCAAAGTGGCACCGGCTCGCGATCCAAAATCGCGACCAGCGTATCCATGCGCGTAGCCCCTCGGAAGGGCAATCGCTTGCTGAGCATTTCATAGAGCACCACCCCGAAACTCCAAATGTCGGTCCGCTCGTCGACGGGCAGTCCCCGCGCTTGCTCGGGTGACATGTAACTAACGGTGCCCATCACGAGCCCTGCTTCTGTATGCGTTTCGCCGGCGACGCGACGATTGTCCGCATCCGGTTGAGATTCAGGCTCAAGCAACTTTGCAATGCCAAAGTCCAGAATCTTCACCAGGCCGTCGCTGCGGCGCATTATGTTTTCAGGCTTGATATCACGGTGCACAATGCCAGCAGCGTGAGCGGCCGCCAGCGCGGAAGCTACCTGCGCAGCAATGTCGAGAATCGCGCCGGCTGATAACTCGCTGCTTGCGAGCAATTGACGGATAGTTAGTCCCTCAATAAATTCCGTCGCGATAAAGTAGATGCCGTCGGTCTCGCCG
>DATGYM010000235.1:0-3691 GCA_035297925.1 Pyrinomonadaceae bacterium | reverse complement strand
CGGCATCGAGAATGAGTGCCTTTAGCGCTGCCTCATCTACAGTGTCGCCTTCGTGGAAGTCGATGGCACGAACCGTGTTGCTTTCTAGACGCGTATTAAAGAGCTTCTTCGGATCCTTCACCTTAGCACCTTTGGGGAATGTCAGACGCACGGCATTCTTGAGCGTATCTGCCACGCAGATGATTCCAGCGTGAGACCAAACGGGGACTCCCGATGGCTTGGAGGGTTTCTTCCACTTCACTTCTTCGACCACGGCTGGGTCGGCTTTCTTGATCAAAGCGCGCAGCTGTGATAATTTCTTGCCCCGCCAGTCGCCTGGCTCCCTGATGATGGCATCTATCTGTTGAGAGGCGGACTTCTCTTTCGGACTTGTTTTCATTCTCAACTTACCGCTTTCTTCTCTTCCTTAAAAATCCACTGGACGTCTTTGCTTCGTTGGTTGCGTTGGCTCGCTGAGCACTCCATTTTTCGAGACCTCAGGTTCGGTGCATAGGTTACGATTGAAGCAGCAAGGCCTGCGTTCGCCGGCCTTGAGCTTCGATAATGCTACCTCGATGCGACGGCTACGCGTTTCCTGGTTGTTGGTGGCACGTATCCAGCGGAGCCAGTCCCAGCGCGCCATCGGCGTGATTTTCACCCATAGGGCCTTCGCCTGCGGGTCGGACGCCAGAGCCTTATTCAAATCCGCCGGCACCTCGGGCTCCGGCCACTCTTTAGACGGCTCAACCGCCATGGTTACCGCACCACCTGCGTCTATGCCTGTCGCTTCACGCAAGGCAGAGTCGACCCTAAACCAGTGGCTTCCCATGCCGTCCGGTTCGAGCACGATTTTAGAACGGAAACCATTAATAGTTCCTTGGACCAATGTCATACCACGAGATGGAAGCTTTGCGCTCGCGCTCTCGGGCAGCCTAAGGATGGTCCAGTCGCCGACTCTAAGCGGTGTAGTTTCAAAACGGATTGTCGACATTCCCCTGCTCTTTAGCTCGTTGCTTTCTTCACGAGCGCGGCAATCTTTGCCTCGTCGGTGGGGGTCAACTCTCTCAACGCGAAGGACGTCGGCCACAGGGCGCCTTCGTCGAGGTTTGCCGAGTCGTTGAAACCGAATGTCGCATACCTCGCGTTGAACTTCTGTGCGGCCTGGAAGAAGCAGACGATCTTGCCGTCCTCGTTGGCATAGGCGGGCATCCCGTACCAGGTTTTCGGCGAGAGGCCCGGCGCGTTGGCCTTGACGATCTCATGGATCCGCTTGGCTAAGGCATGATCCAATCCCTTCATCTCGGCTATCTTCTCAAGCACGGCTTTCTCCGACTCTTCCTTGCTCGCAGCCGCCTTCCTCTCTTTGAGGGTCTCCTTCATAGCCGCTATTTCTTCGGACGATAACCCCTTGTACGCTTTGCCTTTTGCCGCGGTGCTCTTGGCGGATTTTTGTGTGTCCTTCTTTGTCGTGCTTTTAACTGGGTTCATAAGAATCTCCTTATCTCTAAATTTTTGGATTACGGCTTATTTTGTCTTTCTATTTTAACGTCGAACGAGAAGGGGTCAAAATGACGGAAGATTGATTTTCTAATCAGATACTCATAATTTAGTAGTGGGATTATGGAATACAGATCGAGCTGTCGCTGAAGATCCTTCCGACCTGTTCGGCTGCGGTCATCCGCTCTCGGACTTCATGATCCCGGGGACCACAAGGGCCGGATCTCGATCGAGCCATATTTCGCGGTGGGGATCTTTTCTGCCCAGCGGATTGCTTCGTCGAGATCCTTGCAATCTACAAGGAAATAGCCGCCCAGTTGCTCGTGTGTCTCCGCAAACGGGCCGTCGGTGATCATGGTTTTGTCATTCCGGACGCGGACCGTCGTTGCGCTGGTGCCGGGGGCGACACCGCTGGTGGAAATCAGCGTTCCGGCGGCAGAGATCTCCTTGACAAACTCGGCCCAGGTCTTCCCGGCAGCCTGCATTTCTTCCTTGGACCAGTTTGACCCGATCGACTCATCTGCATACATCAATAACAAGTATTTCATGAATTTGATCTCCCGTGAGGATAGGTAGGCTCGACAATCCAATTGCTATTGCAGAGGGAGTCTACCATGTCCACGGAACTTTTATCAGGTAGGGTCCTGGATCAACCCGATGAGGTTGCCGTTTTCGTCTTTGACGGATGCGATCAGTCTGCCTCCCCCAACGTCCTTGATCTCCTGAATTGTCTTTGCGCCGGCATCCACGAGCAACTTCAGACTTTTCTTGATATCGTCCACGTGATAATAGGCCGTCATTCCCTCCTTGTGACCATTGGGGTCCAGGCCGATATCCTGGGCGCGTGATAAGAGGTTGTAAAGTGGGGTTTTGTATCTGACCCATTTGGTTTGATATAAATGGTGAATGGATGGAGCAGGAGTCTTGCGCCAATTGAAGCAGAATGAAACGACCGCGGAGATCCCAGTGGTGATCGTGAGCGCAGATGGGACTTCAGGTCAGGTAGAACGACTGGTTTCCTTAGGGGCACATACCTATCTGACCAAGCCACTCGATGTGAAAAACTTTGTTCAACTCTTCGAGGAACTCCTGGGTCAGAAGGAATTCTAAAGCATGGAAAACAATAAGCTCACCACAGCCCGGATTTTGATCGTCGACGATCAACCCTCTAATGTCGCATTGCTTCGGGGTATCCTGGAGGAGGAAGATTTTGCTTCGTGTCGCGGTATCACCGACTCACGTGAAGCGCTACCGGTCTTCATCGAATACCTGCCGGACCTGATCCTGCTTGACCTGCAGATGCCCTTTCTAGATGGCTTCGAAGTGATGAAGCAACTACAGGCATGTCTCTCTCCCGGTGATTTCCTCCCCATCCTGGTATTGACCGCCGACATCACGCCAGAAGCCAAACGTCGTGCCCTGACAGAAGGCGCACTGGACTTCCTGACCAAGCCATTTGACGCGACAGAAGTAGTTTTGCGCATCAAGAATCTCCTGCAAACGCGCTCGCTCCACCTTCAGTTACGAGGTCAGAACCAGTTTCTGGATCAGAAGGTCCGCGACCGCACGGCAGAGTTAGAGGCCACACAGATTGAAATCCTCGAGCGCATGGCGCTGGCGGCAGAGTATCGCGACGACGATACCGGCGAGCATACCAAGCGAGTGGGGCGAACCTCTGCACGGATTGCGGAGGCCCTGGGCTGGTCGGTGTCTGAGGTGGAGCTGCTGCGGCGCGCGGCGCCGTTGCATGATGTCGGCAAGATTGCCATCTCCGATTCGATCCTGCTCAAGCCGGCCAAGCTAACAACGGAGGAGTTCGAAACGATGAAGAGGCATACCACCCTGGGTGCCAAAATGCTCTCAGGTGGACGCTTCCCTTTATTGCAGTTAGCAGAGCAGATCGCCCTCACACATCATGAGCGCTGGGATGGGACGGGTTATATCGGAATGCGCGGAGAAGATATCCCGATGGCGGGACGGATCGTCACGGTGGCAGACGTGTTCGATGCGTTGACCTCAGCCCGTCCCTACAAAGAAGCCTGGCCGCTGAGTGACGCAATCGCAGAGATCCAGCGCCAAAGCGGACGACAGTTTGATCCCCAGATCGTAGAGGCGTTCCTGAAGGTGGTCCGTCAGGAATTCACTGTTTGGCTATAAATCATAGCAGGGCAAAGTCGACTGCGTAGGCTGTGACGCCTGTGCCGAGGACAAGGAC
>DATGYM010000234.1:0-9014 GCA_035297925.1 Pyrinomonadaceae bacterium | reverse complement strand
CCGCATTGCCGAAGCGTCGTTCCAGTTTACCCGCCAGCTCGCTGCCGGATTGGTGCCTGGTCTCGAAGCGTACAAAGTTGAGAAGGTCCAGTATGGGAAGAGCGCAAGACCTACTGACTTTCCGATTACTGATCGCGTGATCGAAGCCTTTCGCAGCTTTGTGCGTACTGACACTGAGTCGCAGATAAGCGCTGCGCAGCTTGATGAAGAAATCGAGTTTGTGAAATTGCGGCTGCGCGAGGAGATCATCACGGCGGCATTTTCGAACGATGCCGGCGCGCGCATTTTGCTCGACAGCGATCCGCAGGTCTTGCGCGCGGTTGAGGCTCTGCCTGATGCCAAGCGCCTCGCTGAGAGCGTGCGAACAGAATCCTCACAAGGCTGATCCCTCCTTACGGACCAGGACCGACCCTCCTAATCAGCGAAAATCACGCACTTCAATCCAGGACCCGCGCAATCACACATTTCAGATAGTAAGTTTCGGGCACGCTTAAAAGTATCGGATGATCGCTGGCTTGCGTTCGCTTCTCGACGAGTTGCAGCTTTCGATGCGCGTCGCTGGCGGCTTCGGCAATGATGCCCAGAAAGAGGTCTTCCGGCATGTGATAAGAGCAGGTGCACGTTACCAGTATGCCGCCCGGGTTGAGCAGCTTGATTGCCCGCAGATTTATTTCTTTGTAACCGCGCGCCGCAGCTTTAGCGCTGGCGCGGTTCTTTGCGAAGGCCGGCGGGTCAAGCACAATGGTATCGTAGCGTTCTCCCGCTGTCTCCAGCTCGCGCAACGCGTCGAACACGTTTGCCTCGCGAAACTCGACGTTCGTGACATCGTTTAAGGCTGCGTTTCGGCGAGCACCCTCGATGGCTTCCCCAGAAATATCGATTGCCATGACACTAGCGCAAACCGGCGCCAGGTGCAGTGCAAACGCCCCGCTAAAGGTAAAGCAGTCAAGCGCCCGGCCATGGGCCACGGCGCGTGCGGCCAGGCGATTCTCTCGCTGATCCAGAAATGAGCCCGTTTTCTGGCCCGACAGAGGAGCAACCAGGAAGCGAAGTCCCTGCTGCATTATTTCAAATTCGGCAGGGGCTTCACCGTAGAGCGTGCCTGCCACCATGTCCAGACCTTCATGCTGGCGCACACGTACGTCGTTGCGTTCTATGATTGCGCGTGGGGTAAATTCTTCGGCGAGCAATTCGACTAGTAGCGGCTTAATAGCGTCTGAACCCTGAGAAAGAGTTTGCAACACCATCACGTCGTCGTAGCGATCAATGATTATCGAAGAGAGCAAGTCGCCCTCCGAATACACCAGACGATAAGCGTTGGTATGAGTTGACAGCGGGTGGGCGCTTATAAGATTGGCGCGCCTGTCGGCAGCTTCCAGTAGTCGTCCCCGCCACCACTCGCGGTCGATCGGCGCTTCCGTCTGGCTCAAAAAACGCAGAGCGATTTGCGAACTGTCGCTAAAGAAGGCCTGGCCGACAAAGTTCCGCTTCGGATCGCGGGCAACTACCACGGAACCACCTGTCGCTGCGCCTGCTTTGAGCACATCGCTGCGATAGATCCAAAGATGGCCCGCCCGGATCCGATCAGCGCCGCGCTTTGTAACGGTTACTTCTTTCATATGCCGACTCGCCTGCCGAAGAATCTAACACACTGATTAGGGAAGAACTCATCTAGTAAAAAATCTTTGCAAATAGCTTGAACATCAGAACCGGGAGCGGTAGCGACCGGCCAAACACCCGACGCTAGTCGCTGATTTGCAACGTGCCAGTTCGTATTAAGGTTGAATGTTCGGCCGGTCGCTACCGCTCCGGTTTCTGATTTTGCGTTGTATGAATTGAGTCATTCAGCTTGCTTACTCGATTTGGCACACTTAAGCATAAAAAGGCGACTGAATTGCTAGCGTGTAGTCACTATGTTAGTCTTCGGCCACTTCGCGCTTTGCCGGTATTATTCGATCTTCAGTGACTGAATAACTAAGCCACCATGCCAACCAAGTTGCAATCCGAGCGTCGCAAGCGATTCGAAACGTCGTCGGGAATCGATCTGCCGGCTGACTTTAATCCCTCGAATACTGAACCGATCGATTACGAAAAGAATTTGAACTCTCCCGGAGATTTTCCTTACACGCGCGGGATCTACTCAAACATGTATCGCGGCCGCTTGTGGACCATGCGGCAATATGCGGGTTACGCAACCGCCGAGGAATCCAACGCGCGTTACAAGTATCTGCTGGCACAGGGCACGACCGGCTTGTCGGTCGCCTTCGATCTGCCTACGCAGATTGGTCTTGATTCTGATGATCCTTTGGCAAAGGGCGAAGTGGGTAAAGTAGGAGTGGCGATCGACTCGCTCGATGACATGCTCCGTCTCTTCGACGGTATTCCACTCGACAGCGTGTCGACTTCAATGACGATTAACGCCACGGCTGCGATACTACTCTGCCTGTATCTGGGGGTCGCGCTCCGGCAAAACGTTTCCTTCGAGCGGATCAAAGGCACGCTGCAAAACGATATTCTCAAGGAATACATCGCGCGCGGCACCTACATCTATCCACCACGCCCGTCACTGCGCCTGGTAACAGACACCTTCGCTTTTTGCGCGCGTGAGGTGCCCAACTGGAACACTATCTCGATCAGCGGTTACCACATACGCGAAGCAGGCTCTACCGCAGTGCAGGAAGTCGCTTTTACCCTGGCAGACGGCATCACGTACGTCGAGGCTGCCTTAAAGGCGGGGTTGGACATTGATGAGTTTGCGCCCCGTATCTCTTTCTTCTTCAATGCGCACAATAACCTGCTGGAAGAGGTTTCCAAGTATCGCGCGGCCCGCCGGCTCTGGGCGCGCATTATGCGGGAACGTTTCAAGGCACGTGACCCGCGTTCGTTGATGCTGCGCTTTCATACGCAGACCGCCGGCTCTTCACTGACGGCCCAGCAGCCGGAAGTGAACATCGTGCGCACCACAATTCAGGCGCTGGCCGCCGTGCTGGGTGGAACGCAGTCGCTGCACACCAATGCGGTGGACGAAGCCCTGGCCCTGCCCACCGAAGCGGCTGCGCGTCTGGCTTTGCGCACTCAGCAGGTAATTGCTTACGAATCAGGCGTTACCGACATTGCCGATCCACTGGGCGGCTCCTACGCGATAGAGCACCTGACCGCCGAAATCGAGGACCGGGCCAGCAACTATCTGGAGCGAATCGACGCGTTGGGCGGAATGTTGCGCGCAATTGAGACTGGTTATGTGCAGAAGGAAATTCAGGAGTCTGCCTATCGCTATCAAAAGGCGATCGAAGCTGAAGATGCAGTTGTGGTAGGCGTGAATCGATTTCAAAGCAAAGAGGAAACTCCGATGCCGACCTTGCGCATCGACCCGGCAATTGAGCAACAACAAATCGAGAGAGTGCGGGCGGTGCGCGCGCACCGCGATCAGTCGGCCGCCGACACTGCTTTAGCGGGCCTGGAAGAAGCCGCACAGGGCACGGAAAACCTGTTGCCTCGCATTCTTGTATGTGTCGAGGCGCATGCCACAGTAGGTGAGATAAGCAACCGGTTGCGCAAAGTCTGGGGTGAGTATAAGGAAACCTCGATCGGCTGACACAAACTCACCGATCAGAGGATTAGCTGCAGCATGAGTGACCAACTTGCGCCAATTCTGATGATCCTGCTCGTCTTTGGTTTTATCGTTTTGATCTTTGGGGTGTTGATAGCCGCGGTGATTATCGGCAAAAGGCGGGAGCAGGAAAGAACGCGTTTGTTGATCAACGTTGCGCAACTGCTCGGCTGGCAGTTCAGCGAAGTTGCAGCTATGAATTGGATTCCCAACCTGGAGAGCGTCCCGCTTTTTAGTCAGGGTCACAGCAAAACTATTAATAACGTAATGTACGGCGAAATTGATGGCGTAAAGGCGGCCCTTTTCGATTATCAATACGTCGTCGGCCACGGCAAGAACCGCAGCACGCACAATCAGTCAGTTGCATACTTTGAACCACGCAATCTAAACCTGCCTTCGTTTTCATTACGCCCAGAAAACACTTTTCATAAACTCATGTCCGCCTTCGGTTATCAGGACATTGACTTTGAAAATCGCCCAACGTTCTCGAGCAAGTATTTACTGCGCGGCCCCGACGAGCAGGCGGTGCGAAACCTGTTCAGTGATGCGCTGCTGCGTTTTTACGAAACGAATCAGGGCGTAAGCACAGATGGTGGAGGAAACCAGCTCTTCGTCTTTCGGCAAAATTACCGGACGCCTCCGCATGAAGCACAGTCGTTCGTCAACTGGAGTTTGCAGTTGCACCGTCTGTTCGGAGCCCGTTGGTAGCTACGCATCCGATTGTCTATGTCACACCTACTTGAAGTCAGGGATTTGCAAACTCAATTTCCCACGCGCGCTGGATTAGTGCGTGCCGTAAACGGCGTGAGTTTCTATCTGGACTCGGGCGAGTTGCTCGGTTTGGTAGGCGAGTCGGGTTGTGGCAAGTCGATCACAGCACTTTCGGTCATGCGTCTGATCGCGCCGCCGGGAAAAATTGTTGGCGGCGAGATCAACTTCGCCGGCAAAAACCTGCTCAAGCTTTCCGACGCTGAGATGAGGCAGATTCGCGGCGACGACATTGCCATGATCTTTCAGGATCCAATGACGTCGCTCAATCCGGTCTTTACGGTCGGCGAGCAGATTAGTGAAGCCCTGCGACTGCACCGCAAGCTTTCGCGAAAAGCCGCGCGCGCGGCGGCAATCCAGGCGATGCGCGAAGTCGCAATCCCCGATCCTGCCCGGCGCGTAGACGACTATCCACACCAATTATCCGGCGGCATGCGGCAGCGCGTAATGATCGCGATGGCGCTTGCCTGCGATCCGAAACTGCTGATCGCGGATGAGCCCACGACGGCGCTTGACGTCACCATTCAAGCCCAGATTCTGGAGCTGTTGAATGAATTGAGAAAGAGTCGCGAGCTGGCGGTGCTCTTGATCACACATGACCTGGGCGTAGTGGCCGAGGTCGCCGATCGTGTGGCGGTAATGTACACCGGACGCATCGTCGAGGAGTCGCCGGTAGACGAATTGTTTGCACGGCCCAAACATCCGTACACCGAAGGTCTGCTGCGATCAGTGCCGAAGCTTACGAGCGCCACGGTTGCTAAAAAGAGCCGGCTGGAGACGATTGAGGGAACCGTTCCGAGTCCGACGGAACTACCGCCGGGTTGCCATTTCGCGCCACGCTGTCCACATCGCATGCCACGTTGCACGGCTGAAGAGATTCCGCTTTACGAGCTGGAAGGCGACGTGAAGGTGCGTTGTGTGCTTTTCGATCTGGCCGCCGTGGTTGCCGCGGACCACCAGGTAGAACATCCACCGTCAAATGCTGACAGCGCCTGAAGAAGACTTTCGATTTGCCATTTGGGAAGTACGCCGCCAGTTCCGGGAAGCAATGGACTTCCTGGTCCGCCAATGGCAAATGAAAACTGATAAATGACAAATGGAAAATGTATTGCCTATTACCACGGGTAAGACTGAACCAGCCGAACTTGTTCAGGTGTGCGGGCTCGTCAAGCATTTCGCCGTCGAAAACAGCGAAGACGTCGTGCGCGCCGTTGACGGAGTCTCTTTTCAAATCTTTCGCGGTGAAACCCTCGGACTGGTGGGCGAGTCTGGTTGCGGCAAGTCGACCGTGGGACGTTGTCTGTTGCGTTTGATTGAGCCGACCGCAGGAGCGGTAAAGTTTGAAGGACGCGATTTGCTTTCGTTGGGGAAAGCAGAGCTGCGCGAGATGCGTCGCGAAATGCAGATTGTGTTTCAGGATCCTTATGCGTCGCTCAACCCGCGCATGAAGGTTGGAGATATTGTCGGTGAGCCGCTTGTGATTCATAAGATCGGCTCAAAGAAGGAAAGGCTTGAGCGCGTCGCCGAACTGCTGAAGAAAGTTGGTCTCGATCCCGACTATCGCAATCGTTACAGCCATGAGTTTTCAGGGGGCCAGCGGCAGCGAATTGGTGTGGCCCGCACACTGGCACTAAACCCGAAACTGATCGTGGCCGACGAACCTGTCTCAGCTCTGGATGTTTCAGTGCAGGCGCAGGTAGTCAATCTCCTGCAAGACCTGCAAAAGGAATTCGGCTTAGCTTACCTGTTCATTTCCCATGGCCTGGCGGTTGTAGAGCATATTTCCACGCGCGTGGCGGTAATGTACCTGGGACGAATCGTCGAGATCGCGACGGCCGCTGACCTCTATTCGTTGCCGCTGCATCCGTATACGAAAGCCTTGCTCTCGGCGATACCGGTTCCCGATCCTCAACACAAACGGGAACGCATCGTGTTGCAGGGCGACGTGCCAACGCCCATCAATCCGCCCTCGGGCTGCCGCTTTCGCACTCGCTGTCCCATTGCCATTGACGACTGTGCGCGCATCGATCCCGAGCTGCGCGAAGTGATGCCGGGCCACTCGGTCGCCTGCATTCGCGTTCCCGGTTGGGAGGGAGCTGCTCCGCAAATTTCGCAAATTAATTGAGAATCACAATAAAAAGCAGTGGCTACCCGCTATAATGATGGGTCCAACCCTGGTCTGAAACAAAGACCTCTGCCACAACGTATCTGTGCTGAATTTTCTTAACGCGGACGGACTGTTTTCTCCCCGTCCTCTTCAACCTCGGAGGATAAACAGATGAGCGATCCCAACAGCGAATTTCAATCACCACCACCGCCTGCTGGTCCAAAGCTTGAGCCGCCCGCGCCTCGTCCGACCAAATTACGCCCTGTTGCCATTGCCCTTTTTGTGATCGGCTTGCTAGCGGTTGCGACTGGCGTAGCAAAGATCTTGCCGGGAGGACTATTCACCGGTTTAGCTTTCGCGTTTTGGGGAATACTGCTCTTTGCTTTTAGTTTCATTCCACTGCCGGCGCCCACTGGCGCTGAAGAACCGCCCCTGTCGGCACCACAAAAACTCATGGGGATCTTTTATGAGCCGAGTCGCGTGTTCCGGGATCTAAGGTGGCATCCGGCTTGGCTCGCCCCCTTCCTGGTAATTGTGTTGGCCAATATCGTTTACTCAACGGCTTTTGTGCAGCGCTTAACACCGGACCGGATCGTCGGCTACACGATGGACAAGTTAGCAGAGAGTCCGATAAAGCCACCGGCCGAACGCATGGAGAAAGCGCGAGAAGATGCGCTGTTGCAAGCGAAGCAGCCCATACAAAGGATTCAGACAGCCGCAAAAATGTTTGTGGGAATCTTTGTGTTGGGTTCGCTTGTAGCGGCTCTATACTTACTCGCCGTACTGATATTTGGGGGCCGCATAAATTTTTGGCAGGCGCTCGCTGTCTATTTCTATGCGAGTTTTCCGGTGGTGGTGATCCAGAAGCTGATTAGCCTTCTGATTTTGTACATCAAGAGTCCGGACGACATCCATCCAATCATGGGCCAGGAAACTCTTTTGCAGGACAACCTGGGCGTGCTCTTTAATCCGGCTGACCATCCGGTAATGTTTGTCGCCGCCTCGGTCGTCGGCGTACTTTCCTTTTATGGATTGTGGTTGCGGGCTAAAGGCTTGCAAAACGCCGCCACCAAAGCGAGCAGCGGGGCAGCCTGGGGCTCCGCCATACTGGTGTGGGCCCTATGGGTGATATTCGCAGTCTCGATTACGAGCATCTTCCCAAGCTTCATTTCGTAAACTTGTAACGGGGAGATGAGGAAATCATAATGGAAAGTCTGGTTCTCTTATCGGATAGACAGAGAGGACAGACAGGAATGTCTGTCCTACTCGTATCTGAGGGATTCGATTGGATCGAGGCGCGCGGCCTTCCATGCGGGCCAGATTCCGAAAATCAGACCAATACCCACACTGGCGACAAAACCTCCGATGGGTGCCCACAGAGGGACATAAGAAGGCAACACCAGTCGCAGCAGAAACGTCAGCAGCCAGCCAATAGACAATCCCACCAGGCCACCAAAGCCAGTCAGCGTCGCGGCCTCGATCAGAAATTGCCACAGTATGTCGCGGCGTCGCGCGCCAATCGCTTTGCGCACGCCAATCTCACGAGTGCGCTCGGTAACAGAAACCAGCATGATGTTCATCACGCCGATGCCGCCTACCATTAAGCCCACTGAGGAAACCACTACCATTGCGATAGCCACGCCGCTGAGGATTGAGCGGAAGTTACTGAGGAACAACTCCGCCGTTTGCATGCCGAAATTATCGGGTTTGCCAAACGGTACCTGACGGCGCACTCGCAGCAGGTCAGTAATCTGATCCATCGCTTCGTCCATCATGCCCTTGCGCGCTACCGCCAGAATGTAAACATCGCTGGAGCCGGGTTTCAGTTTGCGCGCCACGTTGAAGGGTACGTAGATCACATTGTTTTGATCGTCGTCGCCTCCGCCCAGGAGAAACTGTTCACGCTTTTCCAGTACGCCGACGACGCGAAATTGGCGGCCGCCAATTACAATCTCATTCCCCACCGGGGAACCATACGGAAAAAAGTCCTGACCCACTGAAGATCCCACCACGGCCACTTCTTCGTTGTTGTCGTTTTCATACTGCGTAAAGAAACGGCCCTCTTTGATAATCTGCGTTCCGGCCCGCTCGAAATCCGGCAGCGTTCCCTGAAGCGCTACCGCGGCGGAAGTTTTTCCGGGGCTGGTGACCAGAATCTTCTGGCCGAAAAAGTTGTTGCTGATGTCGAGGAAGGGCACTGAAAGCTCGATGGCGGGCAGGGAACCCAGCGCGATCGCGTCATCGTAAGTGAGATCCATGCGCATGCGTTCTTCGCGCGAGAGCCGGCCAATGTGAATACCGGAATTAAACTTGATGACATAGATTGAATTTGTGCCGTAAGACTCGAGTTCTTTCTTCACGGCCGTGTCCACACCGCTGATGATTGAAGAGATTAGCATCACGGTGATGACGCCAATCATTACGCCGACGACAGTTAGAAACGACCGCAGCTTGTTGGCGCGCAAGGTGGCTAGGGCCATCTTCAGATTTTCGAATATGTCGCTGCGTATTAACTTCATCGTTTCTCTC
>DATGYM010000233.1:0-2828 GCA_035297925.1 Pyrinomonadaceae bacterium | reverse complement strand
AGCATCCCCAAACGTCGATGGGAAATTCATCCAGCGCGGCGACAGCCGGGACAAAGGAGACACCCGGCGGGCCGGCGATTCCGAAATCGAACTGCTTACCGGCCCTGTGATCCGGAATATCTCTTACCCGATGAGAAAGCCGGGCTGGACGTTCTGCGGGTGGTCCTGCTTTTGTGGTTCGCGCACTCAGGAAAGTTTCAGGCAACGCCTCCGAGATGAAGGTGCCCGATCCTATTTTAGACCGGAGATATCCTTCCGCATGAAGCCTCGAGAGCGCGAGGTTTACCGTGAAGCGTGACACGCCGAAATCGGCGGCCAACGCGCGAGAGGAGGGAAGTCGCGACGAGTTATTGTTGAAACTCCCCGACGCGAGTTCATCGCGAATCTGCCGGTAAAGTTGTTGATGCAGTGGTTCGGCCACTGCACGGTTTAGCCGGACCATTTCAAAAGCCACTATTGAATGACGCCGCCGCTTCGACGTTGGATGTTCGGCGTTCGGCCTTTCGCGTTTTCTTCCAATCATGAGCAAGAGCATCCGCCCTTGCGCAACGTTACGGCGCGGCAGGCGAGCATGGGCATTAGTACAATGATGATCACTGCCCGAATCAATCAACCCTCAACAACCAACCATCAATCTTCTTTTCAAAGTGGTCTGGCCATTTCGCTCCAAGTGGACTGTTGACTCCTCACCACACGGTCAGAAGCTTTGATTCAAATGCAGACTAAAACTCCGTGTACCGATTACATTGAAACAAAAGGTCTTATTTATTTTGCTCGAATGCTGGACAAGATCCGGCTAAAGGCAGCAGGAAAATTGCCGCCGGATTATTTTACTGGTGTCGAGGATCCGACCCACTTCGATGCGCGTTGCACGAGATTTCTCGGCGTGAATTACGATGAGCTTGTGCAGCGAACGCTCCAAGGCGGATCGGATGAGGAAATCCTCGAATGGTGCTTTGCCCGTGGCCGGCGGCCCATCGACGAGGAAATTTCTGTTTGGAATGCGTTTCTACGAAAGCGTGGCTGGCGAGATGAGGCGAGCGAGGAGCTTGCTGAGTCGAAGAAAGAAGCGGGTTTCGGCGATCGCGACGACATTCAAACATGGCTGGACCTGCATGATGCGGAGGAGGGGAGAACGCCAGCTGTCTCTTAAGGCAGAGACGGATGATCTGCTGAGTTGGTAAGGCCGGGAGTGTAATTATCGCGATCTGCTTCAAGCCATGAAATTGCGGTTAATTTACTGGCTGAGCATACTGCAATTCACATTAACTTGTGCAATAGCAGATGAATCGCCGCCTCCCTCGCGCGATGGGTCTCACGACTTCGACTTCCTTATCGGCAACTGGAAGGCTCACGTGCGCCGGCTTCCCGATCGCCTTGTTGGGTCCAACAATTGGATCGAGTACAATGGCATCTCCAATCATAAGAAGCTCCTCGATAGCAACGCCAATTTCGAAGAGTTCGATGTCGATAATCCAGAGAAGCATCTGCACATCAAGGCGCAGACGCTCAGGTTATACAACCCCGCCACGCGTCAATGGAGCATCTATTTGCTCGATTTGGACAAAGGTGTTTTGAGCGTACCGCCAGTCGTTGGCGAATTTAATGGGAACCGCGGCGAGTTTTACGACCAGGAACAATATAAAGGCCGCTCGATTCTGGTGCGCTATGTCTGGTTGAATATCTCGCCGAAATCTGCCCGTATGGAACAGTCCTTTTCCGCTGACGGCGGTAAGACATGGGAAACAAACTGGATCTGCGAACTGAGCCGATAGTAAGCACACTCAGATACGAGATGAAAACTGCGACGCTTATTGTTTTGCTGGCTGTTGCGGCGTGCCAATTCTGCCTTGCCCAAACGCCAGCTCAACAAGAAGTGCTGCAATTCGAGCGCGACGCATGCAAAGCATTTCTGGAGGCAGACGTCGTCGCGCTTGAGCGCGTGCTTACGCCTGATTTTACGTTGACGCTCTCGAATGGCGAAGTAAGCACTCGTGCCGATGAGATCAACGAGTTACACAGCGAAAAAGTGCATTACGACGTATTTGAAAACTACGACATGTTAGCGCGGCTTTACGGCGACAGCCTAGCCGTTGTTCTCGGAAAAACGCGTGTGAAAGGAACAGCGGACGGCAAACCGTTCGATCAAGTTGTGCAGTTCACCGACACACTGATCAAGCGCGATGGCCGTTGGCAGCTTGCCGCCGGACATGTTTCGCGGATTGAAAAATAACGTGTAAGCGAGGCCGGAGTCGGAGCCACTTCCCTGTTTCCTGAGTTCCGACTTTCCTGCAAAAACAAAATGCCGGATGTCGATTCTTGCGATTCGTCATCCGGCATTGCAGTCGATGTGCAGCAAAGACTGAATTGTGCGTTACCCTGATCTCCTTTGAAGCTCTGGTTTCTTTCGATTCCAAAGTCTTCACGGCATATCTGAGTTCTCGAGAGACCTCAGAGTTAGCCGTCGACCTAAACGCCTTCGGCGCAAATCCCAATTTCGAATTTTGAAATTCGAATTTCGAGATTGTGCGCGAAGCGCATTTTCTCCTTAGAAAGGAGGTGATCCAGCCGCAGGTTCCCCTACGGCTACCTTGTTACGACTTCATCCCAGTTACCGCTCATAGCGTAGGCGGCTGCCTCTATTGCTAGTTAGCACGCCGACTTCGGCTACAAGCGACTCCCATGATGTGACGGGCGGTGTGTACAAGGCCCGGGAACGTATTCACGGCGCCGTAGCTGATGCGCCATTACTAGCGATTCCGGCTTCATGGAGTCGAGTTGCAGACTCCAATCTGAACTGGGCCCAGTTTTAGTGATTTCCTCCACCT
>DATGYM010000232.1:0-1812 GCA_035297925.1 Pyrinomonadaceae bacterium | reverse complement strand
TTCCGCTGGGGGGCGCCATGTCCGCTTATGGCCCAAAGCGGACATCCCTAGTTGCACCGCCGAAATAGCAACCGCGCAAAGGTAAAAAGGTGAAAGCAAGCGGCCGCTGTTTCAATTCGGTCTTACAGCTTAGGGCATCGCGGGTAACACGGCATTATTCGACCACCTTTATTGGCCTGGATCCCCGGTCGCATAATTCGAATTTGTACTGGCCTATATTGAAAGAGGCGTTTTGTGTTTCTGAATACATTCCCTGAAACGTGAGATTGCTGCCTGCCTCAGTCGGCCGCCAGTTGTTTGAGATATTTGTAGGCGGCTTCGATGAATTGTTTGAGTTGCTAACGGTTACTTGGGCAACATCATCCTCGACTTTTCGCAATCTGAAAAACCAGTAGCCATATCGCAAACTAAAATCTCCTGCCCCTGTGAACGTAATTTCTGTTCAGGCTCTACGCCGAGTACTTTGCTATTGGAGCCGTGCGCTTGGTAGGCCGGTGCCGCGTGCGCGTGTATCGTGCGAGCAAGTGCTGGAGTCGCAATCATCGCCGCCGCACCAACGGCTACCGCGAGATGTCTGACCTTGTGCGGCATCATTTCGTATCTGGGATCGCTCTGTCGCCGCGGACCTGCCTAGACTTTACTCCGCTGCAGCCTGAATTCGCGCCACTACCTGAGAAGTAATTGCGTGCTTCATCGGGCGGTCGACATACAAAAGCGTAATCATGGCAATGATAATCGAATACAGAACAGCCAGTTTGCCATCCATAGCCAATCCTGAGTTATTGATCCCGCGTGTCACGCAGCAAAAAGCAGGCCAAGCGTGGTCGGCGAGAGCCACCGGTCAGTGTCCGCTTTCGGGGGTAAAGCAGACATCGGAATTGGCGGGCAGAATGCGTGAAACCAGAATTATTGGTGCTGGGCAGGCGGGTTTTCCCGGGGCTAGGGTAAGTTCGTGGACGCGGACAGTAGGAGGCGCAAATGACCTCACCAAGACTGTAGACATGAGTTTTGACGACGCCGTGATGTCCACAAAAGAAGCACTCAAACGGCACAATTTCCGAGTGCTCACCGAGATCGACATGAAAGACAACTTCAAGAAGGGGCTCTATCCTTAACCGGTGTCGTGATGTTGCCGCGCCGCAAACCGTCGAAAGGAGCCAAATTCAGCAATCAATGAGACGATTTGATCCACATCAATTGCCGATGATCCGATTATTGCAAATCTTTTTTGCAGACGTACTGAACGGGAATGTTCGGTGGCGAGGAGGTGCACGGAGTTGGCCATGGCTCATACCCTAGTTCCTAGCAACCACGTAGAGACTGCATCGCTCTACGGTCGCGACGATAAGAAAATCGGCACGATCGAGCGACTGATGCTTGAAAAAAAGAGCGGGACAGTTGCTTACGCGGTCGTGAGATGCGGCGGATTACTCAAAGGTGAGGTACGGCACTATCCGGTGCCTTGGGACTCGCTGAAGTACGATGTGGCGCGCAAGGCCTATACAACGAACGTAACGTTAGAAGAACTTCGGAGCGGCCCGTCGGAGCTCGAGGGCGAGGCGTTTGACTGGGGCGACCGCTCTACGGTCTATCGCCATCCACAATATTGGGCGGTGTAGAGCTGTCGATGCGCCGCGCGCGCTCGCTCAGTCGGAAATCGCACTGATTGCGTTTGGGCTTCGACCGAGTTTATAACCTCGGCGCCTTCATGGACTGGGTGGAGGCCGCCGGCAGCATTGTCGCAAGAGTGGCCGCACCGGCGGCGGCGAGAACGGCGGCGGTGATTAGTCCGGCCTGAAATCCAGCCGCATA
>DATGYM010000231.1:0-27767 GCA_035297925.1 Pyrinomonadaceae bacterium | reverse complement strand
CATCCGCCTGCAATCCTGATCGTCGAATAGCAACCAGCATTTCAAAATATATTCGTAATAACTATCGATGCCGCCGCTGATATGGCTGTCCGTGTTCAGCCACTTCCCGGTTTCCACGTTGATTTTTTCGCCGACCAATCCAATGGCTGACCGCCGTTTATAAGTTTCAACCAGCGCGCGTTTTGCTTTGTCGTAATAAATCGGATTGCCGGTAAGTTTGCTGAGCGTGCCGAACTCGAGCAGCAACGTTCCGGTCTCTGCCGGGTTGCTTTCCGCGCCCGTGACCTTTCCCGTTTTCAGGTTGACGAACCGGTAGGGCATTCCAGTCGGTGAGGAGAATGCAGGCAGGAGCCTGTTCCCAAGGTCCTGGGCCAACAAAAGCAGCCGGTGGTCGCCCGTGAGTTGATAGCTTGAAAGCAGACCGCCTAAGAGGCGAATAGTGATCTCGAAATTCTGTACCGACATATCCTTGTCGAAAGAAAGGTTGTTAATGATGTATTGCTTCGTGGCCGCCGCCTCATCTTTCAAACCCATCAGAATCATCGTGTCGAGCGCGTCGACCGGCGTCATCAACAAAGGCTCGGCGTACCAATCGTGATAGCTCTTGCTTAAAGGCTTCAGGTCGTCGTGGCCCCAGGCGTATTTTTTGTAACCGTTCCAGGCGTGGAGAAACTCTCTCCGGACCTCGGCGGACGTTGGCTTCGGCACTGGTTCGCGTTTACGCGCCTGCGGGAATGAGACTTGAGATAATGCGGAAACAAGCAGAGCAAACGCGAGCACTAGACGGGAGCAGGCTTTAAGTTTGGCTAAGGACATAGGTTGGCCGTCGTAGCTGTATTCCGGGCTACTGGTACAGTCGACGGGTTGCTGAAGTCAACAGAATTATTGTTGGTATCGCTGCAGCTTGCAGTTCGAATCACTGAACGAGCATTAGAGTTTGTACCCGACACGGCTATCGGTGACGTCTCAGAACAATTGGCAGTGCTGCCGAAGCCGAGGAAATCTACGATCGTTCCGGCAAGGGGACAACCACTTCCGGTTAGCGCGGACATGCCCGACACAAGGGCGACTTTGCCGGCGGTAGCTGCAAGGTTGATTGTGCCGCCAGCGTCAGACGCCGGCAACGTAAGTCCGGTGGTCCCACCCGAAGCCTCCCGCAACAGGAAATAATGGCCGGGGAGAAGGACGCCGGACGTGAGGTCGGTTTTATTGCTGGAGAAGTTACTGGTCGCCGCCGCATATTGAACCGAGTATGGCGTCACGGCAAAGTCGACTATTGTCGTGCCGCGATTGAATATTTCGATGAAGTCGTTTGTGTAACTCGCACCGCTGTTGCCGCCACCGCCGTAAACCTGGCTGATCGCAAGTAAAGCCGTATCGTCGTTTTGAATCGTCCCCTGTCCCTGGCCATCGGAGATGGTGGCGTTGGAAACATTGGTGACGTTGACAAAGAACGTTTCGTTTGGCTCGACCAACAGGTCGGCGTTTATCGCGACAGCAAACATGTAAGTAGTGTTGCCGGCAGGAATAGTCTGCGTCGTCAAAGTCTTCGCCACATAATCGCTATTCGCCGTCGTCGCAGAGTTGTCCTGCGTGGCAATGTCAAACGTTGCGGCAGCAGGAGCAGGCGCCGACAGATCGACAGTGAAGGTGAAAGTTGTTGTGCCGGCGTTGCCTTCGTTGAGCGCGATGTCATTGATCGAGAGAGACGGAAGCGGCGCCTGGATAAACGTATTAGCGGTAGCAGAGTTATTTGCGCTATTAGGATCCGGCATCGTCGAAGTCACCGTAGCTGTGTTGCTGATGCTGGTGCCCGCCGGTCCGTCGGGCCTTACGACAATGGTTATGACTGCCGCAGCACCGCTTCCCAGCGATGTGAACGTAACCATGCGCTTATTTTCTGCACCCCCGCAGATGCCGCCGCCGCTGGAACTGCATGAAACAAACGTGACGGCGGACGGCAGGTCGTCTGTGACAGTAACGTTTTGAGCCAGCCCTGCACCATTGTTTGTAATCGTGAGCGTGTACGTTAGTTCAGCTCCAACGATCACGGGTTCGGGAGAATCGGTCTTCGTGATTGCGAGATCTGCGGAACTGGTATCGAGACAACCGGAGGACGAATTTTGTGGATTGCCGGGTGTGGTTAAGGAGAAGTCGGTGGCGTTATTGTTCGTATCCACGCCGTTGCCAAACGTCCCGCCCGGCTTTCTTTCGTAAGTCTGAGCGGAGTTGACAGTAAGTGGAACGAGAGTTCCGCCTTCTTTAAATGCTGCGCCCGTGCTCATGCCGACAGCGTCAATGATCCGAGTGCCCTGGGCGCCGGTGATGGCAATACCACCATCATCTGTTATTCCCGTGCCATAGGTTTGATCGGGCGGAACCGAACCGCTGTAGCCGGCTGAGGCGTTATTGGCAAACAGGTAATGACATCCAGGACCAATTGTCTTCCCAGCCATGATCGTCAGCCGATCGCTGACTGTACCGCTGGCGTTCGAAGCTCGAATCTTCAGCCCGCCGATCGCGAGCGTCGTCGTAGTCGGGTTGTAGATCTCTACAAACTCGTCTGCAGCGCCGGCCGGTCCACGCGTGCGAAATTCACTAACGACAAGTTGACCATCACCCGGCTCAACCGTGAGCGTTGCCGCGCTGCTGGTTAGCGTGACGTTCCCATCAGTAGCAGTTGCGCGAATCTCAGCTAAACCACTGGCACGTCCGCTGACTGCTGCCGTCGCCAAACCCGCAGCAGATGTCGGACTCACAGCATCGACTGTCGCCACTGTCGTATTGCTGGAGGTGAAGCTTATGGTGACCCCACCCATGTTTTGACCGGTCTGATCTTTGGCCTGCGCTGTGAATTCCTGCGTGTCGCCAGGGCCGACTATAGATGAGGCAGGCGAGATAGTGACGCTTGTCAGCACCGGCGGCGGAGATTTGACAGTCAGCAAGGCCGGCGCCGAGATAACTCCACGACCGGCAGCGCGAATTTCGCTCCCGCCCGCTGACTCTCCTTTGGCGAGTCCGCTTTGATCAATCATGGCGACGGAAGGATTGCCTGACTCCCAGGAGAAAATCACGCCGGGTATTTCATGGTTGTTGATGTCAAAAGCTCGCGCCGTGAACTCTTGTTGTGCGCCGACTTCTATCGTCGCCGCAGACGGCGAAACTTCAACGCGTGCCACGGTCGCAGCACAGGGATTGAACGGTGCGCCATTCAACTGCGTTCCCGGACTGAATAGCAGCGCCCCGCCGCTCGCAGAGTGATGCTGCGCAAACCTGCCGCTGATGTCCGGCGAGCGCGTCAGCGACTGGTTGTTATTCGCATCGAGTCCGGTTGAGCCGCCATAGGAAACGAAGTTGACCGCGACGTCCCTGGGATCGCTGAGGATGATGGCGCCACTTGAATTAGTTAACGACAAGCCGCCGGCAGAGGCTTTAACAACTTGCGCGCCGCCAAAGGCTGGATTGCTGGTGTCAGGATTGCCCCCGCCAAAAACCACGATTGCAGAGCACGCCGGGAGGACCGTGCCGGACGAGAAAGTGTGACGAATGGTGTCGGCGTTAGTAGTAGTGTTTCGGGTAAGAAGTCGATAACCGCCGATATCCAGATCGTTAGTCGTCGTATTGATCACTTCCACAAACTCGTCTTCGCTCGCGCTGCGTAGGCCATCGTGATTTGCGTCTCCCGCCAGGCTGTCAGGCGGATCGGCAAGAAACTCATTTATCAGCAGGTCACGACCTGGATCGCCGCTAAATGTAATCCCAACCGCGTTGCTATCGCGGCCACCAGCACTAATGGTGAGATCCACGGCGCCCGCGCCACGCAAATCAGGCGGCACATGCAGGTGAACTTCGTCCATGCCCGGCATGCTTTGCGAACCTGCTACGAGGTCAAGATCAAGAGTGCGTCCACCGGCGTTAATAAGAAGCTGTGAAGCATCGCGCACGCCGGTCGAAAAAATGATCAGACGCAAGTGTCCGCTGGTTGGATCAAAGGGACCACGCTCCAACGTATCCGCGTTGAGAATCACACCTTCGCCTGTGCCGTCACCGGGAAAGGTGAAAATCCCTGGTGCCGCGCGCAGCGCCGTAACCATGCCGCGACTTTGAAAACCATCTGAATTGGTTACGATCACTTCCGCGCTACCCAGCTCAGTTGCCGCCGGCACAAGAAAATTTACCTGAGCCGGCGACACAAAAAAGATTTGTGCGCTACGGCCGTTAACGGTGACCGTTGTTCCCCCAACGTTGGTTGGAAATGTCCCATCCGGCAGCCGTTCGGACTGCTGCGTTGTGAAAGACAGCAAACGGCCACGGGCGACGGCAATGCTGTTTGGCGCCACGGAATTGATTGTTGAAGGTTCATGTCCAAACGAGGCGCCATTGAGAATCATGAGGTCCCCCGAAGTGGGCCGGGCGGGCGTCACGCTCAGATAGATCTCACAATCGTTCTCGAATATTTCTTTTGAAACGGGACCCGAAAGCAGCCGCGAAAAGTTGAACGCGATTAGAGATCCGTCGTCGTTCATTGAGGAAACAACGTCAGCGGTGGCGCCCGGAGCGTTCACATTAGTGACGCGCCCCAACGTTCCCGAGGAAATATCATAGATGTAAAGCTCGACGCTGCCATCAGAATTGCTGCCCGCGCTACTAACACTGCGGCGCGTGGCAAACGCGATACGCGTTCCGTCGCCGCTTATGGTCGGATTAAGCGGAACGTCCGTGACTCTCGTGCCTAACGTCGTAATCTGCCGGGTGGTATTGCCGTTTCGGCCATCAAACAAGAACACCTGGCTGGAGTTGGTTGACGTGGTCGCTGACCAGACAACCCGGCGACCGTCGTCGCTGATGGAACGTCCGGGCGTGATGGCCAGCGCTGGAATGTTGGCTGAAATTATTCGCGGGGCTGCTGAGGCGACACGGTCCTGCAGCAGCAGATCGCGAGACGCGCCCGGCGTTAAGCCTGCGTCGCCTATGTACGCGACCGTTGCTCCGTCGCCGCTGATCTTTGCGTCGCCGGCACCCACGATGCCTGACGAATTGGTGAGCTGAACAAAGCTGAGCGCTACACTGTCATACACAAAGATTTCGAGATTGCCATCGGCATTTTGATTTGTCAGGTCGCGATTCGAAGAGAAGGCAATGAAGCGACCTTCGTCGGAGATGGAAGGTTGGAAATTTCCGTTGCTCAGGCGTTCAGCAATATCGCCGGGTGAAGTATTCGTGACTTGAATGAGCCGCACACCGTCGTAAAGAAAAATTTCGGAGTTCCCATCACTGTTGGTTCCGAGTGGATCATCTTTGGAGGCGAAAGCAATGCGAGAACCATCCTGGGATACCGCGGGCGCAGGCGCGCGCGCCGCAGCAATTTGTACGAACGTTGCCGGATCGACCGAGACGTTGGAGCGAACAGCGCGAAAGGCTTCGCTGTCACCCGCGCCCGCTATATCCTCTGTCGACTCGAACGCCACTGTGCGCCCGTCGCCGCTGAGCGACGGATTGAGATTGATTCCTTCCTCACTCGTGTTCGTAATGCGGCGCAGCGGAGATTGCGTGCGCGCGCTTTGCCAACTCAGCGCCCAAACAGCCACGGCGGCAAGGAAGACAACGAGGAATCTCCAGTAACGAGGCATTCGTTAGTTGCGACTTTTCGAGGCGGCTGTTAAGCGGCTTGGCCGACTTATCAGAGTAGGAACAACCCCTGGCTGCGTTCTTTGCAGAATGACTAAGCGGTAGGTCTGCTAGAATGAAAACGCCGCACAATATCTTAAAAGGTGTCTCGCCGAAGCTTGTAGGATTGTAGCGTCGCGATGAGGAAGAATGAACGTTACCGCGGAAAGTGTCTGTTAGCGGAGTTTGCAAGAATAATTGCATCATTGCTATTTGGGACGGGAGCGTAGTTGATGAAGATTCTGATTGGCGGATCTCATGGGCTGGTGGGCACGGCCCTGATTAAGTCGCTCGAGGCAAACGGGCATGAAGTGTTTCGGCTGGTCCGGCATGCGCCGCAGGCGAAAACTGAAGTTGAGTGGAGTCCAGACCGCTACAGCATAGCCCTCGCGCGAATTGAAGGTTTCGATGCGGTCGTCAATCTCGCCGGCGAAAGCATCGCCGAAGGACGCTGGACTGAGGAAAAGAAACGGCGTATTCGCGAAAGCCGCGTGAAAGGGACGAAGCTGCTCGGCGATGCCCTGGCAAACCTCACGTTACGACCGCCAACATTTATCTGCGCCTCAGCCATTGGCTACTACGGCAATCGCGGCGACGAAATTCTGACCGAGGACAGCGCGCCGGGGAAGGATTTTTTGGCGGACGTCTGTGTCGAGTGGGAGAAGTCGACAGCCCTCGCGACTGAGAAGGGAATTCGCGTCGTGAACGCGCGCTTTGGAGTGATCCTGGACGCCGACGGCGGTGCGCTGAAACAAATGTTGCCACCATTTCGCATGGGCATCGGCGGCAGAATCGGCAGCGGCAAGCAGTGGATGAGCTGGATTGCGCTCGACGATGTTGTCGGCGCGCTCAACTATACGCTCCAGAACGATTCGTTGCGTGGTCCGGCAAATTTTGTAGCGCCGAACCCGGTCACGAATGCCGAGTTTACGAAAGCGCTCGGGAAGGTTCTTTCGCGCCCCACGCTGTTTCCCATTCCAGCATTTGGCATTCACTTGCTGTTTGGCGAGATGGGCGACGCTTTATTGCTTGGCGGCCAGCGCGTCGAGCCGCAACGACTGAAGGCGGCAGGATATCAATTCCAGTACTCGCAACTGGACGCTGCTTTGTCCGCAGCTTTACAAAAAACAAGTTAGTCAACCGCCAGCTAGTGCAACACTCTTCCCTGCGCCGCCTCTGCGTACGCTGTATCTCTGCGATGAACAACTTCGGCAGAGACTTACCGCCGAGACCCAGAGTGCGCAGAGAGACAAGATTAAGACGTGGACCGTTGAAGGCTTATTGATACGAACCGGACTGGTTCTGTGACACGCTTTTCGGTGTTGCCGTCGTGGTCGAGCCGAAGCCTTCCAACACATCGAAAACTTCCAGGGCATACTTCACGTTCCCAAAGGGCGCGGACACCTGCACGCCGTGAATAACATCGCGCACCTCGAGCAACGATTCGCGCGCAATCTTTAATCCTTCATCGCGGCCTGCCTCTTTGCTGATCGCTGAGGCAGCGCGCATCCGTTCCATGATCGAGGGAGTCACGCGCACCCCCGGCACCTCGTTGTGCAGAAACTCTGCGTTGCGATAGGAAACCAGGGGCCAGATGCCGGCGACAATAGGAATCTTTACGTGCTCGATCCGTTTAATGAAGTCGCGTAGTTGGTCTGTATCGAAAACGGGTTGCGTAATCGCATACTGCGCGCCCGCTTCGACCTTATATTCAAAACGGCGGATCTCCTCTTCGGGATTGATCGCACCGGGATTAACGCCAACGCCTATACAAAAAGCGGTCGGCTGGCCGATGGGGTTGTTGCCGATGTCGAGGCCGTGGTTCAGCTTGTTCACCATGTTGGTGAGCCCGATGGCGTCAATGTCGAAAACCGCGGTTGCGTCCGGGTAGGGGCCCATCTTCGGCGGGTCGCCGGTGATCAAAAGCAGGTTGCGCAGCCCCAGGGCCGCCGCGCCCAGCAAGTCAGACATCATCCCAAGCAGGTTTCGATCGCGACAACAATAATGGAGGACCGACTCGATCCCGATCTGTTGTTCCACCAGCACTGCTGTGGCCATTGCGCTCATACGCGACTGCGCACGCGCTCCATCCGGAATGTTTACACCGTCCACGCCTGCTTCCTTTAAAAGTCTTATCGACTCGAGCGTCTTATGCGCGTCAACGCCCTTGGGCGGCAGTACTTCAACTGAAGTGACGAACTCACCTTTGACAATTTTGCGCGACCATTCCGAGCGTTCCTCCGGCGGCACAACCGCAAGATCGGTCGGCGCGCTTTCAATAACCTGCGCCAGGGCCCCGGAAGAAAATACAACCTTCTGGGCCCGAGGCGAGGCCGCGCGTACAGCGTCGGATATCAACTTGATGTGCGATGGCGTCGTGCCACAACAGCCGCCAATAAACTTCGCGCCTGCCTGAATAAACCGCTTGGCAAACTTCGACATGTATTCGGGCGAGCACATGTAAAACTGGCGGCCTTGAACGTCGCGAGGCAGACCGGCGTTGGGTTGCGCCGACAACTTCTTCCGGGTAACGGCCCGCATTTTCTCGAGAGCGCTGAGAATAATCGCCGGACCGACGCCGCAGTTAAGTCCGATAACGTCCGCGCCCCATTCATCCAAACGCGCCGTAAAGAGTTCGGGAGTAGTTCCGAACGAAGTATTGCCGTCCGTCAGGATGGTCATCTGCGCAATGATGGGCACGTCGCCAAGTTCGCGAACAGCGCGTATTGCCTGACGCATTTCGGAGATGTCGGAAAAGGTTTCCAGCACAAATAAATCCACTCCGCCTTCAAGCAATGCCTCTGCCTGCGCTTTGAACATTTCCTTGGCTTCATCCAGCGAGGTTGGTCCGTAGGGCTCAATGCGCAGGCCCAGCGGGCCCATGGCGCCGGCAACGTAGGCCCGGTCGCCGGCAGCTTCGCGCGCGATACGGGCCGCTGCAATATTGATGTCGCGCAAACTCTCGCCCAGTCCATACTGATCGAGGTTGTGCGTGGTAGCCCCAAAGGTATTCGTCTCTATGATGTCGGCCCCGGCGCGCAGGTACTCAGAGTGAATTTCGTGGACGAGATCCGGATTGCTCAAATTGAGCTCGTCGTAGCAACGGTTGATGTAAATCCCTTTCGCGTAGAGCATTGTGCCCATCGCGCCGTCGACGACGTGAATGCGGTCAGACTCGAGAAGGTTTCGGAAGGGTTCCATGGTTTAAAAGTACTTTGAGCTTTGTACTTTGAATTTTGTCTTTGGCTTGTCCGGCAACAAAGCACAAAGAACCAGGTTCAAAACAAAAACGTCCCGCGCTAAACAACGCGGGACTTCACTATTGTCGAAGTTTTCGGGAACGGTCCTTCTGGACTTGACCCCGAGCTGTTTAGCCGTTTGTTTTGCGTGGCCGCAAGTCGCCTTAACTCACCACGTTTCCTCTGTGCTTATACGCCGCATGAAACATGACTGTCAAGCAGGTGGCAGATCGAAACCTTGACAGAGTGGGCTTATTTTGGCTGAATGCAAACGTTTCCCGTTATCCTGGCACCTGTCACTTTAGGCGAACTGTGCAAAACACTCTTCCCGCAGCTGAATACCGACTAACGCTCTCTCCTAAATCAAATAATTCTTCAGTAAGGACTATTGCTCATGAGCACACCGATTGATGCAACTGGAGTCAGCCCGGCGGAAATCGCAGATGCCGGGGGCTTCTTCGGCCATCCGCGCGGTCTATCCACTTTGTTCTTCACTGAGATGTGGGAACGCTTCAGCTTTTACGGCCTGCGCGCAATCCTGTTCCTTTACATGACGACGGAAATAGCGAAGGGTGGGCTGGCGTTTGAGCAGCATTACGCCGGTTTGATTATGGGCACCTACACTTCCGGTGTTTACTGGACACCGTTGCTCGGCGGTTGGATCGCGGACAAGTGGCTGGGCGCGCGTCGCGCTGTGTTGGTCGGCGGGATCATAATCGCCTGTGGTCATTTTTCGATGGCCGTGGCAACAATGCCAACGTTCTATCTGGGCCTGGTCCTGATTGCTCTCGGCACCGGCTTCCTGAAACCAAATGTCAGTACGATGGTGGGCGACCTTTACGCCGAGGGTGATGCGCGCCGCGACGCGGGATTCTCGATCTTTTATATGGGAATCAATATCGGCGCGTTGTTGGCGCCATTGATCGTGGGCTACTTAGGACAGCGCGTTGAATGGCACTATGGCTTCGGCGCTGCCGGGGTTTTCATGGTGTTGGGTCTCATTCAATACGTACTAGGGCGTGACAGGTTGCGTGGCGCGGGTGAAAGAAAAATTACGACTGAGGTATCAGACATTGCCGCTGTCGAGGGTGCAGGTGAAGAAGCGGTCGAGAGTTTCGACATTCTTACCGGCGCGCTTGCAGTGATTGGAGCGGTCATCGGTGTATGGGCGGGTTTACGCTGGGGCGGTGCCGGCTGGGTTGGCGGACTATTTCCAGGCGTCGTCGGCGCTTTCTTTGGCTACATACTCGGTATCGTGCGGCAGTTGAATCGCGCTGAAGCGTTACGCGTCGGCGTGATCTTTATCCTGTTCATATTCGCAATCCTTTTCTGGATGTCGTTTGAGCAGGCTGCTACCAGCCTCACTCTTTTCGCCGATCGCTTGACGCGGCTGAATGTATTAGGGATCCGGTTTCCATCGAGTTGGTATCAGTCTGTACAGCCGACCTTCGTTGTGTTACTGGCGCCAGTATTCGCGGCGATTTGGGTGAAGCTGGGTCGTCGCAATCCCTCAAGTCCGGCGAAATTCGCGCTGGGTTTGTTCTTCGCAGCCGTGGCGTTCGCGATCGTTGCTTTCGCCTCGACGCTTGCGCCGCCGAGCCTTGGCGCAGACCTGAGTGAAACACAAAAGGTCGGTCCCTTGTGGTTGGTGGCCGTTTACTTTTTCCAGACGCTGGGTGAGTTGAGCCTGAGTCCCGTCGGCCTCAGCACGGTGACGAAAGTGTCGCCAGGTCGCATGGTGGGCTTGATGATGGGCGTATGGTTTCTTGCGCTTTCAATCGGAAATTTTCTGGCGGGCATCATGGGCGGCAATTTCGACGAAAAAAGGGAAGGCGCCCTGCTCACGATGTTCGGGACGGTAGCGCTGATCACGATGGTCGCAGCCGTCTTGCTTTTCGCACTCACGCCGCTAATTAAAAAGATGACGCCACAATCGGCGTGAGGAGCACATCGGAACCGGCAGCAATAGCGACCGGCTAGTTAATCCACCGATGTGGGCCGACAAAATCAGAGCCGGGAGGGGTAGCGACCGGCTAGGTGTTCAACTGTGGGCTTTGGGACAGGAATGCGATGCTTAAAAACTCAAACTCTTAGAGTGGCGTCTATCGCCGGTCGCTACTGCTCCCGGGTTCTGATACGGGCACATTGTAAAGAAATCACGCAATCAAATTAGGAGAGATTACTTGAAAAACAGCAGAGTCGTTCCGTCCATCATCGTCTTAATATTCTTCCTTTCGCTGCCAATCTTTGCCCAGCAAAAACTCTTAACCATCGACGACATCTACGATCCCGCCAAACACGTCAACTTCAACGGCACGGTGCCTGATATTCACTGGCTGAAGGACGGCAAGCACTATCTGCTGGCTAATGAGTCGTCGCAGACAAGCGTGCCCAGACTGCAGAGAGTTGACGCGGTCACCGGAGCAACGGTTCCTTTTTTAGACGCCGCAAAGATGCAGGCCGCATTTATGGCTCTGGGTGGCATCACCGAACAGAATGCCAAACAACTTGCCAATCGCGGCTCCTACCAGTTGAACAACCAGGAAACGGCAATCCTCCTGAACTGGAACAACGACCTTTTTTATTATCAGCTCGGCAGTAATAAAGCGCTGCGGGTGACAAATAATCCCGAAGAAGAGGTCGGCGAGACCTTCAGTCCGAACGATCGCGTGCTGGGCTTTGTGCGCAACAATAATATTTACGTCTATGACCTCGACGCGCAACGTGAACGGCGGCTCACTACGGATGGCACTCCTAAAGTTCTCAACGGCCGCCTCGACTGGGTTTATCAGGAGGAACTGTATGGTCGCGGAAATTTTGAAGCTTATTGGTGGAGCCCCGATTCAACCAGGCTTGCCTATCTCAGACTCGACGAAAACCCAGTTCCTGAGTTCACCGTGGTCGACCACATCCCGTATCACCAAACACTCGAAGTGACGCCCTATCCAAAAGCCGGGGACCCAAATCCCATTGTGCAACTCGGCATCGTCGACGCAGCAGGTGGCGCGACCCGCTGGGTCGACACATATAAGTATCAGCCCAGCGATTTTTTAATTGTGCGCGTCAGCTGGACGCCGGATGGCAAGAGCGTTGCTTATCAGGCGCAGAATCGCGAGCAAACGTTTCTCGATCTGAACTTCGCTGACAGCCGCGATGGAAAGTCGAGCACGGTGGTTCGCGAGAGTTCGCGTCCCTGGGTTGACGCGCTGGAGAACCCCACGTGGCTAAATGACGGATCGTTTCTGTGGTTGAGTGAGCGCAGCGGTTGGCAGCATATCTATCGCTATGCACCCGATGGAAAGCTGATCAAGCAGGTCACCGACGGAAGGTGGGAAGCGGATTCCATTCTTGGCGTTGACCAGGAGAAGGGACTTGTCTACTTCAGTGGCAGCGAGCACAGCCACATCGCCCCTAATAGTTATCGCGTTAAGCTGGACGGTAGCGGGTTTACTCGAATAACCGCCGGCGAAGGATCTCACAAAATTACTTTTAGTCCCGCTGCGAATCTTTTCATCGACAACTGGAGTGACGTAAACACGCCGACCCAGACACGTCTTTACAATTCAGATGGCAAGCTCGTCAGGGTTATCAACGAAAACAAAGTCGACGCGCTGAAGCAATACAAGTTGGGAACTGTCGAATTGTTGCAGGTGAAAACCAAAGATGGCTTCCCCATGGAGGCCATAATGATCAAGCCTCCCGATTTCGATCCGCATAAGAAATATCCGGTACTCGAGTTTACCTATAGCGGTCCGCATGCGCCGCAGGTGAAAAATAACTGGGCGGATCTGACCTACATGTGGCACCAGATGCTGGCGCAGAAGGGCTACATAATTTGGATTCTTGATAACCGCACTGCCAGCGGCAAGGGTGCGGAATCGGTGTGGCCGGTCTATAAGAATTTTGGCGAACTCGAACTGCGGGACCTCGAAGACGGAGTGTCCTGGCTAAAGAGCCAGTCTTACGTCGATGGTTCGCGTATTGGTATTTGGGGGTGGAGCTACGGCGGATTCATGACCAGCTACGCGCTGACGCACAGCCAGAGTTTCAAGATGGGAATAGCCGGCGGAACGGTGTCGGACTGGCGCAACTACGATTCGATCTATACCGAGCGCTACATGGGCACTCCGCAGAACAACCCCGAAGGTTATAAGAAGAGTTCGCCGGTAAACTCCGCGGCGAACCTGCACGGCAACCTGTTGCTGATTCATGGAGCGATGGATGACAACGTTCATGTGCAGAATACGATTCAGTTTGTTTACGAACTACAGAAAGCAGGGAAGCAATTTCAGTTGATGCTGTACCCGAAGTCACGCCACGGCGTGAGGGATCCGATTTTGGTAAAGCACATGCGGCAGATGATGACTGATTACGTGCTGGCGAATTTGTAGAGAGACCGGCGAAACGACAAAGGCTATCAACTATGGTTCTTCTAATGCCAACCCAAGCCCATGCAAGAAGCCGGGCAATGTGCATAAGCGCCGAGTTTTTGGATGCGGTTGCCACCAGAGCCCTGGAGTGTATTACGCTAAGCCTGTAAGGCTGTCAGATAGTAGCCGGTGGTCGAAGCGCAGCGTAGACCACCGGAACGGGAGCGATGCTCCGCACCCCTGTCGGGGTGCCAGAAAATCGACGGAAGATGGGCTCAACTTTTTCCAGTCTTCACTACCACGTCATATTCTCCACTAAGGAGAGACGGCCGCTCATCGAACCTGAATGGCGTCCACGGGTGCACTCTTATTTGGGAGGAATCATTCGGGGCATGAGTGGGGTTGCGGAGATTGTCGGCGGCGTGGCTGATCATGTGCATTTGCTAATAAGCCTGCGTCCGGTGCACTGCATCGCTGATTTGATGCGCGATATGAAAAAGGACTCCAGCCGTTGGGCAAAGGACAACTTCGACCGCCGATTTGCGTGGCAAGAAGGATATGCTGCGTTCACTGTAAGTCCTACCGCGACGAATGCCGTGAGGAACTATATCGCCAACCAGGAGACCCACCACGGCAAGCATTCGTTCGTTGACGAACTGAAAGAATTATTAGAGAAGGCAGGAGTTGAGTATCAGGAGAAATATCTCTTGTAAAGACCGACTGTCACCCCTTCGGGGTGCGAATACCATCGCATTACATCCGGCAGTCTCCGCTTCGCTTCGACCACCGGCTACTATCGCTCAAACCCTTCGGGTTGGAAGCTGGACTTACAGAGAGAGATCTTGGGGAGACCGCTCCTGCTTCGCAGGCTTGTTGTCTCAATGGCCCTATCGCCGTTGGCACCGGGGGCAGTAGTACGTTGATCTCCCGCCCTGAACCATACGCCGTATCAGCGTCCCACAATTAACGCACGGTTCGCCTTCGCGTTCATAAACTCTCCAAAATCGTTCGCTCGTGCCGATATAGCCTGCGTCACTGTCAGTCAAATCGATGCGCAGCGTCGAGCCGGCATCTATCGCCTCCTGCAGTATCTCGCGTATTGCCTCATGCAATCGTACGGCGCGCGCCTTCGACAAACTATTCGCTGCTTTGAAAGGGCTGACGCGCGCGCGAAACAACGCTTCACTGGCGTAAATATTTCCCAGCCCGAGAATTTTGGTTTGATCCAAAAGTAACTGTTTCAACGAGCGGCGAGATTTCGCAAGTGTGCTCGAGAAGTATTCGAAACTGAAATCGTTCAGGAGGGGCTCGGGCGCGAGCGCGGAGATTTGTGACAGCGTCTGGAGTTTTTTCGCCGGCAACAAACGCAGCCGTCCAAACTGCCGCATGTCGCAGAAGACCAGACGCCGCTCATCGTCAAGATAGAAAACCACATGTGCATACGCAGGCAAGTTCTCGTGCTCATTGAGGCAAAGAAATTTGCCGGTCATTCGCAGATGCACAAGCAAAACATCAAGCGAGTCCAATTCAAACAGGATGTATTTGCCGCGCCTGTTAATAGCCTCGATGAGCGAACCGCGCAGCTTGCGTTTGAATGAAGCCGGTGATGGAGATGCCACTAGTCGCTGAAGATTGAGTTCAACGGCAACAATGCGCCGGCCGAGGACAGCGCGGCGCAATCCGCGCACGACATGTTCAACCTCTGGTAGTTCAGGCATTCGTGCGCGACCTGTGCTCATTGACAGCGGTCCGATCCTCCAAACCGCGCGCTAACTCTTCACCGGCGGACAACAATGTGTTGGACTTTTCCTTTGAGGTGCCTTCCGAGTAGATTCGCAGCATAGGCTCGGTGCCCGACTGTCGGAATAGTAACCACGATTCGTCGTCGAAAAGAAGTTTGGTTCCATCGGTCGTTTCCACGCCAGTCACCGCATAGCCGGCCAGTTCCACAGGGGTCGCTGTCGTGAGGCGCTCGATAAGTTTTTGTCCTACTTCCGGCTCGACGCGCAGGTCCTTGCGGCCGAAATGAAATTCTCCGAACTCCCGATGCAAGTCGCGTAACATTTCGGAAGGCGACTTTCCCGCGGCAATTATTGCCTCGAGGAAGAGAAGGGAATTCAGAATCCCATCCCTTTCCGGAATGTGTCCCTTTACACCAATGCCGCCTGACTCTTCGGCGCCAATGAGAATGTCATCTTTGAGCATTAAATCGGCGATGTACTTGAAACCGATCGGCGTCTCGTAGAGTCTCAGATTGTAAGCCGCGGCAATTCGCTTCAATAACACTGACTGTGAGAAGGTTCGAACCACGCCGCCAGTCATCTTACGATCGCGAACAAGGTGCAGCAGAATAAGTGGAACGACATCGTGCATCGTCATCGTTTCGCCGCGCTCATTGACGGCGCCCACACGATCGGCATCGCCGTCAGTTGCCAATCCCGCCAGCGCGTGACTCGCTATCACGCGTTCTTTCAGCGCCGCCAGATTACTGTCAATAGGTTCGGGATTGACTCCGCCAAACAGTGGATCGCGATGGGCCCTTATTGTTTCCACCTGCAAAGAGCTGCCTGAGAGAAAACTTTCCACCCAGCGTCCGCCTGAACCGTGCATGGGATCAATCACCACTGTCGCAGCGGATCTGCGCAGCCGATCAAGATCGATGTAGGAAGCAATCTGTTCCTTGTAACTCTTGATTGCTGTCTCCAGGAGTTCATGCGTGCCGGCTGGGACCTCGCGACGTTTTGACGGCGTCGCATCCACGAGTTTCTCGATCGCGGAAGTTGTTTCGGGAGCAGCGCTGCCTCCCCAGGGGGCTTTAATCTTGAAACCGTTGAAATCCGCCGGATTGTGCGATGCTGTGATAACAATGCCACCCGCTGCCTGCAATGCTTTAACGGCCCAGGAGATTAGCGGTGTTGGAGCAGCTTCCTGAAAAACGGAGACCGGGAAATCGTTTCCGGCCATGACTTCCGCTGCGCGTTGCGCAAAAAGCTCGGAGAGGAAACGCCGATCGTAGCCAACTACCACGAGCGATTGTTTCGCAGCGTTTTGTCGTTTTAGGAAGTCGGCGTAGGCCTGCGTGACACGTTCGAGGTTAGCGAACGTGTAGTCGCGCGCGATCACCGCGCGCCAGCCGTCAGTGCCAAACCGGATCGTTGCAAGGTTCGTCATGACCTATCAAACAGGCGGTAATGTCGCCGGTCCGGTGATTGTGTAATCGGTTAGGGAAGTCTTGTCGCCCAGTACTGAACCGGTCCCCACTACCGCGGAGCGGCCGATGTGACAACCACGGCCCGCGATAGCGCCCGACACTATGGCCCCGGCGCCGATGCGCGTGTGCGGCCAGATTACGGAATTCTCTACTCGTGCCCGTTCTTCCACGAAGCATCCCTGACCCAGCACCGAATTGACGATCTGCGCGCCCGGCTTGATCTGGCAATCGTCTCCGATAATCGAAACATCATCAATTTCGGCCGCCGTGGCAGAATCAAAATCGCCTCGCCGCTCTTTAAGGTGTATCCGGCCTACGCGATTGGCTAATAAGTCATGATGTACTTGCAGGTAACGCTCAGGCGTGCCGATGTCGATCCAATAGGTGCGAGGCGGGACGTGCGCGAAGAAAGCTTCCTTTCTTCTTAACAATTCGGGGAACAATCCATATTCGAAGGAATGATTTTCGGCGGTCGGGATCATATCAAGCACCCTGGGTTCCAGTATGTAGGTGCCGGCGTTGATTGTATTGCAGGTAATCTCATCGGCCTTGGGTTTCTCCAGAAACCTGCGAATCCGGCCGTCGCTTTCCGTCTCTACCAGACCGTAAGCCGAAGGGTTTTCTACCGGAGTCAGGACAATAGTCGCCGTGGCCTGGTGTTCGGCGTGTTCTCTTATGACCGTCTTCAAATCGAGGTCGGTCAAAATATCGCCATTGAAAACAACTGTCGGCTCGCGAATAAGATCTTCCGCAAACTTGTACGCGCCCGCAGTACCCATTGGCTGTGGCTCGACGGTGTATTTCAGCTTCACGCCGTAGTCAGAGCCGTCGCCCAGAAGTTGTTCGATCTTGCTCGGTTGATATGAAAGCGACAGTGTGATGTCGGTTATTCCGGCCCGCCGCAACGTATCGATTTGGTAGAGAAGGAACGGCCGGTTGCAAATCGGAACGATTGGCTTCGGCGTGTAAACAGTAAGCGGTCGAAGGCGCGTGCCTTTTCCGCCGGCAAGAATCAGTGCCTGCATGTTTTAGTTAACCGGGATGTTGATTTGAAGGTTGAATAACACATGAGTCTAACATTCGGTCCACGGGCTTATCAATTGAAGGCTGATCAAAGAGACATCGAACTCATTTGCTATCTCAGACAAGTTGAACATCCATCCGGTCGCTACCGCTTCCGGTTCCGATACAGAACGATGCGCTTGTTGTGCAAAGGCCACAGCACGTGGAGGTGGCGCAGAGAAAAAACCGCAAGCTGCACCCACGCCTCTACCTTGACACCCCAACTGGTAAATAGTAATCGTAAACTATCAATTAATTCGCAAACGGACGGAGTCTTAATGAGAGAAATTCGTGAGACGGTAATTATCAGCGCGGCAAGAACGCCGGTGGGAAAGTTTCTCGGTTCGCTAAAACAATTTGCGGCAACAGACCTGGGAGCGATTGTGGTGCGCGAAGCTGTAAGGCGCGCGGGTCTGGCTCCCGAGGATGTTGACGAGGTGATTATGGGCTGCGTGATTCAGGCTGGCCTGGGCCAGAATCCTGCTCGGCAGGCGGCTCTGCGCGGCGGACTGTTGCCGGCGGTGTCGGCCGTGACGGTCAATAAAGTCTGCGGCTCCGGACTCAAAGCCGTAATGATGGCCGCACAGGGAATTCAGCTTGGCGACACCGATATTGTTGTTGCTGGTGGCATGGAATCAATGTCCAACGCGCCCTACCTGATTCCGAAAGCTCGCGAAGGTTATCGCCTTGGGAACGGGGTTCTGGTCGATGCGATGATTCACGATGGCCTATGGGACGTCTACAACGATTACCACATGGGTTGCACGGGTGAAGTCGTCTCCGAAAAGTTTTCCGTCAGCCGCGAACAACAGGATGAGTATGCGCTTAACTCGCATCGCAAAGCGGCCGCGGCGATAAAAGCAGGAAGATTCAAGGATGAGATCGTCGCAGTCGCGATCCCGCAAAGAAAAGGACCGGCAGTGATTTTCGATACCGATGAAACGGTCCGCGAGGATACGTCGATGGAGGCTCTAGGCAAACTGCAGCCGGCCTTCAGGAAAGAGGGTGGCACCGTAACCGCGGGCAACGCTCCGGGTGTAAACGACGGAGCTTCCGCAGTGGTTGTTACTTCCCTTGAGAAGGCTAAAGCGCTGGGTGTTGAGCCAATGGCCCGCATCGTGGCACAAGCGACTTCAGGTGTTGAGCCGGCGCTGGTAATGATGGCGCCGGTGGAGGCAATCACGAGAGTCTTACAAAAAGCCGGATGGTCGCTCAGCGACGTTGATTTGATTGAGCTGAACGAAGCGTTTTCCGTGCAGGCTGTGGCGATTACAGAAGAGCTGGGATTGGATCCGGGGCGATTAAATGTTAACGGCGGCGCGGTGGCCCTCGGACATGCCATTGGTCAATCAGGTTCGCGTTTACTCACGACAATGCTTTACGAGTTGAAACGCCGCGACGCTCACCGAGGTGTTATTTCTCTGTGCCTTGGTGGCGGAAACGCAGTGGCGATGGCTATTGAAAGGTAGGACAGGTGTTTTTAGCGTCGGATCCGGGTAGATTTTCCATTTGGAATTTTCCGGCTTTCAGTTGCCATTCAGCACTGCAGGTGACCTTCACCGCTGTATTCCGTTTCCAACGGCAGTGAACGACTGCGAAATGGAAGATGATAAGTGGAAATCGCGACACCATGAGTGAAGTGATCGGAGTAGTGGGCTCGGGAACAATGGGCAATGGCATCGCGCAGGTGGCGGCCCGCGCAGGGTACCGTGTCGTCATGCGCGACATTAAGGATGAATTCCTGCAACGCGGGCTGAGCGCGATCGATAAGAGTCTGCAAAGGGACGTAGACAAACAACGCCTTGATGCCGGTGAGAAGCAGGCAATCATTGGGCGAATCAAACCGACCACCGAACTCGATGTCCTGAGCGAAGCTGCGTTTATTATTGAAGCCATAACCGAAGATCTGGTTACGAAAACGGAACTCTTCACCGCGCTGGACCGAATTGCGCCGCCGGAAGCTATTCTCGCCTCGAATACTTCGTCGATTTCAATTACGCGCCTCGGCGCAGCCACACGTCGGCCCGACAAAGTCATTGGCATGCACTTCATGAATCCGGTGCCGGTCATGAAACTCGTCGAAGTCATCCGCGGCATTGCCACGTCCAATGAAACTTATGAGCGCGTACGCAGCCTGGCGAATAAGCTTGGGAAGACTGCATTGGATTGCAACGATTCGCCCGGTTTCGTATCCAATCGTGTTTTGCTGCCGATGATCAACGAAGCGATTTTTGCACTTTACGAAGGAGTGGCGACTCGTGAAAGTATCGACGGCATCATGAAGCTCGGGATGAATCATCCTATGGGTCCGTTGGAGCTGGCCGACTTTATCGGTCTCGATGTATGTCTGGCGATACTGAATGTGTTATACGATGGTCTTGGCGATCCGAAATATCGCGCGTGCCCTTTATTGAAACGTTATGTTGATGCCGGCTGGCTGGGACGAAAAGCCGGCCGTGGCTTCTATGAATACTGAGTGCTGACTGCTGACTGCTGAGTACTGAAGGGATCACTGTCCAAGGCCTATTAACAATCGTTCCCATTCCGCAATGCCCGATATTGTTCATTATTGTCAGAAGTGCTTGGCGGCGAATGCGCTGGGCCAGGAGTTCTGCGTCCGCTGCGGTACGCGGCTAATGATCATTGTTGAGCCTGCCGCGGCTCGCTACGAGGGTCTCGAGGGCGGCGGCTCAAATGAAGAGCACCTACTCGAAAGAATTTCGGCGCTGGAAAATCGGTTGGGACGCTTAACTGGCAAACTTGAGCGTGGCCTCGATTTGCTCTTGCGTCACGCACAGAACGCTCATTTTGATCGCGCCCTCGTTAAAACGCTGGTGGCCCTCTTGAGTGACGAGGGAACGATTCAGGGTGACAAGCTTGAGCGTCTCTGGATCGAGCGCTGCCAGAAAGACGCCGAGGATCAGCTTGAGACTGAGCGACGGCAGGAGTTGCGCCTGCAAATCCTCGCCAGTTATCACGGGCACGAAAGCGCAGCCTTTGAACAGTTTATCAATGAGGGCTTTGTCTTTATCGACGACGACCAGCCCGGACGCGGTATTCGCTGCTTGCAGCGCGCGGCGGAGATTGCCAGTGACAATGCCCTTTTGCTTTATTTCATTGGCGAACATTTCTTCAAGCTGGGCAAAACAAATCGCGCCCTTACTTATCTGGCGCGCGCCTACGAGTTTGCGCCTCGGGACCGCCGCATCTCACTTTTGCTGGGCCTGACGTGCGCCGACGAGGGCGACCTTGAGCGCGCAAAGGAACTGCTGCATATCGCCACGCGGCTTGGCGGCTCCACGTTTGCCGCCCATTACGGATTGGGCCGACTGTTTGTTGCCCAAGCTAAATGGCGCAGTGCAGTTCAGGAGTTCAAGTTGGCGCTGGCTACGAAGACCTCGCCCGAGGCCCATTACGCGCTTGGCTGTCTTTATTTTCAATTGTCGCGCGATGCGCTGGCGGCGCGTCACCTGAAAAAAGCTTTAGAAATGGACGCGGACTATGGCGAAGCCTTTTACGTCCTGGGCTTGATTTCTGAGCGGGCCGGACAAAAGAAGCTGGCTGTCGAGTATTTTCAAAAGGCCGGCGCCAGGGCCCTCGTGCGCCGGTCGCCTTCAGCAAAAAGCAAACGTCAGAATGCCGCTGCCTCGACGTCTGCGCCTCTGTTTAGCTCTCCCGCCGCGAATGTGGGACGGCTGATTACCGGAGGCGATCGCCGGCTGGCCGAAGTTCTCAGACAGGACGCGCTGAACGCTTGTAGCTCCGCGTACGATGATCGTCGCTAGAGAGACCGAGCGCGGCGTTATTGACCTCTCTAAACTTCAAATGGGGTTCACGTCTCACCAGTACCATCGCACGGTGCTGATGCACTTCAAGCTTTAGCTTGCATGTCAATGTGCTCGCGAAATCAGCAACCTGAAGGTTGAACTCTGAACCGCAGCCTCAAACTGCATCACTATCCATCGCCCTCCTCTCGTTGACACACCGCCGCTCACAGTTATAATGGCCTTTTGCGCATTAGCCCTTAAAATGTGCTACTCGCAATAGGGTGGTAGCAATGCGGATTGAGTTGGCAACGCTGGAGCACGGGAAGGGTTCGTTTACCCATGCATACGCGCCGGGTGAACTTGTTCTGGAAGACGATCGAGTCCGCGTGCTTCAACCGCCATTTGTTACTGCCGAGGTGCGACAAAAAGGAGCGCGGATCCGCGTCACCGGCCGGCTTTCGGGTAGACTTCAGGTCGAATGCGATCGTTGTCTGAAGGCTGTGGAATTGCCCGTTGATTCCAGATTCGACGTCGAATATGTGACGGCAGCGGATTACGCGGCGCAGCAGGCTGTTGAACTCAGCGAAGATGACTTGAATCTGTCGGTTTTCGACGGGGAAGGCATTGACGTCGACGAACTTGTAGCGGAAGAGTTATTACTTGCGGTGCCCGATCATATTCTGTGCGACGAAAACTGCAAAGGCATGTGCGCGGTTTGTGGCGCAGATAAGAATTCGGTCGACTGCGACTGTGAAACCCAGGAAGTAGATCCACGCTGGGCGGGATTGAAGGGACTGGTAAATCGTGAATAGCAAATCGTAAATCGTGAATAGTAAATATGGAATAGCCGAGTAGCGTGCGCTGCTAATCCCGGATTTAACTATTTACGATTCACCATTTACGATTTACTGAGTTACGATTCACGATTTACGAACTGGAGTAATTATGCCAAATCCTAAACGACGACATTCAAAAGCTCGCCGCGGCAAACGTCGTGCGCACGATGCCCTGCGCGTGCCGCAGACAAGCTTGTGCCCCAATTGTCAGGAGCCTCGCCTGCAACACCGCGTCTGCCCTAAGTGTGGTTACTACAAAGACCGGCAGGTTGTGCGGGTAGAACAAACTTAAGCTGATCAAAACTATCGTCCGTGCGAAGTCAGTCGAAGACTGAAACCCGGCTAACGGGAAAAGTCGTCCTCGACGCGATGGGCAGCGATCATGCACCCCACGCCGAGATTGACGGAGCCCTGGCCGCCGCACGTGACCTTGGAGTCAAAGTAATTCTCGTGGGCCAGCCTGAGAAGCTGGAACCAGAGTTGAGACGTTGTGGTTGGCGCGGCGACGGTGACCGGGGAATTGAGCTGGTTGAAGCGTCAGAAGTCATTGGCATGGGCGAGCCGGTGATGGCCTCGGTACGCCGCAAGAAAAAAAGTTCTTTGAGAATTGGCACTCGCATTGTGATTGAGGGGAAGGCTGACGGCTTCGTTTCGGCCGGGAACACTGGCGCTGCGATGGCCACTGCCAAGATGGTTATGGGCATGCTGCCGGGCGTTGACCGGCCGGCACTTGCCGCGTTGATTCCGACGAAGTCAAACAAGCCCACGCTCTTGCTGGACGTCGGCGCAAACTCTGAGTGCAAAGCTCAGCACCTGGTGCAGTTTGCTATCATGGGCGACGCTTATTCCAGGGCTGTTCTCGGCACCATCGGCCCGGTTGTGGGGTTGATGAGCATCGGCGAAGAAGAAGCCAAGGGAAACGATTTGACGAAGGAAGCGTTCCCACTGCTGCGCGAGATGACCAGCCTGAATTTCATGGGCAACGTTGAGGGTCGGGATGTTTTTTCCGGTGCGGTGGACGTGATCGTGACCGACGGATTTACCGGCAACGTCATGCTCAAGCTTTCCGAAGGTCTGACGGATGCGATGTTGTCGATGATCAAACGTGAGTTGACAGCCTCCGCGGTAACCAAAGCAGGCGCTATGCTCGCCAAACCTGCGTTTCGTAATATCAAAAAGCGACTGGACTATTCAGAGCACGGCGGCGCTCCGCTGCTGGGAGTCCGTAAGATAGTAGTGATCGGACATGGCAGTTCCAATGCGCGTGCGATTCGAAACGCGATTCGGAGCGTTAAGGAGTTTTCCGAAAACCGGGCCGCCGAGCGGATCGAAAGAGGAATCGCGGAAACAAATGCGCTTCGCGCCGTTACTTAAAGCGCGAGTAGTTCAGCGTTCAGCCTTAGTAAATGGCAAGCTAAAGCTTGAACTCAAAATTACGTCGTTCTGGGCTTGCTTGGTTTTCCGCGGGCGAGTGGATAGTATTACCGGCCACAAATCAGCAACTGAGGAATAAATGCCGAACATTCGAGCGGGGATTCTGGGAACGGGGCATTCTTATCCGGAAGGCATTCTAACGAACGCCCAACTGGAAAAGATGGTTGATACTTCGGACGATTGGATAACCACTCGCACCGGCATCAAGCAGCGACGAAAAGCCGCTCCGGGTGAATACACGTCCTTGTTCGCCGTCCGTGCCGCGCGTCAGGCGATTCAGCGCGCCGGACTGCAACCGGAAGTCATTGACCTAATAATTTGCGCCACTGTTACGCCGGATCAGATCCTCCCTTCCACCGGCTGCATCATTCAGGCGGAACTCGGCGCTAATAAAGCGGCCGCGATGGACCTGGCGGCAGCGTGTTCAGGTTTTCTCTACGGACTTACCCTGGCGGACGCCATGGTTCGCACCGGGCAGTCAAAGTATCCGCTGGTCATCGGCGCCGAGATACTGACGCAGTATGTCGATTATACGGATCGACAAACCTGCGTTTTGTTTGGCGACGGCGCCGGTGCGGCGGTGTTGGGTCCTGTGGAAGGAGAACGTGGCATTCTCGCTTCCCGGATTAGGTCCGATGGTCGTTACCTCGAACAACTTTATTCGCCGGGCGGCGGTACCCGAAGGCCACCGAGCGCGGACACGCTGGCGGCGGGTGACCACTTCTTTAAGATGAAAGGCAACGAACTTTTCAAAGTGGCTGTGCGTTCGATGGCAGATATCTCTCGCGAAGTGTTGGACGAGGCGGGGCTGACCGCGGCCGATATAAAACTTTTTATTCCGCATCAGGCGAATCAACGAATTACAGATGCGGTCGCAAGCAAGCTTAATGTCGATAGCGAGCGCGTCTATTCAAATATTGCGATGCACGGGAATACTTCGTCTGCTTCCATACCGATCGGTCTCGATGAGTGTGTCGAAGCAGGCCGTATCAGTCCTGGCGACCTCGTGTTGCTGACTTCGTTTGGCGGCGGCGTTACCTGGGGCGGCGTTCTGATGCGCTGGTAGAGACGGTCGTAAAGGAGCCGTAGCCCGATCGTTAGCGAGGGCTCATGACGGGGCCGTAGCCCGACCGTTAGGGAGGGCTCATGACGGGGCCGTAGCCCGACCGTTAGGGAGGGCTGAGACTTGCCATTTACTATTCAACAGCATGTCACTCGCGTACATTTTCCCCGGCCAGGGGTCGCAACATCCGGGCATGGGGAAAGATTTGGTCGAGAATTTTTCCGTAGCCGCAACGCTCTTTGAAGAACTAAACGATGTGCTGCATTTTTCCATTTCGCAACTATGCTTTGCAGGATCTGCGGAAGACTTGCAATTGACGGAGAACACTCAGCCTGCAATTTTCACCGTGTCAGCCGCGGCGATGCGGGCAATGCAGTCGGAAGGTTTTCCAACGCCGGATTTTGTGGCGGGACACAGCCTGGGCGAATATTCAGCGTTGTTCGCAGCCGATTCGCTGACCGCAGCCGACGCCGTGCAAACTGTTAGATCGCGTGGCCGCTATATGCAGGAGGCCGTTCCGGTTGGCACCGGCGCAATGGCCGCAGTCATTGGCGCTGAACTGGAATTCATCGAACGCGCCTGTGCCGAGGCAGCACAAGGTCAGGTGTGTGCCCCCGCAAACATTAATTCCCCGGGCCAGATAGTTATTGCGGGCAACACTGAGGCTGTCGATCGGGCCAGTGAGTTGTTAAAGGCCGGCGGCGCCAAACGGGTGCTGAAATTGAGTGTGAGCGCGCCATTTCATTCAGCGCTAATGATGCCGGCGCAGGAGCGACTGGCCGCTGATCTCGACAAAGTAGCGTTTGCTGACCTGATGACGCCGCTCGTCACCAATGTTGATGCCGCCATCATACAGGCCGGAGCAGAAGCGCGGGATTCACTTGTGCGACAGGTCTCATCGCCCGTACGCTGGCTGGAATCTATAGAGTTGTTGATTGGCGAAGGTGTTGATACCTTCATCGAAGTTGGGCCAGGAAAAGTTCTGACCGGCTTAATGCGGCAGATAAGCCGGCAAGTGAGATGTTGGAATGTCGAGGACGCAGCCAGCTTGAAGATCGCTGGTGCGCAGCTTGGCGTCTCTTAAGTTGTTATCGATTCTTTATCACAAGAGGAGCAAAACGAAAATGCCCGATCCAGAAATCGAGAGTAAAGTAAAACAGATCATCGTCGACGAACTAGGCGTGGACGAAAATGAGGTGACTCCTAACGCCCGCTTCATTGACGACCTCGGTGCAGACTCATTGGACACCGTCGAGCTTGTTATGCGTTTTGAGGAAGAATTCGGGATTGAAATTCCCGATGAAGACGCAGAAAAGATTCAAAGTGTCCGCGACGCTTACAACTACATCGACCAACATAAGAAGTGACAAGTTACCGGTGAAGAGTGAAAAGTTAAGCGTTTAGCACAGGGCCTTACTTCTCACTTATCACTTATCGCATCACTTTTTCACTGTCTTCAAGGAGCTTTGATTTGGCACGACGTGTAGTTGTTACAGGGTTGGGTCTGATAACACCGGTAGGAAATTCAGTTGAAACGACGTGGGCCGCGCTCATGAGCGGTCGTAACGGCGTGGACTTCATCAAGAAATTTGACACGGAAAAGTTTTCCGTCAAGTTTGCCGCCGAAGTTAAGGACTTTGACCCGCTTAAATTTATACCCAAGAAAGAGGCGCGCAAAATGGGCGCCTTTATTCATTACGCCATCGCGGCGGCCACCGAAGCGATGGCCGATAGCGGCTTTCAGCTAACGGAAGAGGGAAAGTTTCCCGCAGAGCTCGCTGAAAATGCCGGCACCTATATCAGTAGCGGCATTGGCGACTTCTGGGCGATCGAGCGCGAGCATTCAAAGCTCTTGAATGAAGGGCCAGACCGCGTTTCGCCTTTTTTTATTGTGTCCGCGATCGTCAATCTGGCTGCCGGTCAGGTCTCGATTCGCTATGGCGCCAAAGGTCCTAATTCCGCGACCGCAACTGCCTGTTCCGCCGGAGCGCACGCTATTGGCGATAGTTTCAAGATCATCCAACGCGGCGATGCGGATGTGATGATTTGCGGTGGCGCCGAGTCTGCTATTACACCCATGAGCGTGGCCGGCTTTGCATCGATGCGAGCGCTCTCGACTCGCAACGATGATCCACAGCATGCCTCGCGGCCTTTTGAACGCGATCGCGATGGATTTGTTATCGGCGAAGGCGCCGGCATCATGATCCTTGAAGAGCTCGAATCCGCTCGCCGGCGCGGTGCGCGGATTTATGCGGAACTGGTGGGCTATGGCATGACGGCCGATGCTTTTCATCTGACAATGCCCGACGAAAGCGGTTCCGGTGCTATTCGCGTGATGCAAAAAACAATTCGCGACGCAGGTATTCAACCCGAACAGGTTGGGTATATCAACGCGCACGGAACGTCGACTCCTTACAATGACAAGTTTGAGACCCTCGCGATCAAGCGAACCTTTGGGCCACATGCGTACAAGCTTGCGGTAAGCTCTACAAAGTCGATGACCGGTCACCTGCTGGGCGCGGCTGGTGGCATTGAAGGCGTTTTCTCGGTGCTCAGTCTTCACCGAAAGGTTCTGCCGCCGACAATTAATTACGTCAACCCGGATCCTGAATGTGACCTCGACTACATACCCAACAAACCCCGCGCCGCGGAGGTTGAGTATGCGCTTTCGAATAGTTTCGGGTTTGGGGGTACCAACGCGGCGTTGTTGTTTAAGAGATATGATGAGTAGGACTATGGCCTTTGGCCTTTGGTCTTGGACGAACGTGAAGCCTGGTTACCAGCGATCACAGATTAAAGACCTAAGACGCAAGACCTAAGTCCTAAGACCAACAGAATCCACTGGCGAGTAAGAGCTACCATGAAAATCATAGTGATGATGAAGCAGGTCGCCAACAAAGACGCGATCCTGCGAATCAATAAAGACGGAAAGTGGATTGAAGAAGCCGACTTGTCCTTTGAGGTCAGCGAATCAGACGGCTATGCGCTGGAAGAGGCTTTACGCGTTAAGGAGAAGCTGGGCGGGGAAGTTGTGGTTTGTTCGATGGGTCCCCAGCGCGTTAAGGCGGTTATCAAGGACGCGCTCGCGCGCGGTGCCGATCGCGCGATTCATGTGGTT